>DAIMGZ010000009.1:0-31447 GCA_036723535.1 Gaiellaceae bacterium
GAAGACGGCGAGCCGGTCGCTCATCGTCAACGCCTCTTCCTGGTCGTGCGTGACGTAGACGAAGGTGATGCCGAGGTCGCGCTGCAGCGCCTTGAGGAAGGTCTGCATCTCCTGGCGCAGCTTCAGGTCGAGCGCGCCGAGTGGCTCGTCGAGGAGGAGGACCGGCGGACCGTTCACGATCGCGCGCGCGAGCGCCACCCGCTGCCGCTGGCCGCCGGAGAGCTGCGCAGGCTTCCGGTCGCCGAGGCCGGGCAACCGGACGCGGTCGAGCACGGACTCCGCGCGGGCGCGTCGGTCGCGGCGCGCTATCCCCCTGACGCGCAGCCCGTACTCGACGTTCTCCGCGACGGTCATGTGCGGGAAGAGCGCGTAGTCCTGGAAGACCGTGTTGACGGCGCGCTGCGAGGGCGCCACCCGGGTCACGTCGACTCCCTGCAGTTCGACGTGCCCCGCGTCGGGCCGCTCGAAGCCGGCGATCACGCGCAGGGTCGTCGTCTTCCCGGAGCCGGACGGGCCGAGGAGCGTGAAGAACTCGCCCGCGCCGATGTCGAGGTCGACGCCCGCGACGGCCACGACGTCGCCGTAGACGCGGCGGATGCCGCTCAGGCGGACGGCCGGCGCGCCCGCGGCCTGCTCGGTCTCAGGCGCGGTCGGTGCCAGCGTCGCCAAGCGCCTCCTCCAGCAGGTCGAGCCCGCGCTCGAGCTCCTCGTCGCTCGCGGTCAGCGGCGGGAGGAGCCGGATGACGTTCCCGTCGAGGCCGCACGAGAGGAGGAGCAGCCCCTTCTCGAAGGCGGCCGCAGTCGTCGCCTTCGCAGCGTCGGGCGTCGGCTCGCGCAGCTCGAGCGCGAGCATCGGACCGACCCCGCGCACCTCGCCAACGATCGCCTGCCGGCCGGCGATCTCCTCGAGCCGCGCGCGCAGGAGCGTGCCGACGTGCTCGGCCCGCTCGGCGGCGCCGGGCGCCGTGAGCTCGTCGAGCACGGCGAGCGCGGCCGCGCAGGCGACGGGGTTCCCGCCGAACGTGCCGCCGAGCCCGCCGACGTGGACGGCGTCCATCAGATCGGCGCGGCCGGTGACTGCTGCGAGCGGGAGGCCGCCGCCGAGCGTCTTCCCAGAGACGAGCAGGTCGGGCTCTGCGCCAAGCTGTTCGATCGCCCACATCGTCCCGGTGCGCCCGCAGCCCGACTGCACCTCGTCGTCGACGTAGAGGATCCCGTGCTCGTCGCACAGGCGGCGGAGCGCCTTCACGAACTCCGGGGGCATCGGGATGAAGCCGCCCTCGCCCTGCACCGGCTCAAGCACGACGCACGCCACCGACTTCGGGTCGACGTCCTGCTGGAACAGGAGCTCGAGGCTGTGCAGCGCGTCCTCCGTCGAGACGCCGCGATACGAGTACGGCGCCGCCGCGCGATAGACGTCGGTTGCAAGCGGCCCGAAGCCCTGCTTGTAGACGAGCTTCGCCGTCATCGCCATGGTCAGGCTCGTGCGGCCGTGGAAGGCGCGGTCGAAGACGACGACCGCCGGCCGGCCCGTCGCCGCGCGCGCGATCTTGACCGCGTTCTCGATCGCCTCGGCGCCCGAGTTGACGAGGATCGACTTCGTCGCGGTGTCGCCTGGCCAGAGCTCGTCCAGCCGTCGGCAGAGCTCGACGTACGGCTCGTATGTCCCGACCATGAAGCACTGATGGAGATAGCGGTCCACCTGTTCGTGGATCGCGGCCACGACGGTGGACGGGCCGTGTCCGAGGTTCTGGCACGCGATCCCGCCGGCGAAGTCGAGGAACTCGCGGCCGTCGACGTCCCAGACTCGAGCTCCATCGGCGCGGGCGATGACGAGGGAGGGCGTCGAGACACCGCGGGCGACGTAGCGTTCGCGCGCCGCGAGGACCCGTTCGGCGGCGCTTGCGCGTTCCTCAACGGACATCGGCGCTCGGGATTATCGCTGCGCGATGCGGCTATTTCAAGCGGAAACCGCCTCGCAATGCGAGCCAAGCAGTCGATCCGGCTGCCGAAATGCGCGGCCGGTGGCAGCCACCGTTACGAAAGTGTCTCGAACGTGCCGAAGCGGAGCTCGCTGTCGTAGTGGTAGCGCGTGGCGTCGACCCGCTCCATGTACTCCTCCCGACGCTCGGCGACGAAGGCGTTGTAGGCGTCGGCCGACTCCCAGCGGTCGACGACGAGGTACCGGCCGGCCGTTTCGACGTCGCGCAGGAGCTCGGTGCCGATATAGCCGCGGCCTTGCCGGAAGAACGCGGCCCACTCGCCGTCCGTTCGGTAGACGCGCTCGAACTCGGCCGCGTCGCGCACCTCGTAGCTGAAGACGAGTGCGAGCATCACGTGAGGATAAGGTCCCGAGCATGAGCGCTGAGCCCGTCCCTGCGGAGCCCGAGGCCCGGGCCGAGTACGCCGCCGTCCTCCGCTTCTACCACCTGGCGAAGCATCAGGAGTGGCACGTGGACGACGTGCCGTGGGGCGCGATCCCGTTCGTGCCGGAGGGAAAAGGGGCCCCCGAGCGGCAGGCGCGGCGGCGGGACATCTGGCGGTCGGTGATCATGCAGCAGCTCCAGGCGGACGTGTTCGCGTGCGAGATGGCGTCGCAGTTGCTGGCGGCGGCGCCCGACCCGGAGGCGCGGCTCTACTACGCGACGATGGTGCAGGACGAGTCGCGTCACACCGAGGCGTGGCTGCGGCTGATCGGCCAGGTCGGCGGGGAGGGCGAGCGGGATCCGTACCTCGACGAGCTCGGGCACATGTTCCTCGAGGCCGACCTGCTGGAGGAGAAGGTCTTCCTCATGCAGGTCTTCTTCGAGCGGTTGATCATCCCGCGCTTCCGGCTGATCGCGCGCTCGTCGCGCGGGACGGTGCTCGAGGACCTCTGCAACCGGCTCGCCGTCGACGACGGCATCCACCACGGCGCCGGGATGGCGTACGAGCGGGTGCTGCTGAAGTCGGCCGGGAAGCAGGTGCGCACGCGGCTCGTCGACGCGGCGAACACGATGCTGCCGGTCTTTGCGAAGCACGTCCTCTGGCGGCCGAAGGCGCGCGAGGTGATCGGGACGCTGATGGAGGCGCGCGACCGCGAGCGCCTGCGCGAGGAGCTGAACCACGGCGTGCGGCTCGCGAACTCGCTCGGCCTGGACGTCTCCGACGTCCGCCTGCCCGCCGGCTGAGACTCGGCGCGTCAGGCGAGAGGACGCCGGCCCAGCCGAGAGACTGCTGGCCCGGTGGCTAGGGGCGGGTCAGTACCGCCACCTGGAGACGCTCCTCCACTCTCGGCGTGGGATGCGTCACGGTGATGCGCACGTTCGTCTGGAAGGCTTCATCGCCAGATCCGACCAGGAGCATGATCTTGCCGACGCTCTTGAAAGAAACCGAGACCTCCTCTTGCGGCTGGAGCTCAACCCTTCGGATGGCTTTGTGACCCGACCGACGGATAACGACGCTCTCGGTCGTGCCGTAGACCGCGTTTTGAAAGTGGAGCGTCTCGTTTCCGGCCTGCCAGCTAACGGTTCCGATGCGGGGAAGGGAGACGAGCGTGCGCGCGGCTTGAGCGCGGGCAACGTATGCCGCGCCGACACCGGCAGTGGTGAGAAGCAGAACCGATGCGAGGAGTAGCGCTATGTGCAATCTCGGCGGCGGCAAGCGCATCAGAACCTCCAGTTGAGCTTCCCTGAGAGATTACGACCCGAGGAACCAAGGAAGTCCCCGGCCAACTGTCCCGATCAAGGGACATTCGTGAACGCTGGCCCAGCCCAGGGCAGGACGCTCGGTGGACCTACGGGTTGGGGCCTAGAAGGCCCGGCGCTACGGGATCGTCTCTGTGCGCCCGTTCTTGAAGAGGACGGTGAGGTTTCTGTCGGCCATGTATCTGCCCTCGTAGACCCAGGCGTTGTGCTTGACGGGCACAGTTGTCACCCGTGCGCCCGCGGTAAACGAGACCGCGGTGACAGCGTCGAGAGCGACACCCCAACTCACAGCAGGCGACTCCTTGTGCCTGCTCTTGTACGCCCGGAAGCCGTTTATCGCGGCGGGCACCTTCTGAGTGAGGGGCGAAGTACATTCCCAAAGGGGGGCGCCGGGCTTGACGTTGCTGGCAAGGCGTGGCATTCGCTCGATGAGGACGAACAGCTGCCTGCCCGTCGCGGCGACTGCATAGACCCGAGCGCCGTTTGGGAGCTGTCTGAGAAAGCGCGCGCTGCCCGGCTCCACTAGCCCACGCCTGCCGTGCGACGCCCGCTTTTGCAGCTTGTTATCGGAGATGATCGACACCACAACCGACGGATCGAGCCTGTCGGCTTTTGTGCGCGGATGCTGCGCTGCGCTGATCCCATGAAACGGCGTTCCGAGGGCCTGCCCGCCGGACGTCCCAGCGGAGCCTGCTGCTCCCGGCCCGCCGGAGGGCCGACCGGCGCCTGGGCCTCCCGGCGACCTAGCGATGATCACAGCCGCAGCCGTAAATGCTCCAAGGAGCACGAGCACGGTCGCGACAAGCACGCGCCGCCTTCGCATCCGTCGCTTGGCCTCCGCTATCAACGCGTCGAGCGAGAACGGCAGACGCGAAGCGTGGGCGGACATAGCACTATTATCGCTAGCACCACAGCCTACTGTCAAGCGCAGCAGCTCAGGGGTCATTCCCGAACACTGGAGGACAACGGAAGTGGTCCAGACAGCCTGGAGGTATGAGTAACGATGCGAGCGGTCGAGCTCGTCTTCGCTGTGGGATGGGCGGCGTTCTGGCTGTACTGGCTGGTGGCGGCCTTTTCGATGAAGAGGGGCCGGGTGCCCTGGTCTCGCGAACTGCGTATCAGGGCGGTGATCGCTGTCGTCGCGATCCTTCTGATTCGCCTGGGAGCCTTTCGGGGCCACGGCGTCAACACGGATCTGTGGCGCGCCGGGCTCGGGCTCATCCTCTTCGCTCTAGGGTTGGGGTTCGCGATCTGGGCCCGTATGCACATCGGGCGCAACTGGGGCACCCCGATGATCCAGAAGGACGAACCAGAGCTGGTGACCAGCGGCCCCTACCACCTGGTTCGCCACCCGATCTACTCGGGCATACTGGTCGCGAGCGTCGGCACCGCGGTTTCGCTGAGCTGGTGGTGGCTCATCGCCGTCGCTCTGGCCGGCATCTACTTCCTCTACGGCGCGAGCGTCGAGGAGCGCTACCTGACCGAGCAGTTCCCAGAGGACTACCCGGTGTACAAGCGTTCGACCAAGATGCTCGTGCCGTTCATCTTCTAATCCGGAGCCGGTAGCGGAATACGACCCGCGGCGAGATCCGTCACTACGCTGTGCAAGTTGAGTCGACGGGAATCGCGAAAGGAGCGTCGGATGGCGTACGGCATCGTGCATCACTTTCCGGCTGGGACGAAGGAGCAGTACGAGGCGTCGATCGCAGCGGTGCATCCAAGCGACGGCAGCCTCCCGGAAGGGCAGATCTTTCACGCGGCCGGTCCGTCAGCTGACGGCTGGACGATCATCGCAGTCCACGAATCGCAGGAGAGCTGGGAGCGTTTCCGCGACGAGAAGCTGATGCCGACCATGAGCGCGGGCATCGACGGCGGATTCCCCACCCCTCCTCAGGAGTCTGCCTTCACCGTTCACAACCAGCAGACGGGCTAGAGAAGAACGCCGGACGAAGGCGATACGCGGCTTCCCGCGCGTCGCGATCAGCCGCTACAGCGACCGGGAGCGTCGGGCTTGGAGCAGGTCTGCGTCGGCGCGCGCGATCAGTCCTTGGAGACTTTCGGCGGGGTCGGCTTCGGCCAGGCCGAACGTGACCGAATGCGTCGCATCGGCAGCCGCAAGTACTGCCGCGATCTTCTCGAACCGTGCCAAGGCTTCGGACACGCCGAGGTTCGGCATCGCACAGATGAGCTCGTCACCGCCGTAGCGGACGATCACGTCGTACGGGCGCACGTTCGCGCGGAGCGTCTCACCGAGGAGTTGCAGCAGGGAGTCACCGGCCAGATGGCCCTCGCTGTCGTTGACTTGTTTAAGGCCGTCGACGTCGATGAACGCGAGTACGAGCGAGGCTCCGGTCCGATGTGCGCGTTCGAGCTCGCGGGACACCTCCTCGAGACCGAACCGGCGCGTCCACCCACCCGTCAATTCATCGGTGGCAGCGAACTTCAGGTCGTCTGCAGCTTCCGTCCGGTGCCGGAGCCCCTCAGCGCGTTCATGGGCTGCTTCCTGCCGGTCGGCGGCCGCCCGGGTACGGTCATCGGCTGCTTTGGCTCGATCGGCCGCCGCTCTCGCCCGGTCCCGCCTCGAGCGCGACAGGATGTCCTCCCGAGTCGAGTTCTCGTCGTCCTCCATATCGTGCAGACGAGCGAGCTCATCCCGGCCGGCCGCGCCACGATCACGAAGCGCAGCATCCCGATCGCGCTCCTCCGCCGTTTCCAACCTCGCCGCGGCACTCTCCTCGCGTACGGCTGACACGTCGGCACGGTCGCGAGCGGACCGCTCGCGCGCCAGTGCGCTCCGGCGATGGATGACGCTGTCGCCGCCGGCCGCGAGATCGTCGTCGGCGGCGTGCTGATCCTCATCCGCACTTCGCTGATCGCTTTCACTGGCGCTCTGATCGTGATCCGACCACGTCTGATCGTGGTCACTCGCGGTCTGGTCGCGATCCGACCGCGTCTGATCCTGGTCGCGCTGGGTCTGGCTGCCATCAATCGCAGGGCTGTCACGGACTGAGCCGACGACGGTCGAGAGGTCGACGCCGCAAGACGGACAGGTGGGAACCTCGGTTACCTCGCCGCAGGCTGGACACGTCACGCCCTCGTCACCACTGTCCTTTCCCGAGCTGGGAATCGTAGCGCCGTCGTCCAGCGCCGGCGGCCGCCGAGCGGTTGAGCGGGAAGGGCTCACGCTACACTGTGCGCACGGCGCTCTACTGAATTGGCGTCGTCCGCTAGGCGGTGGTCACAAGACGTCGACCCCGCAAGAGCCCTCCTCAGCAGCGTAGGTCAGGGCAGCCGGTCCGCCCGACCGTGACGGTCGGCAACGACAGCTCGTGCTGAGGAGGACTACTCGTGGACATGTTCGCGACCGACCGGCCCGAGACGCGTAGTGGCGTCGCAGATCCGGGCAGCGCGAGCGTCGCGTGACGCGCCGACCCTCACCGCAGGTGCTTCGCCTCGTCGTGCCGGTGCTCGTCCTGGCCGTGTTCGCCTTCGAGTTCTCTGCCTCGCGCCGGGGTGCGCCGGCCCACAAGACGACGTCGATCGATCTCTCGCAGCTGATCGCCCGCGTGGAGGCGAAGCCCGGCTCGATCAGCCGCGTCGTCTTCGATCCCGGCTCTCTGCAGGCATCGGCCACGCTTGCAGGCGGAAACGTGCTGCAGGCGAACTATCCGAGCGACCAGTCCGCGCTCGGCTTGCAGACGCTGCTCGAGCGGAAGAAGGTCGATTTCGCCGCGCAGGCGCCGAGCCACGGCTCGGCCTTGACCGCGATCCTCGTCTCGTTGCTGCCCATTCTCCTGCTCGCGGCGATCTGGATCTTCGTGATGCGGCGGATGCGCGGCGGCGGGGGCGGCCTCTCTCAGATGATGAGCTTCGGCAAGCACAAGGCGAGCAGGCTCGGCCCGGATCTGCCGAAGGTCGGCTTCAAGGATGTGGCCGGCGTCGACGAGGCGGTCGAGGAGCTGCAGGAGATCAAGGAGTTCCTCGCCGACCCGAGGCGCTTCCAGGCGCTCGGCGCGCGCATCCCCAAGGGCGTCCTGCTCTACGGGCCGCCCGGCACCGGCAAGACGCTGCTCGCCCGCGCCGTCGCAGGCGAGGCCGGCGTCCCGTTCTTCTCGATCTCCGGCTCCGACTTCGTCGAGATGTTCGTCGGCGTCGGCGCCAGCCGGGTGCGCGACCTGTTCAAGGAGGCCAAAGAGGCCGCGCCCTGCATCGTCTTCGTCGACGAGCTCGACGCGGTCGGTCGCCATCGCGGCGCCGGTATCGGCGGCGGCAACGACGAGCGCGAGCAGACGCTGAACCAGCTGCTCGTCGAGATGGACGGCTTCTCGGTCAACCAGAACATCATCCTGATCGGCGCGACCAACCGGCCGGACGTTCTAGATCCGGCATTGCTGCGCCCCGGCCGCTTCGACCGGCAGATCGTCGTCGACCGGCCCGACCGCGTCGGCCGCCGCAAGATCCTCGAGGTCCACGTCAAGGGCAAGCCCCTCGATCCGGAAGTCGACCTGGACAGCCTGGCGGCGTCGACGCCGGGCCTGACCGGTGCCGAGCTCTCCAACCTGATCAACGAGGCCGCTCTCCTGTCCGCTCGGCGCGGCCTGAGGCTGATCGGCCAGGCCGAGCTCGAAGAAGGCGTGATGCGGGTGATCGCCGGACCGGAGCGGAAGACGCGCGTCTTCTCGGAGCTCGAGCGCAAGATAACCGCCTACCACGAGATGGGGCACGCGCTCGTCGGGCACTTCCTGGAGCACACCGACCCCGTCCACAAGATCTCGATCGTCAGCCGCGGGCAGGCGCTCGGTCTGACCCTCTCGCTGCCCACCGAAGACCGCTTCCTGACCTCGCGTTCGGCGCTGATGGACCAGCTTGCGATGATCCTCGGCGGGCGCGCAGCCGAGGAGCTCGTCTTCGACGAGATCACCACGGGTGCCGCGAACGATCTCGAGCGGGCGACCGCGATGGCGCGGCAGATGGTCACACGTCTGGGAATGAGCGAGAAGCTTGGCCCACGCGTCTTTGGTTCCGATCCTCACCAGCCGTTCCTCGGTCGCGAGCTCGGAGCCGAGCCGTCCTACTCCGAGGAGATGGCACAGGAGATCGACGAAGAGATGTACCGCCTGATCGACGAGGCCCACCAGCGCGCCGCGAAAGTGCTCCTCGAACACCAGGCAGCCCTGCACGAGATCGCCGCGATCCTGATCGAGCACGAGACGATCGACAAGGAACAATTCGAACGGCTCCTCCACGGCGAACCCGCGAGCAACGTGCTCGTAGACGACACGCCGCCCAAACCGACAAAGAGCGCCAAGGCGCGACCTGCGCGCACGCGCAAAGCGAGACCGCGCCAGGCGCCACCGGCAAAGCCCCTCCCCGGCACGGCCGTCGCCCGCGCCGTCGACCCCGACGAGCTCGCCTCATGAGCGTCGCCGCCGAGCCGGCGCGGCTCTCGTGCGAGGGTGCGCCGCGGCCGCGGTTACGCGGCGTGTCGCATCAACTGGCGTTCGTGGCCGCTGTTCCGCTTGGTGTCGCCCTGGGGCTTTCGGCGCAGGGCGGGGTTGCACGGGGGGCGGCGATCGCGTTCGCGGCGAGCGTTGCGGCGATGTTCTGGGTCAGCAGCATGTTCCATCGGCTGTCGTGGACGCCCGCTGCCGCACGGTGGGTCGGTCGGCTCGATCACACGATGATCTACGCGCTGATTGCCGGCACCTATACACCGGTGGGGCTGTTGGTCATCCACCCAGGCTGGCGCGTTCCGATCCTGGCGACGGTTTGGGGCGGCGCTGTGTTCGCGGCCGGTGTCAAGTTCCTCTGGAATGGCGCGCCAATGTGGGTGTCGCCGGTGGTCTGCGTCGCGCTCGGATGGGTCGCAGTCGTCGTGTTTCCTCAGATCGTCACCGGCATTGGGCTCTCCGGAGCCCTGATGCTGCTCGCCGGCGGCCTCGCTTATACGGTCGGAGCCGTCGTCTACGCGCGGCGACGACCCGATCCGATCCCTGCCGTCTTTGGTTACCACGAGCTCTTCCACGCGCTGGTGGTTGTCGCGGTTGCCTGCCAGTACGCGGCGGTCGCGTTCTTCGTGCTGCCTCACGCGTGACCGGCAGCGTGCGCCAGCGCATTGCTCAGAACGCAGCCGCGTAGAGCGGCATAGCCGGCTCCGCTGCGGGGGGCTGCCAGCGCGGCAGCGTGATGCGCACCACGGTCCCCGCGCCGACGCGGCCGTCGATCTCGACAGCGCCGCCGAGGAGGCGCGCACGCTCGGAGACGCCCGCCACCCCGAGCCGGCCGACGGTGGGGCTGTCGCGGTCGAAGCCCCGTCCGTTGTCGGCGACGGCGACGTCGACGAAGCGGCGCGTACTGCGGATGCTGACCGACGCCATGCTCGCCGCGCTGTGCTTGCGGACGTTCGTGAGCGACTCCTGCACGACCCGAAAGACGACGATCTTCTGCGAGTCCGTCAGGTTGCCGAGCTTGCCATGGAGCGAGAAGCTCGTCGCGATCCCGGACGTGCGCGCGAGCGCGTCGAGCTCGGCGCGCAGCGCGTCCTCGAGCGGCCCCTCGAGCGCGGTCGTCGACCGCACTGACCGCGCGATCTCGCGCAGGCCGCGGTCGAGCGACTCGAGGCGCGCCTCGAGGTCGGCGAACCGCCCGCCCACTCGCTGCCGGTCGTCGTCGCCGATCAGGGTGCCCATCTGGGCGCGCGCGAGTCGGATGTCCTCGGCGAACGCGACGAGCTCCTGCAGCGGCCCGTCGTGGAGGTCGAGCCCGAGCCGGACGAGGCGGCGCTCGCCGGCCGCGACGAGCTCACGCTCCCGCTCGACATTGCGCACGAAGAGCGCCTCGCGCTCGAGAACCGGCGCGAGCGCGGCGGCGGCGTCGGCGAGGTAGGCCATGAGCCGCGCGCCGTCGCGGCGGGCTACGCGGGCGACGAGCGCGCCGTAGGGCCTGTCCCAGCGCTCGACGACGGTGGCCTGCATGTGCGACGAGTCGGCGAGCACGCCGTCCAGCGCCGCGCGCGCCGCCCCGCGCATGCGTGGGCTCCGCGGTGCGATGCCGGCCGCGGCGAGGCAGCCGGTCCGGCCGGAGGGCTCGAGGGCCCAGAGGGAGGCGGCCCGGGCGGGGCCGAGCTCGACGAGCAGGGTGAGGATCAGGCCGGTGGCGGCCGGCGGCGACAGCATCCCGCACTCCGGGCCGGCGACGGCGCGGCGGAACGCCGCGAGCCGCGTCGCCTCCTCGGAGAAGCCGAGCGCTGCGGCCGCGCGGGCGATCACGTCGCGCGCCTCGCCCGGCGCCCAGGCGCCGTCGATGGCGAGCGCCGCGACGGCGTCGCCGAGGAACTCGAGCGCTGCGGCCGGGCCGAGCTCGTGCCCGCTCGCCTCGAGGCGGCGCGCGCGGGCCTCGCAGCCGTCGAGCGCGCGCAGGAGCGGTGGCGAGGTGCCGCGCATCAGAGCCTCGGCACGCCCGACGACGAGACCCCGCATGTCGGCGACCAGGGAGCCGAGGGTCCGCTCGAGATCGACCTGCGGCGCAACGTCTGCGGTTGCACCTTCCGCGTCGATCATGCTCCCCTCCCCTGGTGGAAACGTGATGCTGACCGCGCTTGGCGGAGCGACCCTGGCTCCAACCCGCGGGCATGTGGGAGGAATGTCGCCCGGTCACACGGCATGCGACCGGACGCGCGACGCAGCACCGATCCTTGAGGCGCTGCGAGAAGCGCAGGGTATCACTCACGGCGACGAATCGGCACTCGGAAGCCGGCCCAAAGCGGAGGAGGAGCGATGAAGTACATGCTGTTTACGTACCGCGACCCGAGCGTCCAGCTCGACCCTGAGCAGAGGGCGGCCGTCCCGGCCGCGGTGGCCGCCTGGTGTGAAGAGATGGAGGCCCGCGGCGTACGCCTGGAGGGGCACGTGCTCGGCCCTCCGACGGAGAGCCGCACTATTCGGATTCGAGCCGGCGAGACGACGGTCGGCGACGGGCCGGTCTCAGAGCAGACCGTTCACATCGCCGGATTCAACATCCTCGAATGCGCCGACCTCGACGAGGCCATCGAGGTCGCGTCGAAAAACCCGGGTGCAAGCTTCGGGATCTTGGAGTTGAGAGCCATCGAGCCATGAGCTCAAGGCACCTGCGACGTCCTCAGTTCGTCCGTCACACCGCGCGCGCTGTTCGGATCGTGCTGCGCGACGGCGGCATTCCGCGGCCGCTGCGCTGGCTCGCCGTAGCCGGACTCGCGCCGGTTCCGGGGCCGTTCGACGAGGCGGTGCTCCTCCTCGTCGCGCTGATCCTTTGCGTCTTCTACCGCGACCGGCTGAGACGGGCGTGGCGCGACGCAGCCGCGCCGGCCTCGCAGCCCTAGCGCATCCCGCCGCGCTCGAAGTGGGCGCGGAAGAAGTTCTCGCTGCCCGCGGTCGCCATCGCCGCCGAGGCGCTGATCTCGAGCGCGAGTGCCGCCGCCGCCACGAGCTGCGCGAGCCGGTAGACCTTCCCCGGCCCGGCGCAACCCATCAGCTCGAGCCAACGAGCCGGATCCGGCAGCGTCGTGCCGCCGCCGACCGTCCCGACCTCTATCCCGGGGAAGCGGATCGAGACGTGGAGGCCGCTGTCGACGCGCTGCTCCGTCCCGTGCGCCATCGAGCTCGTCGCGACGAGCCCGAGGTCCTGGCCGGTCGCCGCGAAGACAGCGGCGATCGCGGAGGCCGGCGTGAACGCCACCGACTGCATTCCCGAGGCGACCGCGCCGTGCGTCCCGGCCCAGGCGAGCTCCTCGAGGTCGGAGAGCTTGGTCCGCAGCACCCGTTCGATCGCCGCCTCGGTCAGGGTCGTCTCGGCGATCACCGTCTTGCCGTGCCCCTGCTGGAAGTACTCGAAGGAGGGCTTCTTGTCGCCGCCCATGTTCGCCTCGAGAATCGTGCGCTCGACCGGCACCGGCGCCTGTGGCATCACGTAGGCCATGTTCAGCGCGTACGCGTTGCGGGTCATCATGTTCGCGCCGAAGGCGTCGCCCGTCGTGAAGCGCCAGAGCACGTGGCACATCGGGCCGACGACGTGCGTCTTGGCTTCGCGCAGGACGGCGTATTTCGACAGCTCCGGCCGGTCTGCCTCGCGCAGGAATTCGCGCATCGCCGGCACCTCGCCCTCGATCCAGCGGGCGAGCGTGAGCGCGTCGCCCGAGTCCTTGCAGATGAAGCAGGATGCTCGGGTGATCCTGTCGGCGATCACGTACGTTCGGGAGCCACCGGACTCCGCGATCGCCTTCGCGCCGCGCTGCACCGACGCCGTGAGGCCGCCTTCGGTGTGCGCGAGCGGGACGACGACCTCCTCGTCCGTGCGTCCGGCCTCGACGACCTCACCGTCCTCCGACAGCTCGTACTCGCCGAGCGAGACATTGAGCTGAGCGACGGAAACCGGAATCGAGACAAGCCCGGTCACCGACTCGGCGGCGCGGGCGTACGGCTCGAGGTCGGGCTCCGGCAGGCCGAGTGCCTCCTGGCGCGCGCGCACCGAATCGGGGTCGTTCTTGCGGGAAAGGCGCATCGAGCGGAGGCTATAACCTCGCCTCGTGTCCGCAACGATCATCGACGGCAAGGCCCTCGGCGCGAAGGTGCGCGAGGAGGTGGCCGCGTCCGTCGCCGGGCTCGGCCACGTCGGCCTCGCCACCGTGCTCGTCGGCCACGACCCCGCGTCCCATATCTACATCGACCTGAAGCAGAAGGCCGCGCAGCAGGCCGGAATGGAGGCGCGCGACCTGAAGCTGCCGGAGGACACGTCCGAAGAGGAGCTGCTCGCGACGATCGCAGAGCTCAACGCCGACGATGCGGTAGACGGGCTCCTCGTCCAGCTCCCGCTCCCCGGCCACATCGATGAGAACCGCGTCATCGAGGCAATCGCGCCGGGAAAGGACGTCGACGGCATCCACCCGCTCAACGCGGGCCGGCTCTACCTCGGGCGGCCGACTCTCGTGCCGGGCACGCCGCTCGGGATCATGCGGATGCTCGACGAGTACGAGATCCCGCTCGAGGGCGCCCGCGCCGTCGTCGTCGGGCGCTCGGTCATCGTCGGCAAGCCCATGGCGCACCTCCTCCTCCAGCGCAACGCGACCGTGACGATCTGCCACTCGCGAACCCAGGACCTCCAGCGGCACACGCTCGACGCCGACGTCCTCGTCGCCGCCGTCGGCAGCATGCACCTCATCTCTGCCGACATGGTCAAGGCCGGCGCGACGGTGATCGACGTCGGAATGAACCGAGACGAGGGCAGCCGCAAGGTGCTCGGCGACGTCGATCCGGGCGCGATGGAGCTGGCGGCCTACATGACCCCGGTACCCGGCGGCGTGGGGCCGATGACGATCGCGATGGTGCTCCAGAACACGGTTACTGCTGCGAAAAATCGCCGGCTCACGGCTGTTGCACGTGCGGGAACCTGAGCTAAACTCCGGCCTGTTTCATCAATGGTCGACGGCTCGGTGCCCGGGCCGTCGTTTTCTCCAAGGAGGAAGGGTTGGCTGAGGGCACCGTAAAGTGGTTCTCGAACGAGAAGGGCTACGGCTTCATCGAGCGCGAAGGCGGCGACGACGTCTTCGTCCACTTCTCGGCGATCACGATGGACGGCTACAAGTCGCTGACCGAAGGCCAGCGCGTGTCGTTCGAGGTCGTGCAGGGCGACAAGGGCGCACAGGCCGCGAACGTCCAGGCGGTCTAGAGAACCCGTCGGATCCATATCGCTTGAAAGGGCCCCTGACGGGGCCCTTTCTGTCTCGCTTCGCCGCGGCGACGGGAGGTTTGCGAGTATCGGAGCAATGGCGATAGACCGCGAACAGCTCCTACACGTGGCGCGCCTCGCGCGGCTCGAGCTCCGTGAGGACGAGGTCGAGCGCCTCGAGGCGCAGCTCAACGACATCCTCGCGGCCGTCTCGAAGGTCTCGGAGCTCGACCTTTCCGACGTGCCGCCGACCTCGCACCCGCTCGACGTGGTCAACGTCTGGGAGGAGGACGAGCCGAAGCCGTGCCTCTCGGTCGAGGACGCGCTCGCGAACGCGCCCGAGCGGGAGGGTGACTTCTTCAAGGTGCCGCCGGGTGGCTCATCGTGATCGACACGCTCCGGCTCACTGCCGAAGAGGCAAAGCGCCTGCTCGACGCGCGCGAGATCTCGGGCGCGGAGCTCTTCGCCGCCTACCGCGCCGCGATCGACGCCCGCGACGAGGAGCTGCACTGCTACCTCCACGTGTGCGAGGACGCGGGCGGCGACGGCCTTCCGATCGCGCTCAAGGACGTGATCGGGACGAAGGGGATCCCGACGACGGCAGGCTCGAAGATCCTCGAGGGCTATCTCCCCGTCTACGACTCGACCGTCGTCGAGCGCCTGAAAGCGCACGGCCTGCGGATCCTCGGCAAGACGAACACTGACGAGTTCGCGATGGGTTCCTCGACCGAGAACTCGGCCTTCGGCCCGTCGCACAACCCGTGGGATCCCTCGCGCGTGCCGGGCGGCTCGGGCGGCGGCTCGGCCGCGGCCGTGAGCGCGGGCCTGGCCCCGTGGGCGCTCGGCTCCGACACCGGCGGCTCGATCAAGCAGCCGTCGGCGCTCTGCGGCAACGTGGGCCTCCGTCCTACCTACGGCACCGTCTCGCGCTACGGCATCGTCGCCTTCGCCTCGAGCCTCGACCAGGTCGGCCCGGTCGCGCGCACCGTCCGCGACTGCGCGTACCTCTACTCGGTCATCGCCGGCCGGGACGAGTGCGATTCGACGACGGTCGAGCTGCCGCAGCCGGTCGAGCTGCCCGAGGGTGACGACCTGCGCGGGCTTCGCGTCGGCGTCCCGAAGGAGCTGAACGAGGCGGAGGGGATCGAGCCCGGCGTCGCGGCGGCCGTGCAGGCCGCGATCGCGAAGCTCGAGGAGCTCGGCGCCGAGGTGGGGGAGTGCTCGCTGCCGCTCTCCGTCGAGTACGGGATGCCGTGCTACTACCTCATCACGCCGGCGGAGGCCTCCTCCAACCTCGCCCGCTACGACGGCGTCCGCTACGGCTACCGCGCCGACGCGGACGAGCGGCTCGAGATGTACGAGCGGACCCGCGACGAGGGTTTCGGCGACGAGCCGAAGCGGCGGATCATGGTCGGGACGTACGCACTCTCGGCGGGCTACTACGACGCGTACTACGGCCAGGCGCAGAAGGTGCGGACGGTGATCAAGCGCGAGCACGACGCGCTCTTCGAGACGTTCGACGCGCTCGTCTCCCCGACCTCGCCGAGCGTCGCGTTCCCGCTCGGCGCCCGCACCGCCGACCCGATCGCGATGTACCTCAGCGACCTGCTGACGATCCCGTCCTGCATGGCCGGCCTGCCCGGCCTCAGCATCCCGTGCGGCCTCTCCGAGGGATTGCCGGTCGGCCTCCAGCTCGTCGGGCCGCAGTTCGCCGAGAACGCGCTCTTCCGGATCGGCCACGCGCTCGAGGAGGCGCTCGGCTTCGACCCGGTACCGGAGCGACTCCGGTGACCATGCGTTTCGAGGATCCCGCGGCGGAGTTCGTGCTCGCGGTCGAGCGCGTCTTCGGCGCGCATCCGCGCGTGCTCGACGGCTCGCGCGCCGTCCTCGTCGGCGACGTGAAGCTCCAACTCGAGGCGGGGGAGCGCGAGCTGTGGCTGATCGAGACCCACGGTGCGCTCGAGCACCGGCTCGCCATGGTCCACGTTCGCGACGACGTCGAGGCGGCGCTCCTCGAGGCGAAGGAGAAGCTCGATGCCGGCGGCTGAGTGGGAGACCGTCGTGGGCCTCGAGGTGCATGCCCACCTCAAGACGCGGACGAAGATGTTCTGCCGCTGCGAGCTCGAGTACGGCGCCGCCGAGAACACGCGCACGTGCCCCGTCTGCCTCGCCCATCCCGGCGCTCTGCCCGTCCCGAACCGCCGCGCGATCGAGATGACGGTCCTGCTCGGCCTCGCTCTCGACTGCGAGATCGCCGAGCGAGCCGTCTTCGCCCGCAAGAACTACTTCTATCCCGACCTGCCGAAGGGCTACCAGATCAGCCAGTACGAGGCGCCCCTCTGTGGCCGCGGCCGCTTCCTCGTGCCGACCGCCGAGGGAGACCGCGAGATCGGGATCGTCCGCGCGCACCTCGAGGAGGACGCGGCGAAGACCGTCCACGCCGGCGGCGCGACCGGTCGCTCCGTCGGGGCCGACTACAGCCTCGTCGACTTCAACCGGGGCGGCACGCCGCTGCTCGAGATCGTCAGCGCCCCCGACCTTCGCTCGGCCGACGAGGCGATGTGGTTCCTCCGCCTGCTCCGCCAGACGGTCGTCGAGCTCGGGATCTCCGATGCGGACATGGAGAAGGGAACGCTGCGCGCGGACGTCAACGTCTCGGTTCGGCGGGTCGGCGAGGAAGGCTTTCGGCCCCGCTGGGAGATCAAGAACATGAACTCGTTCCGCTTCGTCGGCCGCGCGATCGAGGCGGCGTTCCGGCAGCAGGTCGAGGCGCACGAGGCGGGGGAGGAGGTCGTGCAGTCGACGTACGACTACGACGACCACACCGACCGGTTGACGGTGCACCGCTCGAAGGAGGAGGCGGACGACTACCGCTACTTCCCCGAGCCCGACCTCGTCCCCGTCGAGCCGCCGGCGGAGCTTGTCGAACGGCTGCGCAACGACGTGCCGGAGGGGCGGCCGGCGGAGCGGATCCGGCGGCTGGCCGGGGAGCTCGGCTTCGCCTCCGCCGCCGAGCTCGTCACGACCGGCAACGAGTGGAAGGCGGAGGCGCTCGCGGCCGAGGGCCTCGACTGGAAGGAGGCGGCGGCGATCGCGATGAACCGCGGCGACTTCCTGCCCGAGAACGCCGTCGCGCTCGCCCGGATCGTGCAGGCGAACGTGACGCGCGAGGCGCTCGACGAGTCGTTCGCGGCCGCGGCCGAAGGGCCGATCGACGCTGAGGACTACCTGTCGAGGACGGCGCTCGGCGACGAGGGTGCGCTCGGCCCGATCGTCGACGGGGTCATCGCGGCGCATCCGGAGCAGGTCGAGACGTACCGCGGCGGCAAGGAAGGCGTGCTTGGCTTCCTCGTCGGCCAGGTGATGCGCGAGACGCAGGGGAAGGCCGACCCGAAGGTCGTCAATCGATTGTTAGCGGAGCGACTTCGGCCCGAATAGGCGGCTCGCGCCGGGTCACGAGGTAGACGGAGCTTGCGATGACGACCGCCGACATCGCGACGAGGAGGATCCGGTAGTCGACGATCGTCGAGAGGGCGGCGCCCGTCGCGATCGAGGTCGTCTGGGCGACGGTGAGCGAGATCTCCGACGCAGCGGAGACGCGACCCTGGATCGCGAGCGGCGTCCGCGTCTGGAGCGCGGTGTTGAAGCCGACGATGGCCCAGACGATCCCGACGCCGGCGACGATGAAGCCGAGGAGCACGACGGCGAGGGAGGGGACGGCGAGCAGCGTGCCGCACGCGCCGAACAGGCTCAGGCCGATGCCGACGGTCCGCAGCTCGCCGACGCGGCGAACGAGGGACGCAGCCGTCACGCCGCCGACGATCGAGCCGACGCCCTGCAACGTCCCCAGCACGCCGAAGAACGACGGCTGCCGCCCGAGGTGCGCAATCACCGTGAAGATCAGCGTCTCGGTGAAGCCGACGACGAGGAGTGCGAGGGTCGTGCCGAACACCATCTGGCGCAGCGGCACCGTCCGCCACACGTGGTCGATGCCGGCGGTGACCTCGCCCAGGAAGTGCTGTTCCGACGGCTCCGGCTTCTCCTCGACGACGCGGATCCGGGCGAGGAGGAGGGCGGAGCCGGCGAACGTTGCCGCGTCGAGGATCGCGACCGGCCGTCCTTGGCCGAACGCCGCATACAGACCGGCGCCGGCGAGCGGCGCGACGATCCTCAGCCCCTGGCGCACTGAGGAGAGGGCGCCGTTCGCGTCGGCGAGCAGCTCCTCCGGCAGCATCAGGCGCAGCAGCGCCGCCCGCGCCGGGAAGAAGACCGTCCCGCCGACTCCGTACAGGAGCGCGACGAGGTAGATCAGCCACGCGTCGCCCCGGGAGTGGAGGAACAGGAGGGAGAGGACGGAGACGCCGAGGACGCAGTCGGTCGCGATCATCAGCCGGCGGCGGGGCAGGCGATCCACGAGGAGCCCGCCGAGCGGGCCGGCGAGGTTGCCGAGGGCCAGGACGAAGAAGACGAGGCCCGCCTGGGCGCTCGAGCCGGTCAGGCTCTTCATCCAGATCGCCATCACGAACCACATCGCCCAGTCGCCGAACGCCGACAGCGTCTCGCCGGCGAGCAGGAGCCGCGCGTCGCGATAGGCGAGGAGACGGCGCATCAGATGCGTTCCCGGGCCAGGTGACGCAAGGTGATCACGGCGGCGTAGCTCATGGCTGCCAGCTGGCCGGCGGCCGCGACCGCTACCACGTGGCGCGAGCCGTACGCCGCGAACGCCGGGGCCGCGACGGCGAGAGCGAGCGGCGTGCCGAGGCTCGAAGCCGTGAACGTTGCGGTCAGAGCCTTCGCTCGGACGGCCGCAGGAGGCCGGAGCGTGAGCACCGCGTGCAGGGTGGGGTTGACGAGGCCGTTCGCGATCCCGGAGAGCGCGAGCGCGCCTGCAACTGCCGCAGCGGGAACCGGTGCGGCGAGCGTCCACACAGGCGCCGCCTGCACGAGCACGAGCGGCGCGGCCTGGCGAAGTCCTCCGACCCTCTCGCTCCGGTAGGCGACGACGTTCCCGGCCACCGCGCCGACGCCCCACGAGGCCAGGAACGCGCCGGCGAGGCGCGGATCGGCGCCGTAGTGGGCGAAGACGAGGACCGGGATTGCGACGAAGATGACCGAGAACGAAGCGTCGCCGACGACGATCGCAGCCGTCCAGCCGCGCATGAGCGGGTCGCGGAGGAGGTAGCGGACGCCGGCGAGCAGACCGCGCCCGTCCTCCGCCTCTCCCTCCTGAACGGCGCCTGCGACCGGCACGAGCAGCGTCACGAGCACGAAGGCGACGACGTAGCTCGCTGCGTCGGCGACGAGCACCACGGGGGCGCCCACGAAGGCAATCAAGACGCCGGCGAGCGCCGGACCGCAGAGCATCGTGATCCGCGTCGCCCCTTGGAGCAGGGCATTCGCCTGCTCGACCAGCGCTTCGTCCTCGTCGAGGATCTCCGCGACGACTACGCGTTGCGCGGCGCCGTACGGCGTGCCTGCGGCGCCGAGCACGAACGCGAGGCCGGCGAGGGTCGGCAGCGTCAGCTCTCCGGTCCAGTGGAGCACCGGCACGAGCAGCATCAGGGGCGCGCGCACCGCGTCGCAGAGCCGCATGGTCCGCTGCGGGCCGAGGCGATCGAGCAGCGATCCGCTCGGGATGCCGAAGAGGGCGTAGCCGCCCGCCTCGGCTGCGATCACGAACGTCATCTGCTTCGCCGACCCGGTGGTGACGAGCACGAACCACGGCAGCGCGAGCCAGGTCATCTGCGAGCCGGTCGTCGAGAGGACCTCGGCGGCCAGCAGCGCAGCGAGAGGTCTGCTGCGCAGCACGGAGACCCGCGGCGCTGTCGCGGCAGTGGTCACTCAACCTGTCCGGAAAACGCGGACGTCGCCGCTTACCGTGCGGCCCCGGAGGACGACGGTCGGAGCCGCCGTCGCGGCCTCGTCGGCCGGCGGCTCGCTCGCGAGCGGCACCTCGGATGCGAGGTCACCCGAGGTCGAGCCGGCGTCGACGTCGAGGAGCGATCCCTGTGCGATGCCGATCTCGATGTCGCCCGACACGCTCGCGAAGCGGACGTCACCGCCGGTGAGCGCCTCGAGCCGGATGTCGCCCGAGACCGACTTCGTGTCGGCCGAGCCGGCGATCGTACGAACCCGGACGTCGCCTGAGACACACTGGACGGAGAGGTCGCCGTCGACGCGGTCGAGCTCGACGTCCCCGCTGACGGTCCTCACCGTCGCGTTCTCGGCGACCTCGCCGCGCAGGTGGACATCGCCGGAGGCGGAGTTCACCTCGAGCGCGCCGAAGTGCCCGGAGAGCTCCGTGTCCGCCGACGCGGTCTTGACCTTGACTCCCGCGCCATGCGGCACGCGAGCCTGTACGCGCAGCCCTCCGTTGCCGAAGACGAGCGAGCCGATCGAGAAGCCGGTGCCCGAGAACGAGACGCCGAACTTGCCCTTGTCGCGCAGGCTGACGACGACCCGGCCGCCGTCGTGGCGGACCTCGACGTGCTCGAGCATCCGCTCGTCGCCCTTGATCGTCAGGGCTGTCTCCTCGGCGCCGTCGGTCTCGACCGCGATCTCGCCGCTGGGGATGGAGACCTCGAGCGCGAGCGGGAGGGGAGTGTGGAAGGTGTGCTCGAGCATCCTCAGGCCTCCTTGCGGCTTTCAGCGCGCTTGACGCGGAGCCGGATCTCGCTGGCGCGGGGAAGCGGGCGCCGGTCGGGGCGGAGCGAGCGCTCCGTCTTGTACGGGAGATGGTGGTCGGGGAACATGTCTGCTCCTTTCAGCTGCGGCCGTAGCCGGTCAGCCGGTTGCGGCTGCCGGACATGGGACTGGGGCGACGCGACTCGACCGCGCGCTGGAGCGCCTGGACGAGCCACGTGTTGACGGAGGCGGCCTCGCGGCCGGCGGCGGATTCGATCCGCTGCTTGAGGCTCTCTGGCAGCCGGAGGGTGATCCGGGCCGAGAATGCCTCGTCGACCTGCTCCGGGATCGTGCCGTCCTCGCGGACGAGCACGAGCTCGGGGTCGCGGCCTGAGATGCGGACCTCGACGTGCGCGGCGTCGAGCTGGGCGTTGAGCTCGAGCGCCGCCTCGGCGAGGACGTCCTGAATCTGGCGCCCAAGGGACGCCTCGATTGCGACCGAGAGGAGGTCTGCCGCCCGTGTCGTCGCGTCGTCGCCGAGCGCCGCGACGCGCACGAGGTCCTCCCGGAGCGCCTGGATGTGACCGTCGATCTGCATGGCGGCACTATGACATCACGATGATGTCATTGTCAAGTCGAAATGACGCCAAGCTGACGACGGCCCGCAATGCACGCCGTCGAAAAGAGCTCAGGAGCAGGAAAAAGTCTTACGCCATGCCGCAGTAGCGCGCCGTATTCGGCCAGGGGGAGAAGCCGCGCACGCGCGAGGCGCGGACGGCGACCCAGATCTGCTCGAGTGGGCTCCAGTGATCAGCGGTGCCTTTGTGCCGCAGGAGCCAGCCGCCGTACGCCTCCTGGAAGGAGAAGTCCATCTGGAGGCCGCCCCAGTACGGCCCGCCGGAATCCGTCCAGCTTCCCTCGTAGTGATGGATACAGAGCCAGCCCGCGAATTCGGGCGGATGGTTCGCCCGCCGCCAGGCTGCGTGCTCGCGGTGCCGCCATGCCCTCGCGAGCTGTCGCAGCCCGTCGAGCGAGCGCGCCGCGAGCGAGCGCGAGACGCGCACCGGCGGACGCCCGCGGATCACGGTCAGCCAGCGCCGCGTACCCGCCCGGAAGCTCCGGATATGGCGATCCCAGTACGCGATCGTGCGCCCTCCTGGACGCGCGCTCACGGTGCTGGTGGTCGTAGTCGTGGTCGTTGCCGGATTCGTGCCGCCGGCCATGGTCTCCGTGCCGCCGGAGCCCACGGCAGCTGCAGCCGCAGTGGTCAGGCCGGCGAACGCGAGCAGGAGCCCGCAGGCCAGTATGGAGCGCCGCAATGCATACCCCCAGGGTCGATTGCAAGTCGGAGGCCGAACGGGCGGGAAACGCCGCAGGCGTGCACCGCTCGGCGCGGCTTATGCGATCGTTCCTACGAGGGTAGCTACAGACGCCACGTTTGTGCGCCGCCAAGGCAACGCTTGTGACTCAGCGAGGCGCCATTTTGGGCCGAAAAACCCGCGGAATGTGCGCGGGAGCGACGAATCCTGCGTAAAGCAGCACCGCACCGATAGCGATGCCGAGTGCGCTACCCGCGGCGCCCAGGCCGGCGAGGCCGCTCCCCGTCGCCGCCGCGGCGATCCCGGCGACGATCAGCCCGTTCCCGAGCGGGCGTCGCCGGAAAGAGCGCAATGCGATGGCCACGACCGCGATCGTCCCGACGGCATTCGCGAGGATTGCGAGCAGGCGGGCAGGGAGGAAGGCGAGGTGATCCTGCGCGGCCGGGATCCCGTGCGCCGCGAAGGCGCCGTGCACCGGCATCGCGAGCGAGACGCCGACGGCGAGGCCGACGTAGACCAGGACCACCGGCGCTGCGCGGCGGCGGCCGGCGAGGAGAAGAGAGCCCGCACCGAGCGACGGCGCGGTCAGCAGCGCCCCCGCCGCGTAGTAGACGCGGAAGGCGCGGCCGTCCCAGCCGGCGGCCTCGCCCCAGGCGATCGCGGCGGCGGCAAGGGAGTAGGCGGCGAGTCCGGCCGCCCACGCGAAGAGCTCCGGTCGGCGGCTGCTCCTGTAGCGGGCGGCCAGCAGCCCCGCCAGCCGGAGGGCGAGCAGTGCGGCGGCGAAGGCGAGGAGCGCATCCACGTCAGCAGCCTAGAACGCTACGGTTGGAGCCCGTGAAGCGGTACCTGTTCACGCCCGGCCCGACGCCTGTGCCGCCCGAGGTGCTCGCAGCCGTCGGCGCCCCCGTGCTCCATCACCGCAGCCCCGACTTCCTGCCCGTCTACGAGCGCGTTCTCGCCCGTCTCGGCGAGATCTGCCGGACGGACAATGACGTGCTCCTCTTCGGCTCCTCGGGCACCGGCGCCTTCGAGTCCGCCGTGGCGAACCTCGTCTCCCCGGGCGAGCGGCATCTCGTCGTCTCGGCCGGGAGCTTCGGCGAGCGGTGGGTCGCGATGACGACGGCGTTCGGGGCGGACGTGGACGTGCTCCGGTACGCCTGGGGCGAGACGCCGGACGCCGACGATCTTCGGGCGCGCTTGCGCGAGCGTGAGGCCAAGGCGGTCTGGATCGTCCACTCCGAGACCTCGACCGGAGTCGTCGCCGACGTGCGCGGGCTCGCGGCGGCGGCGAGGGAGGCGGAGGCGCTCGTTGTCGTCGATGCCGTCTCGAGCCTCGGCGCCGTCCCCTGCGAAACCGACGCCTGGGGGCTCGACGTCGTCGTCTCCGGCTCGCAGAAGGCGCTCATGTCCCCGCCCGGGCTCGGCCTCGCTGCCGTCTCCGAAGCCGCCCTCGCCGCGACCGGTTCCTCGCCGCGTTTCTACTTCGACTGGGAGCGGACGCGGAAGGCGCAGCAGACGCTCGACGCGCCGGTCACGCTTCCCGTGTCGCTCGTCGCGGGGCTCGACGTCGCTCTCGGGCTGCTGCTCGAGGAAGGGCTGGAAGCGTCTTTCGCCCGGCACATCCGGCTCGGCCGGGCTGCCCGCGCCGGCGTCAAGGCGCTCGGGCTCGAGCTCTTTTCCCCGGACGAGGACCGGAGCGCCGTCGTGACCGCGGTTCGCGCTCCGGCAGGCGTCGATTCGGGCGACGTCGTCCGCGGGGTCCGCGACCGGTTCGGGATCACGATCGCGAACGGCCAGGGCGAGCTGAAGGGGAAGATCTTCCGCCTCGGTCATATCGGCTGGTTCGACGTCTTCGACATCACGACGCAGATCGCCGCGGTCGAGCTCGTGCTCGGCGACCTCGGCGCCGATGTCGAGCGCAGCGTCGCGGTGACGGCGGCGCTCGAGGCCTTCAGCGCCGAGCCCTCCCGCACGTGAAAGCGCGGGTCCTGGTCAGGGAGCAGATCTCGGACGCAGGGGTCGACCTCCTCCGCTCCCGCTTCGACGTCGACGTCGATGCCGAGAGCCCGCTCGAGGAGATCATCGGCGGCTACGACGCGATCGTCGTCCGCTCCGCGACCAAGCTGACCGCGGAAGTGATCGAGCGCGCCGCGCGGTTGAAGGTGATCGGGCGGGCCGGCGTCGGCGTCGACAACGTCGACGTCGAGGCGGCGACGCGCCGGGGGATCATCGTGGCGAATGCGCCCGATTCCACGGTCGTCTCCGCCGCGGAGCACACGATCGGGCTCCTGGTCGGGCTGGCCCGCAACATCCCGCAGGCGCATGCCGCGCTGAAGCAGGGCCGGTGGGAGCGCGGCGCGTACGGGGGGATCGAGCTTGCCGGAAAGACGCTTGGCGTGCTCGGCTTCGGCCGGATCGGGCAGCAGGTGGCGCGACGCGCGCTCGGACTCGGGATGCGCGTCGTCGCCTACGACCCCTACGTGGCCGCCGAGCGCTTCCGCGAGCTCGGCGTCGAGCGCCTCGAGACCCCGGAGGACGTGTATGCAGCCGCGGACTTCCTCACCCTGCACCTGCCGCTCACGGCGGAGACGCGCGGCTCCGTCGGCGCGGCCGCGTTCGAGGCGATGCGCCCCGGCGTGCGGATCGTCAACGCCGCCCGGGGCGAGCTCCTCGACGAGGATGCGCTGCTCGCCGCGCTCCGCTCGGGCCAGGTCGCCGGCGCGGCGCTCGACGTATTCGGGGACGAGCCGTATTCCGGGCCGCTGCTCGAGCTCGACAACGTCGTCGTCACACCGCACCTCGCTGCCTCGACCGGCGAGGCGCAGGACCGGGCGGGCGTCATCGTGGCGGAGCAGGTCGTCGCGGCGCTCGAGGGCGGCCTCGTCACGAACGCGGTCAACATCCCGGTGATCGGCGCCGAGGACCTCGAGGTGCTGGGGCCGTACGTGCCGCTCGCTGCCCGGCTCGGGCACATCGCGATGGAGCTCGCCGACGGCGCCGTCGAGGAGATCGCGATCACCGTGTACGGCGGCCTCGCGGACTACGACACGCGCCTGCTCACGGTCGCGATGCTCAACGGCGCCTTCCAGGGCCGCGCCGACCGGCCGGTGAACTACGTCAACGCGCCGCTCATCGCGGCGGAGCGCGGAATCGAGGTGCGAGAGGAGCGGTCGAGGACGGCCCGTGACTACACGAACCTCGTCCGTGTCGAGCTGCGCGCGGGGCGGGGCCGAGGCGGTTCCCGCGTCCGGGTGGCCGGCACGACGATCGGCAGCGACCACCGGCCGTGGCTCGTGAACATCCTCGGCTTCGAGATCGAGCTCGAGCTCGCGCCGCTCTTCGTGCTCTGCCGTTACGACGACGTGCCCGGCGTGATCGGCCGCGTGGGCACGATGTTCGGCGAGGCCGGCATCAACATCGGCGGCATGACCGTCTCGCGGAGCCGGCGCGGCGGCAAGGCGCTGATGGCGCTCACCGTCGATTCGGCTCCGTCGGCGGAGCTCGTCGAGCGGCTTCGCGGCGAGGGCCTCGACGACGCGCGCGTGCTCGAGCTCGCGCCGGTCGCCGAGTAGCCGCTACGTCTCGCTCGGCGCAGCCCGCCTGCGCCGGTCGAGGCGGATGACTGTCCGGCGCATCGCCGCCTGCACCTTCTCGACGATCCAGAAGCGGCCCCGGTCCGAGACGACCTGCTCGATGTCGGGCTGGTCGTGGCCGGGAGCGAGGAGGAAGGTCGTCGACTTCTGCCGCACGCTTTCGTACTCCGCCAGCGTGACGGGTACACGCTCGGTGCAGCTCGGGTCGGCGCATTCGCAGACGAACTCGGTCCTGTCGGCGTGGAAGCCACCCTCCGCGCTCTCCGCTATTCGCTCGTTCACGTCCCGGAACAGCGCCTCGTTCATGGCGCGTCGCTCGTACTCGCTCACGTCTTCGTCTCCCTTTCGACGTTGTCGTCTCCGGCAGAGACAACGCACGGCCGCGTCGCCCGGTTTCGCCACGATACCGTCCCGCCTGTGGAGCGCTGGCCCGAGCCCGTCGCGCGGGTCGCAGAGGTGCTCAAGCGCAACGGCGTCGACGCACGGGTGGAGGAGTTCCCGGAAGGCACGCCGACCGCGAGCGCCGCGGCGAAGGCCGTCGGCAGCTCCCGCGCGCAGATCGTCAAGTCGCTCCTCTTCGTCTGCGACGGCCGCCCGACGCTCGCGCTCATCCCCGGCGACCGGCGGGCGGACGAGACGAAAGTCGCCGCAGCGGCAGGCGCAAAGGCCGCACGCGTCGCGCGGCTGGACGAGGTGCGCGCCGCAACCGGATTCGAGCCGGGCGGCGTGGCGCCGTTCCCGGCTCCCGGCGTCTCACAGGTGCTGATGGCGTCGGAGCTCCTCCTCCATGACCGCGTGTGGATCGGAGCCGGCTCCGAGCGCCACATGGCGGGCCTCTCGCCGCTCGACCTGGGGCGGCTCACGCAGGCCCGCACGGCCGATCTCACCTGAGCCGGACGGTACGATTCCCACGGCCAGCACCGCGACCGAAGGGACGAGCCGCAGATGCTTGAGACGAAGAAGATCTGGATGAACGGCGAGCTGGTCGACTGGGGCGACGCGACGATCCACGTCGGTACGCACGGGCTCCACTACGGCTCGGGCGTCTTCGAGGGGATCCGCGCGTACGAGACCGAGCGCGGCACGTCCGTCTTTCGGCTCACCGACCACCTCGAGCGGCTGCACCGTTCGGCGCAGCTCCTGTACCTGGAGCTCCCGTACTCGGTCGAAGAGTTGCGCACGGCGACGTGGGACCTGATCGGCGCCAACGAGCTGCCGTCGTGCTACCTCCGGCCGATCGCGTTCGTCGGCTACGGGGAGCTTGGTGTGTCGGCGCTTGGGAATCCGATCGAGGTCGCGATCATGTCGTGGCCGTGGGGCGCATACCTCGGCGAAGAGGGCCTGCGGAACGGGATTCGCGCCAAGGTCTCGAGCTGGCAGCGCGTCGGGCCGAACGTCATCCCGCATGTCGCGAAGGCGACCGGCGTCTACGTCAACTCGATGCTCGCCGTGGGAGAGGCGAACCGCGCCGGCTACGACGAGGCGATCCTCCTCACCTCCGAGGGCTACGTCGCCGACGGCTCGGGCGAGAGCATCTTCCTCGTCCGCGACGGCGTCATCTACACGCCCGACCTCGCGGCCTCGATCCTCGTGGGCATCACGCGCGATTCCGTGATCCAGATCGCGCAGGACCTCGGCCACAGGGTCGTGGAAAAGCCGATCATCCGCACCGACCTCTACCTCGCCGACGAGGTGTTCATGGTCGGGACGGCCGCCGAGGTGACGCCGATCCGCGAGATCGACGACCAGCTCATCGGGCCGCCCGGGCCCGTCACCCAGGAGATCCAGGAGGCGTACCTCGAGACCGTGCACGGGCGCAGCGACCGTTGGAGCCAGTGGCTCGAGTTCGCCCCCGCCACCCGCAGCGCGTGAGGCAGGAGGTGCAGTCGGTCCCGCTCTCGGGGCCGTACCTGGGCGAGCGTGAGGAGGAGCTCGTGCTCGAGGTCCTCCGCTCGGGACGGCTCTCGCTCGGGCCGGCGATCGACCGCTTCGAGGAGCTCCTCGCCGAGCGCGTCGGTGCGCCCTACGCCGCAGCCGTCTCCTCCGGCACCACCGGGCTGCATCTGCTCTGCATCGCCGCGGGCCTCGGGCCGGGCGACGAGGTGATCACGTCGCCTTACTCGTTCGCGGCGAGCGCCAACTGCTTCGTCTACGAGGGCGGCATCCCCGTCTTCGCAGACGTCGACCGGCGGACGCTCAACCTCGATCCCGCGGCCGTCGAGGCCGCTGTCACGGAGCGGACGAAGGCCATCGTCGCGGTCGACATCTACGGCTATCCATGCGAGCTCGACGAGCTGCGCGCGATCGCGGATAGGCACGGGCTCGCGCTGATCGAGGATTCCTGCGAGGCGCTCGGAGCCGACTATCGCGGCGCGACCATCGGCTCCCACGGCAGCCCGTGCGTCTTCGCCTTCTACCCGAACAAACAGATCACGACGGGCGAGGGCGGCATCGTCACGACCCACTCCGAGCAGGAGTGGCATCTGATCCGTTCGCTCCGCAACCAGGGCCGGCCGGAGCCGGGTGGCTGGCTCGAGCACGTCCGGCTCGGCTTCAACTACCGACTGAGCGACATCGCGGCCGCGCTCGGGATCGGGCAGCTCGAGCGGCTCGACGAGATCCTCGCGCTGCGCTCGGAGGGAGCGAGCCGCTACGCGGCGCTGCTGCGCGGCGTCGAGGGGCTGGAGCTTCCGTGCGCCGACGACGCCGCGCACCGCCGCTCCTGGTTCGTCTACGTCGTTCTCTTTCCGGACACCGCGGCGCGCGAGCGGGCGACCGCGGCCTTCGAGCGCGAAGGCATCGGGTTCAACCGCTACCTCCCCTCGATCCACCTGCAGCCGTATATGCGCGAGCGCTTCGGCTTTCGGGAGGGGCTCTGCCCGGTCTCCGAGGACGTCAGCTCGCGGTCGCTCGCGCTGCCGTTCTTCACGGGGATCGATCCGGCCGCGCAGGAGCGCGTCGCCGAGGTTCTCGCGTCCGCCGTGTAGTGAGATGATCCTCGAATGAGCGACGGCGCGGCCCGGATGGTTTTCCTAGGCTTCGGCAAGTGGGCCCGCGCCGACCGCATCTACGCGCTCGAGCCGATCACGGGAGACGAGCGCGGTGGGGGGCGGCGCACGCGCGTCTGGGTCGAGGGGATCACGGAACCCGTCCTGGCCGGCCGGACCGAGCGGACGATCCTCCACGACATGGGGCAGGACGCGGCGACGGCGACCGTTGTCCTGGACGAAGCGCTCGACCTCGCGGAGCGTGTCGCGAAGGCGGTCGACGAGGGGCCGCTCGACCTCCGCGACCTCGGGCGGCGCGCACGGCGCGTGCTCGAGAAGACGGCCAAGCCGGACGAGCCCGAGCAGCTCTTCTAAGCGCCTCGGTCGTGGCGGAGCGGCTCACGCGCGAGTTCTTCGCGCGCCCGGTGCACGAGGTCGCGCCCGAGCTGGTTGGCGCCATGCTCCAGGTCGACGGCGTGGGCGGGAGGATCGTCGAGGTGGAGGCGTACGACCAGGACGACCCCGCGAGCCACTCCTTCCGTGGCCGGACGGCGCGGACGGCGTCGATGTTCGGGCCGGCGGGCCACGCCTACGTCTACCGCTCCTACAGTGTCCACTGGTGTCTCAACCTCGTCTGCGCGGAGGACGGTCGCGCGGAGGCGGCGCTCGTGCGCGCGCTCGAGCCGACGTTCGGCCTCGACGAGATGCGCGGGCGCCGCGGGCTCGAGGCGGAGCGCTCACTCTGCTCCGGCCCCGGCAAGCTCTGCCAGGCGCTCGGCATCACGCGCGACCACGACGGCCTCCCGCTCGACGAGCCGCCGTTCGAGCTCCTCGCGCGCGAGTCGGAGCCGCCGCTCGCCGTCGGTACGAGGATCGGGATCACGCGGGCGGTCGAGCAGCCCTGGCGCTACGGCCTGGCCGGCTCGCCGTTCCTGTCGCGACGCTTCTAGGATCAGCCCATGGGCATTGCCGAGCTGACCCGCAACGCCGCGAGCGTGTTGCCCGATGGCGGCCTCGAGGCGAAGCTGAAGCTCGGCCGGCCGCTGCGCGTGAAGTTCGGGATCGACGTCACCTCGCCCGACATCCACATCGGCCGCGGCATCCCGCTCCAGCGGATGCGCGCCTTCCAGGACGAGGGCCACAAGGCCGTTTTCATCGTCGGCGACTACACGACCCGCATCGGCGACCCGTCGGGCCGCTCGAGCGAGCGCCCGATCCTCACGGACGAGGAGATCGACGCGAACGCGCAGCGCTACCTCGAGCAGGCAAAGGTCATCCTGCGCGACGATCCCGAGCTGCTCGAGGTGCGCTACAACGGCGAGTGGCTGTCGAAGCTGTCGTACGCCGACGTCGTCCGCCTCGGCCGCATCGTCACCGTCGCGCGGATGCTCGAGCGCGACGACTTCGAGAAGCGCTACCGCGCCGGCGAGCCGATCTCGATCTCGGAGCTCCTCTACCCGCTCATGCAGGCGTACGACTCCGTCGCGATCGAGGCGGACGTCGAGCTCGGCGGCACCGACCAGCTCTACAACCTCCTCGCCGGCCGCGAGGTGATGGAGGCGTTCGGGCTCGAGCCACAGGTCGTGCTCACGACGCCGCTGCTGCTCTCCTGGGACGGCGAGAAGATGAGCTCGTCGGTCGGCAACAACATCCCGCTCACCGCGCCGCCCGAGGAGATGTTCGGGCGGACGATGCGGATTCCCGACTCTCAGCTCGAGGAGTGGTGGACGCTCGTCGCCGAAAGGCCGGTGCCGGAGGGCGACCCGATGGAGGCGAAGCTCGAGCTCGCGCGGCTGATCGTCACGCGGTCGCACGGCGAGGAAGCCGCCCGCGCGGCCGAGGAGCATTTCGCGCGCGTCGTGCAGCGCGGCGAGCCTCCCGAGGACGTCCCGGAGCGCGCCCTCCCGGCGGGCGACCCCGTTCATCTGCCGGCACTCCTCGCGGCTGCCTTCGGCCTCTCGACGAGCGAAGCGCGGCGCCTGATCTCGCAGGGCGGCGTGAAGCTCGACGGCGACACAGTGAGCGAGCTCGACGTGCCGCGAGCCCGGCTTGCCGGGTCCGTTCTCCAGGCCGGCAAGCGGCGCTTCGTTCGGCTCAACTAAGCCGCTTGACGCGCCCCGCCACCTTGCTACACTTCCCCGGCTGCCCGAGAGGGCGGCGTGGAAAAGTCCCTGCAAACGACGAAAACGGAGCGCCTCAGGAGGATTCCCCGCAAGAGGAAGTCCAGCAAGTCCCGAGGCCTCTGGCGCGAGTCGAGGCCTTTTTCATGCCGTCCCAAAGGCTCGGTCCTTGAAAACTCAACAGCGTGCGTTTATGTCGAGACGTCGGTCCGGCTTCGGCTGGGTCGGCGAATCAACCCTGTCTCCACCCTTCGGGGTGGGACTTTGAGCACAAGCTCAAAGTGACTCAAGATCGTCCTTCGGGACGAACTTCTTCACGGAGAGTTTGATCCTGGCTCAGGACGAACGCTGGCGGCGCGCTTAATACATGCAAGTCGAGCGAGAACCAGGGCTTCGGCCCTGGGGACAGCGGCGAACGGG
>DAIMGZ010000010.1:0-29908 GCA_036723535.1 Gaiellaceae bacterium
CCTCCTCCTCGAAGACGCGGATGAACTCGCGCCCGATGATCTTGCGCTTCTGCTCCGGCTCCTCGACGCCGTCGAGCAGCTCGAGGAACCGCTCCTGCGCCTGCACGTGGACGAGCGGGACGTGGAAGTGCTCGTCGAACGTCTCGACGACCTGCTCGGCCTCGTCCTGGCGCAGCAGGCCGTGGTCGACGAAGACGCACGTGAGCTGCTCGCCGACCGCCTTGTGCACGAGGAGCGCTGCGACCGCCGAGTCGACGCCGCCCGAGAGAGCACAGAGCACGCGCTCGCGCCCCACCTGCGCCCGGATCCGCTCCACCTGCTCCTCGATCACGGCGGCCGGAGTCCACGCGGGCGGCGCACCCGCTGCGGAGTAGAGGAAGTTCTTCAGGACGTCCATGCCGTACGGCGTGTGGACGACCTCGGGATGGAACTGGACGCCGTAGAGCCCGCGGTCGGGCGCCTCGAATGCGGCGACCGGCGTCGCCGGCGAGCTCGCGACGACGCGCGCGCCCTCGGGAGCGGCGACGACCGTGTCGCGGTGCGACATCCAGACGGTCTGCTCGGCGGGAGTGTCGGCGAGCAACCGTGACTCGGTCACCTCCATCGACGTCCGCCCGAACTCGGAGACGCCGGTGCGGTCGACGCGGCCGCCGAGCTCGAGCGCCATCAGCTGGGCGCCGTAACAGATCCCGAGCGTCGGCACGCCGAGCTCGAACAGCGCCGGATCGACGCGCGGGGCATCGTCGGAGTACACCGACGCCGGGCCGCCGCTGAGCACGAGCGCGTACGGGTTCCGCGCGCGCACCGCCTCCGGCGTGATCGTGTGGCCGACGAGCTCGGAGTAGACGCGGCACTCGCGGACGCGCCGCGCGATCAGCTGCGAGTACTGCCCGCCGAGGTCGAGGACGAGAACCGGCCGCTCCTGCTGGCCGGGAAACGCAAGTACGCGCGCCTCCTCAGCGCCGATAGTTCGGCGCCTCCTTCGTGATCGTCACGTCGTGGGGATGCGACTCGCGGAGCCCTGCCGCCGTGATCCGGACGAAGCGCGCCCGCTTCATCTCGTCGATCGTCGCGGCCCCGCAGTAGCCCATCGCCTGCCGCAGCCCGCCGACGAGCTGGTGGACGACGTGCTGCAGCGGGCCCTTGTAGGCAACTCGGCCCTCGATTCCCTCGGGGATCAGCTTCTCGACGTCCTCGACGTCGCCCTGGAAGTAGCGGTCCTTCGAGAAGCCGCGCGCCTTCATGGCTCCGAGCGAGCCCATGCCGCGGTACTCCTTGAACCGCTCGCCCTGGGCGAGGATGACGTCACCGGGCGTCTCGTCGGTGCCGGCGAGCATGCCACCGAGCATGACGGCGTCCGCGCCGGCTCCGATCGCCTTCGCGATGTCGCCGGACGAGGTGATGCCGCCGTCGGCGATCACCGGCACGGCCTCCGCCGCTGCGATGCTCACCACGTCGTGGATCGCGCTCACCTGGGGGACGCCCACACCAGCGACGACCCGCGTCGTGCAGATGCCGGACGGCCCGATCCCGACCTTCAGCGCGTCCGCGCCCGCGTCCAGGAGCGCGCGCGCCGCCTCGGCCGTCGCGATGTTGCCGGCGACGACCTCGACCGGCACCGCATCCTTGATCCGCCGCACCATCTCGATCACTCCCAGGGAGTGACCGTGCGCGGTGTCGACGACGATCACGTCTACGCCCGCGCTCGCCAGCGCCTGGGCGCGCTCGAGCGCGTCCGGGCCGACGCCGACGGCCGCCGCCACGCGCAGGCGTCCCTGCTCGTCCTTCGTCGCCTCGGGGAACTCGATCTTCTTCTGGATGTCCTTGACCGTGATCAGCCCGCACAGCCGGCCGTCTGCATCGACGACCGGGAGCTTCTCGATCTTGTTCCGGTGGAGGATCTCCTCCGCCTCCGCGAGCGTCGTCCCTACCGGTGCGGTGACGAGGTTGCGCGACGTCATGAGGGCCGAGACCAGCTGATCGACGTCGTTCTCGAAGCGGAGGTCCCGGTTCGTGAGGATGCCGACCAGGACTCCCTCGCCGTCGGTGATCGGGACGCCGGAGACCTTGTAGCGCGCCATCAGCTCGAGCGCCGCGCGTACCGGGGCGTCGGGCGGCAGCGTCACCGGCTCGACGATCATCCCCGACTCGGACCGCTTCACCTTGTCGATCTCGGCGACCTGCGCCGCGATCGAGAGGTTGCGGTGGACGACGCCGATTCCGCCCTCGCGCGCGAGCGCGATCGCGAGGCGGGCCTCCGTCACGGTGTCCATCGCGGCCGAGACGATCGGGATCGCGAGGTCGATCGAGGGCGTGAGCCGGGCACGCGTCGAGACGTCGTTCGGCAGGACGTGCGACTCGGCGGGGACGAGGAGCACGTCGTCGAACGTGAACCCCTCGCGCCCGAACTTCCGGTCGAGCTCCAGCAGCCGCTGGACGTCGTCGGTGTTCAGCTCGGCTGCTACGTGCTCCGTCAAGAGAGAGCCAGGGTACCAATGCCTGCGGCTGGGGCCAATCCCTGACAACGTCCTAACAGGGGGCAGCTACCGTCCTCGCGTGCGAGCCCTTCTGGCGACTGCGGGACTCCTCGTCCTCGCCGGGACCGCGGCCGCTGGACCGCCGACGGCGCACACCCTGCGCAAGAACCCGAGCGGGCCGATCGAGGCGATCGCGCAGGACGGCAGCCTCGTCGCGTGGCTCTCGTCGAGCAGCCGGACGTGCGACCAGGTGCACGTGCTCTCGCCCGGCACCAAAGACCGGAGTCTCCCGCAGCCCTCCTCCGGCAGCATGACGTGCCGCTGGGATCTCTCCGACGGGCAGCCGCAGCTCGCCGTCGCAGCGCGCATGTCCACGGCTCTCTGGACGCTGCACGAGAGCGGCCCTGCACCCTTCGACTACGTCCTCGCCGCTTCCTTCGGCGGGCCCGAACGGCAGCTCGACCGGCTCGCGCACGCCAGCGACGGCACGGGCGACTGGCTCGTCGGCGTGGCGGGATCGGGCAGGACGCTGGCCTACTCGTGGGACGACGTCGAGTACGTCGACAAGCTCGCCTGCCTCTCGGGCGGCTCTTGCAAGCAGAAGATCGCGGACGGTGGGATCCGCATCGTCACGCGAACGGGAGATCAGCCGCTGCCCGGAGCACAACCTGCGCTCCAGCTCGCCGCGTCGGCCGGGCGAATCGCCTACATCCCGGCGACGATTGCCAAGGCCGGCCGCCCCTTGGCGAGCGCCAACAACTTCGTCTACCTCGTGGACGGCGCCAGCGGGAATCCGGTGGGCCGCGCGTTCGTGCACGGAATCCCGGCCGCCATCGCGCTGTCTCCTCACGTGCTCGCCATCCTCACGCAGCGTGGCCCCCGCGACCGGATCTCGTGGTTCTCGGCGAGCGACGAGACGAAGCTCGGTAGCGTTCTGGTCTCCGGCCGGGCAGCGACGCAGCTCGCTGCGAGCGATCAGCTCATCGTCTACCGCGTCAATCGCACCCTGTACGGCGTCTCGACCGCTACCGGCCGCATCCGGCTGCTCGCCAAGACGGCACCGGACGCCGTCGGCCTCTCGCTCGAGAACGGCCAGCTCGTCTGGGCGGAGCACCGCGCCGGCAACGGTCGGCTCCGCGCCCTCGCGGCTTCCTAGGCCTCTACGGGCTCGAGCTCTGCGATCTCGACGCCACCCGCGAGCGCGGCTGCCTCGCGCGGGTCGAATCGTCCGGCGCCGAGCTCGACGACCGAGGCGGCCGCGCAACCGACAGCCGTCCGCAGCGCGTCGCTGGCCGAGCGCCCGTTGAAGCGCTCGGACAGGTAGCCGCCGAGGAGGACGTCGCCGGCGCCGACCGGCGCGATCGGCTCGACGCGCGGGATCGACGCACGGAAGCGCTGCACCTTCCGCTCCTCGCGGACGAGCGCGAAGCACGCGGTCTCCTGGGTGATGAGGACGTTGCGCGCGCCAAGGTCGGCGATCGTGTCGAGCGCCATCACGAAGTCCTCCTCGTCCATGAACTCCTGCCCGACGAGGCTCTCGGCCTCCTGCTGGTTCGGCGAGACGAGATAGGGCTCGGCCTCGACTCCGAGGCGCAGGGGCTCGCCCTCGCAGTCGAGAACGCACGGGATGCCCCGCCGGGTGAGATCGCGGATCGAGTCGGCGTAGAAGTCGTTCTCGACGTCGCGCGGCAGTGAGCCGGAGAAGACGACGTAGCTCGCGACGCGCGAGAGGTAGTGAAGCTTGTCGGACAGCATCTGCAGCTCCTCCGGCCGCACGGCCGGCCCCCACTCGTAGACCTCGGTGAGCGCGCCGGCAGTCGGATCGAGGACCGCGGTCGAGGTGCGGGACTCGTCGGAGATGCGGACGAAGTCGCTGAGGATCCCTTCGAGCCCGAGCTCCTCGACGATCCTGTCGCCCGTGCGGCCGCCCGCGAGGCCGGTGGCGACGACCGGGGTCTCGAGCCGCTTCAGCGCACGCGCGACGTTGATGCCCTTGCCGCCCGCGCTGGTGAGGCTGTTGCTCGCCCGGTGCCGGTGACCGAACTGGAAGTTCGGTACGGTCAGCGTCCGGTCTACGGCGGCGTTGAGAGTTACGGTGACGATCACAGCCGGTGCACCACGCCGGGGCGGAGGTTACTCGACGCGGATCTTCTCGCCGACGCGGAGCGCCGTCGGGTCGACGCCGGGGTTGAGCTGCTCGAGCTTGGCGACCGTCGTCCCCGTCTTGGCCGCGATCGACCCGAGCGTGTCGCCGGACTGGACGGTGTACGTCCGCAGGCGCCGCCGCTTGTGACCATGCGTACGCGTCGTCTTCGTCTTCGCCGCCACCGTCGTGGTCGGCGTTGTGGCGTGATGCTTGCCGTGCTCGAGCCCCGCGCGGACGACGAGAGCGCCGATCGTGACCGCCGCGAGGAAGGCGGCGGGCGCGGCGAAGCGCGTGAAGCGGCTGGACCTCAACGCACGCCGGCGGCCACGGCGCTCAGCTCGTCGGCGAAGCGGCTCGCCTCGGCGGCCGCCGCCTCGCGCCAGTCGCCGCCTCGCTCTTCGTGCGCATAGAGGATCGGCCGCGAGATCGAGACGAGCCCTCCGGCCGGATGCTGGGCGAACGCCGGCGCGACGTCCTCGGGCTGCGCGCCCTGGGCGCCGACCCCGAGCAGGAGCAGCACTGCCCGGGGGAGGAGGCGCCTCGCCGCCTCGACGACCCCGGGATGGGTGGCGCCGACGACCGCGCCGACGGCGGAGAGACCCGACTCGCCCACGAGGTCGTCCCCCCAGCGGTCGATCAGCTCCGCAACGTGATGCCAAAGCGGCCGGCCGTCGTCGAGCGGCAGGTCCTGGACGTCGCCGCTGCCCGGGTTCGACGTCTTGAGGAGACAGAAGATCCCTGCGCCGTGGTCGCGGCAGGCACGGAGGAACGGCTCGAGCGAGTCGCCTCCCATGTAGGCGCTGACGGTGATCACGTCGGCGAGGGGCGGCCCGCCGTCCCGAGGCTCGAGGAAGGCTGTCGCATAGGCCTCGGCGGTCGATGGGATGTCGCCTCGCTTGACGTCCGCGACGACGAGGAGGCCGGCGGCGCGCGCATGCGCGGCGACTCGCTCGAAGACGGCGACGCCGGTCGATCCGAGCGCCTCGAAGAAGGCCGACTGGAGCTTCACCGCTACCGCCGTATCGGCCACCGCATCGACGATGCCGCGGCAGAACCGCTCATAGGCCGTCGCCGGCTCCTCGGCCCGCACCTCGGCCGGCAGGCGAGCGAGCATCGGGTCGAGGCCGACGCAGAGCGGCGACCCCTTGCGCTCCACGGCGGCAGCGAGCCGATCCGCGAAATGACCCGCCGCGCTCACGCCCTCAGGATACGACCCGGCTCGGCGCAGACACGAAGAGGCCGCCCGAAGGCGGCCTCTCGATCCTCGGAGGAGATACGGCCCTTCCCGGGCCTGCTCGCTACTGGTACGGCGACGTCTGCTTGACGGCCGTCTTGAGAGTGCTGCCTGCCGAGAACTTCGGCACCCGCGCCGCGGGGATGTGCACCTTCTCGGTCGGGTTGCGCGGATTGACCCCCGTCCGAGCCGCGCGGTTCGCTGTCGAGAACTTGCCGAATCCGGTGAACGCGACCTCGCCTCCGCCCTTGAGCGTGTCGGTGACGGCCTCGAGGAACGCGTCGACGGCCTTGCCGGCGTCGCGGTTCGACAGCTGCGAGCGGCGCGCAATCTCGGATACGAACTCCTGCTTCGTCACTCTCTCCTCCAGTCATAAATCGCTTGCAGTGCCGGAACGACCCTACCAACTCCGGGTTTGTCGCTCAACCATGCGGTTTTGCGGGGGTTTTGTCGTTTCCCAGCAGCTCTCCTGCCCGGAAAAGCGGCCGCAAACGGACCGCGAGGCGCGCGAGAGCGTCGGCGCCGCCCTCCTCGCGATCGACGACGCAGACTGCCGTGCGGACGACGAGGCCGGCGTCCCGGGCCGCTGCGAGCGCCTCGAGAAGCGCGCCGCCGGAGGTCACGATGTCCTCGACGAGGCACACGCACTCGCCCGGCTCGAAGGGCCCTTCGATGCGATTCGCGGTCCCGTACTCCTTCGCCGCGTCGCGGATCATGAGGAACGGCAGGCCCGAGACGAGCGACGCGGAGGCGGCGAGGACGACGCCGCCGAGCACCGGCGCCGCGAGACGCACAGCCTCGGGATCGTGCTCGCCGACGGCCGCGGCGATCCGGTCGCCGAGCGCCGCGAGCAGGTCGGGCCGCGTCTCGAAGCGGTACTTGTCGAGGTAGTAGCGAGACCGCTTGCCGGAGCGCAGGACGAAGTCGCCCTCGAGATAGGCGGCCTCGACGAGCGCCCGGCGGAGCTCCGCGTCGTTCATGCCCGGCGGCGCGCTGCCGCGAGGACCTGGCCGGCGAGCGGCAGTAGCCGCTCTGCCTCCGACGATCCGGCTACGAACGTGACGAAGGAGCCGTCCTCGAAGTAGACGTCGATCCGTTCGCGACCCCCACCGAGCCAGCGCCGGTAGGCGGCGGTGCCGGCGAGCGCGCCGGTCGCAAAGCCGGCGAAGGCGAGCAGCCTACGGCCCATCGGCGAGCCTGGTGAGACAGTTCTTGAGGTCGTAGAAGACGAGACCCGGCGCCGCCCGCCCACCCGTGACCGCGACTATCACGTGCCCATCTATGCCGTTGACGACGAAGACGTCTCGATCGCCGAGCACCGCGTGGAGCTGGGTGACCCGGCTGCCGTCGCTGCGGAACGCGGCGGCGCCGACGAGCAGCTCGCGAGCGGCACGCGAGACGACATCCGCGCGCGCCTCCGGCATGCCGACCGAACCGGCCGCGGCGCCGTCCGCGCGCAGGATTGCCGCCGACTCGATCTGCGGCGAAATCTCGACAAGATCGGCGAGAGCGCGCGCCGCGTCCATCGCGGCGAGGCTATCAGCGAGGATTCGCTCGTGACGATTCGACGCCGACAGCTCGTGCGCAAGTTCTTCGCCGACCGGGGAACGCACCTCGCGGCGATGCTCGCGTACTTCGCGCTCCTCTCGTTCGTGCCGCTGATCTTTCTTGCGCTGTCGCTCTTCGGCCTCGCGCACCGCGCCGAAGCGTCCGACTTCTTCGTCCGCGAGCTCAAGCACGCCTTCCCGGGAACGTCGCTCGACAGCATCATCACGCTCGTCCACCGGGTGCAGGACAACGCGGCGGCGCTGGGGATCATCGGCGGGATCGGTCTCATCTGGTCGTCGCTCTCGTTCTTCAGCGCGCTCGAGTCGGCACTCAACATCGTCTACGGGCTGCCGAACCGGCGCTTCCTGCACGGGAAGCTCCTGGCCGCCGCAATGATGGCGAGCGTCCTCGTCACGCTGTTCGTGAGCCTCGTGGTCGGCGCGCTAGGCGTGAGCGTGCTGAAGCACAACCTCGGGGCGTTCGCAGACAGCCCGGTCCTCGCGTATGTCGTCTCGATCGGCGCCTCGCTCGCCGGCGTGTTCGTCTTCCTTTTGGCCGTCTACTACTGGCTGCCGAACACGACCGTCGAGCTGCGGGAGGCGCTGCCCGGCGCGGTCGCGGGTGCTCTCGTGCTCGAGGCGTCCTTCCAGGGCTTGCCGATCTTCGTCCGCCTCGCCGACGTGAACGTGACGCTGCGGACGCTCGGCGGCCCCGCGATCCTCCTCCTCTGGCTCTACGTGATGGCGAACGTGATCGTCTTCGGCGGCGAGATCAACTGGTGGTGGCGCGAACGGCGGAAAGAGGCGTCGCTGCCGGCGGCTGGACCTGAGGAGCCCCGTCCGGCGTAGGAGGTATGTGAGACGCAGCGCCGGGCTGCTCGCGATCGCCGCCGCCGTAATGGCTGCGGCCGGCTGCGGCGGCGGGACGCGATGCCCTGCTCCCCCGGCCGGCCAAACCGGTGCCTATCTCCCGAAGCTGAGCTCCTCTTCCGGGCCGACCGGCTCGACGGTGATGGTCTCCGGGCGTCTCCCCCTCTTCGATGAGGCCGGCAAGTACGTTGGGCCCGGCACGCCGAGCATCAGCGCGTACTGGAATCTCGACCTCGACCATTGGACGTCGATCCTGAGAACTCCCGGGTCGCCGTCAGCGTCGGTCGCCGGTACGCCCGTCGACTATCTGGGCAACCATCATGTGACAGGCGGCTGCGAGTTCACGATGCGGGTCAGGATCCCGTCGGCGCGGCCCGGGAAGTATCCGATCGTCTTTCTCTACAGGTACTCCAACGGCAGCGACACCAGCGGGGCCGTGAACTTCCGGGTGACGGCGGGTTAGGTATCGGCGAGCGTGTCGAGCAGTGCCCGCGCCGCGCGGGCTCGGTGTGAGTTCTCAGCCTTCCACTCGTTCCCGAGCTCGGCGACCGTCCGCTGCTCGCCGTCCGGAACGAAGATCGGGTCGTAGCCGAAGCCCTCGCTGCCGCTCGGCTCGGTCTCGATCTGACCGACGAGGACGCCGGTGCCGCGCAGCTCGCGGCCGTCCGGAGAGAGCAGGACGAGCTCCGAGACATAGCGCGCGCCGCGATCCTCGACGCCGGCGAGCTCGCCGAGGAGCTTCGCGATCGCGGGCGCCCCTTCCGGCGCGTAACGAGCTGAGAGGACACCGGGCCGCCCGCCCAGGGCTTCCACCTCCAGGCCCGAGTCCTCCGCCAGTACCCACGCCTCGCCGGCGGTGACGGCGCGGCCGAAGCGAGCCTTCAGCGCCGCGTTCTCGTAGTACGTCGCGCCCGTCTCGGGCGGGTAGTCGTCGCGTTCGAGCGGCTCGATCGTCCATCCCGGCAGGAGCCGCTCGAGCTCGCGCGCCTTGTGCCGGTTGCGCGAGCAGAGAACCGCCCGCACTACTCCATCCACCGAACCTCGAGCACGCCGTCGATCTCGGCGACCCCCGCGACGACGGCCGGCGCCGAGCCGACCGCGAGCGCGACGTCGGCGGCGACCGAACGCCGCTCTCCCTCCTGCGTCACGTCGAGGGAGACGACGCGGCCGCCGTGCCGCTCGATCGCCTCGATGATCGGCGCCGGGCTACCGCCTGCCGGGATCTCGACGAGGAGCCGGTCGAGCGCGGGTCGGTAGCGCCGAAGGATCCGGTAGGAGGCGACGCGGAGCGGCCCAAGCGTGAGCAGTGCGCCGAGGGTGGCGATGAGCGCGCCGTCCCAGTAGCCGGCGCCGGCCGCCATCCCGATCGCGGCGACGAGCCAGAGCGATGCCGCCGTGGTGAGCCCGCGCACCGAGAGGCCCTGGCGGATGATCGCGCCCGCGCCGAGGAAGCCGATGCCGGTCACGATCTGGGCGGCGATCCGCGTCGGGTCGACCCTGGAGCCGAAGCCGCTGAAGCCGTAGGCGGAGACGAGCGTGAACAGGGCCGCCCCTACGGAGACGACGAGGTGGGTTCGCAGCCCGGCCTGGCGCTCGCGCAGCTCGCGCTCCAGCCCGATCGCGCCGCCGAGCGCTGCCGCGACGAAGATCCGCAGCAGCACCTCCGGCCAGCCGATGGTCGTTGCTGCGAGGACGTTAGGGAAGCTCACGCGCGACCGCCTCGGCCTGGAGCGTTGCGATCTCGCCGATGCCCGCGATAGCCAGCTCGAGCAGCTCGTCGAGCGTCTCGCGCGCGAACGGGTCGCGCTCGGCCGTCGCCTGCACCTCGACGAGCCGCCCGTCCCCGGTCAGGACGACGTTCATGTCGGTGTCGGCGCTCGAGTCCTCGGCGTAGTCGAGATCGAGGAGCGGCACGCCCTCCACCACGCCGACGGAAACGGCCGCAACCGAGTCGCGGAAGGCGCGCGAGAGGCCGAACCGCTCGAGCGCCCGCATCCCCGCGACGTACGCGCCGCAAATCGCCGCGCACCGCGTGCCGCCGTCGGCCTGGAGGACGTCGCAGTCGAGCCACAGCGTCCGCTCGCCGAGCGCCTCGAAGTCGGCGACCGCGCGCACGGCCCGGCCGATCAGCCGCTGGATCTCGACCGTGCGCCCCTGCTGCTTGCCCCGCGCCGCCTCTCGCTGGACGCGCTCGCCGGTCGACGCGGGCAGGAGCGAATACTCGGCGGTGATCCAGCCGCGCCCCTGGTTGCGGAGCCAGCGGGGCACGTCTTCGTCGACCATCGCCGTGCACAGCACTTTCGTCCGCCCCTGGGTGACGACGACCGAGCCGTGCGGGTTCTCGAGGTAGTCCGGCTCGAACGAAATCGGCCGGAGCTGGTCCGGCTTGCGGCCGCCCTCTCTCATGCCGCGGCCTCAAGCGTCGCGACGGTTACGTGCTCGACGTCACGGACGGGGAGCTGGAGAAAACGCCGCCCGAGCTCGCGGAAGGCGGCTGGGTCGCCCGTCGTCAGGAAGCGGTAGGCGCCCACGCGGCCACGCTCGTTCTCGACACCCTTGCGCGCGAGGGTCTCGGCCACCTCGCGGGCGGTCTCCTCCGCCGAGAAGACGAGGGTCACGTCGCGGCCGAAGACACGCTCGAAGATCTTGCGGATGAGCGGGTAGTGGGTGCAGCCGAGGATCACGGTGTCGACCCCCTCCGCCTGCAGCGGCGCCGCGTACTCGCGCACGGCCCGCTCCGTTTCCTCGCCGTACGGGTCGTCGCCCTCGATCAGCGGCACGAGCCCCGGGCAGGCGACAGGATGGAACGAGATGCCCGCGTCGAGCGCGTGCACGAGCTCGGCGTAGCGACCCGCATCCACGGTCGCCGCGGTGGCCAGGAGACCGACGCGCCGGTTCCGCGTGGCCTGCACCGCCGCGTGCGCCTCCGGCGTGATCACGCCGACGACCGGCACGGTCAGCTCCTCCTGCAGCCGGGGCAGCGCGGCAGAGGTCGCCGCGTTGCACGCAACGAGGATCAGCTTCACGTCCTGCTGCTCGAGATAGGCGCCGATCTCGCGCGCGAAGCGGCGGATCTCCTCGAGCGGCCGCGGCCCGTACGGCAGCCGAGCGTGGTCGCCGAGGTAGACGAAGTCCTCGTTCGGCATCGTCACGAGGCACTCGTGGAGAACGGTCAGGCCCCCGACTCCGGAGTCGAATACGCCTACGGGGCGAGGGTCCATGGCGAGCATCGTAATCGGGCGGTAGCGTGCGTCTCGTGGGACGGATCCGGGTCCTCGTCGCCGTCGCTGCCGCCGTGCTCGTAGTTGTGGTGGCTGCCTCGGCAGTCTCCGCGGGGACGCGCGCCACGCGCACGACGACGCAGGAGCTGACGATCACGGTCTCCGACGGCACGAAGCTGGCGTGCGGGCTCGTCCTCCCCGCCGGATCGGCGCCCGCCGGCGGCTGGCCGGGGCTGCTGCTGTTCCACGGACTCGGACAGACGCACGCCTTCATGGAGACGATCGCGACCGCAGCCTTCGCGCCCGCAGGGTTCGCCTCGCTCGCCTGCGACGCCCGCGGCACCGGCGCCTCGGGCGGCACGTTCGGGCTCGACGGGCCGAAGGAGGTGCAGGACGCGCGCGATCTCTTCAACTGGCTCGCCGCCCGGAGCGACGTCTCCGACACGGCGATCGGCGCCTTCGGCCTGTCACTCGGGGGCGGCGAGGTCTGGAACGCAGCGATTGCAGGCGTGCCGTTCAAGGCAATCGTGCCGGCGATCACCTGGATCGATCTCGCCCGCGCTCTCGCTCCTGCCAACGTTCCGAAGGGAGGGCTCGTCGGCCGGCTCGCGCAACTCATCCCGGGTACCTGGGACCCGTCGATAACGCAGGCGCGGGACGACCTGCTCGGCGGCTCGGTCACCCCGGCGGTCAAGGCTGCCGCGGCGCCGCGGTCGTCCAAGCCGGTGCTCCATCTGCTCACGGTGCCGGCGTTGATCCTGCAGGGCAGGCACGACTTCCTCTTCGATCTCGATCAGGGTCTCTTGGCCTACAAGCTGCTCGCTGGGCCCAAGCGCCTTTACATCGGCGATCTCGGCCATCCGCCGGCGAAAAACCCTGCGGCCGAGCAGCCGACGTATCTCGGCGAGGCCGTTGCCTGGTTCGGCCACTACCTCGCCGGGATTGGAACCGTGCACGGTGGCGTCCAGCTCGCCCACGACCCGTGGGACGGAACGACGACCGACTACAAGACACCGCCTCGCACGCGGCACGTGAGCGCGAACCTGCCGGGAACGACCAAGCTCGGGCCGACGGGCAGCGCCACGCGAACGGTGCGCCTCACAGGCGGCCCGCTCGAGACGTTCGGCGACGGCTACCTCACGGTTCGCTACTCCGGCCAGCACTTGTATGGACGGCTGATCGCGAGCGTGGCGGTGAAGGGGAGCTCGACTCCGGTGACCTTCGGCGCGGCGAGCGCGAAGAAGCAGGCAGGCGTCGTGCGTATCCCGCTCAGCAACCAGGCCGTCCTCCTCCCGCGCGGCAAGCGCCTCGTGGTGACGGTCGGCAGGCAATCCGCCGACGGGATTTACCCCGTGCCGACGCAGGGTCCGGGCGGACCGCTGCTCGGGCAGATCACGATCGGCCGCGTCACGCTCAACTTGTCGCTCCTCAAGCGGACCGTCTCTCGTTAGCGTCCGCCGCATGGCGGCGACCGTCCGGATCGGAACCTGCTCCTGGGCCGACGAGGCGCTTTCGAAGTGGTTCTATCCGCCCAAGCTGCCGGCGAAGGAGCGCCTCGCCTGGTACGCGGAGCACTTCGACACGGTCGAGGTCGACTCGACGTACTACCGGCTGCCGAGCGAGTCCGCCGTCGCGGGCTGGGCCGAGCGGACGCCCGCCGGCTTCACGATGCACGTGAAGGCGTTCGGCCTCATGACCCGCCATCCGGTGAAGGCGGAGGCGATCCCACCCGACCTCCGCGACGAGATGCCTCTGGACGACCGCGGTCGCGTCGACCGCCCGCCGCGCGAGCTGCGCGCCGAGGTTTTTCGCCTCTTCCTCGCCGCGCTCGAGCCGCTCCGCGCCGCCGGCAAGCTCGGCGGCATCCTCTTCCAGCTGCCCCCGTACATCGTCCACAAAGATGCGTCGCTCGAGTACCTCGAGTGGGCTCGGGACCAGCTCGGCGGGGACGAGATGCTCGTCGAGTTTCGCCACCGCTCGTGGCTCGACGACGAGCACCGCGCCGACAGCCTCGCGTTCCTCGAGCGGATCGGCGCCGGCTACGTCGTCGTGGACGCGCCACGCTCGGAGACGGCGCGGAACCTCGTCCCGACCGTCGTGGCGACGACGTCGCCGACGGCTTACGTCCGCTTCCACGGCCGTAACCTCGGGACCTGGAACAAGCGCGGAGGCTCCGCGGCAGAGCGGTTCGACTACCTCTACTCCGACGAGGAGCTCGGAGAGTGGGTCGAGCCGCTGCACGAGCTCGCCGGCCGGGCGGAGCAAGCCTTCGCCTTCTTCAACAACAACGCCTCGTCCGAGGATCCCGAGAATCCGCTCGGGCGCGTCGCGCAGGCGGCCACGAACGCCCGGCAGCTGCGGCGGCTCCTCGACGTGAACCAGATCGCCGCGAGCGGCGGGACGTCGTGAACGTTCTCTCGATCATCCATGGCGAGGATGCAGGCGCCGAGATCTTCGCTCCCGTCGTCGTCGAGGCCGGCCACCGACGCGACGAGTGGAGCTTCGAGTCGGGAACGCCGCCGCCGCCCCTCGACGCGTACGACGGGGTTCTCGTCTTCGGCGGCTTCATGCATCCCGATCAGGACGACCTGTATCCGTGGCTGCGCGACGAAACCGACTGGCTGCTCACGCTGCTCGAGCGGCGGGTGCCCACGCTCGGCATCTGCCTCGGCTCGGAGCTCCTCGCTCGGGCAACGGGCGCGTGGGTCGGCCGGCTCGCCGTGCCCGAGATCGGCTGGGGCGAGGTCGAGCTGACGGAGGCAGGCGCCGCGGACCCAGTCTTCTCGGCCCTGCCCTCGCGGTTCGAGGGGCTCCTTTGGCACCACTACGCGCACGAGCTCCCGGCCGGTGCGGTCGCACTGGCGCATAGCGCGGCGTCGCTGCAGGCGTTCCGGCTCGGCGAGACGTGCTGGGGCGTCCAGTTCCACCCGGAGGTGACGGAACCGCAGCTCGAGCGCTGGATCGCCGACGCGAGCGATCCGCCGCCGGATCCCGAGCGGCTGCTGGCCGAGACGCGCGAGCGGATCGGTGGTTGGAACGAGCTCGGTCGCCGCCTCTGCCGGGCCTTCCTCGAGGAGGCCCGGCGACCAGAGGCTTGACTCCCGGCCGCCGGCCGGTCACGATGGCGCCGGTCGGAAGGACTTAGGCGGAAGTCTTGGAGGTGGGCGGTATGAAGGAGCTCGGCACATGGATTCGCTGAAGGGGCTCTCGCGTGAGGTCCAGGTGGTTCTCGGGGGCGGAGTGCTCTACCTCATCTTCTCGTTCCTCGACTGGCAGCAGGTCTCGGGGTTCGGCGTCACGGTCGGGCGGTCGGAGTGGAATGGGGTCGGCATCATCGCCGGACTGCTCGCGATCGCGCTGCTCCTGTGGGAGGCGGCGCGGTTGTTTGCCGTAAAGGTGCCGCTCGGCTCGCTGAGCGAGGGCCTCGTCTCGCTCGGCATCGCGCTGCTGCTCGCCTTGTTTACGGTGATCACCTTCCTCACGCACGGCACGGCGCGGCACTGGCCCGCCTGGATCGGCCTGCTCCTGTCGCTTGCGATCGCGGCCGCAGCGGTCGTTCGCGCGCGCGGCGAGGGCGTGGAGCTGCCGGCGGCGAGAGCAACCGGTGGGACGGCCGAGCCGGAGCCTGCGGCGCCTGCGCCGGCGGAGCCTGGGCCGGAGGCTCCCTCCGTCCCCGAGGAGTAGGTCAGCGCTCGAGCGGCAGTTCGTCGTGCCGGCTCCACTCGTGCCAGGAGCCGGCGTAGTTGCGCGCGTCGTAGCCGGCTGAACGGAGCGCGAGGGTCGCGAGGGCGGAGCGCGAGCCGGAGTGGCAGTAGGCGACGATCTCCGCGCCCTCGGGGAGACCGACGAGCTCACGGATTCGCTCCGGCGGCGCCGGCTGCCCGAGCGCCGCGAACAGCTCGCCGACCTCGAGGTTCCGCGCGCCGGGGATGTGACCTTGGCGCGGGTCGCACTGGTTGCCGCGCCGTCCGGTGAACTCGTCGGGCGTCCGCACGTCGAGGAGCGTCAGCGACGCATCCCCTAGCCGTCCCGCGAGCTCCTGCCGCGTCGGCAGCGCGCGCGGGTTCGGCTCGAGGTCGGCCTCCCGTACCGGCTCGAGCTCGACCGCGCCCTCCTCGAGCTCGCCCTCCCACCCCGAGATCCCGCCGAGGAGAATCGAGACCTGCGGATGGCCCGCGAGCTCGGCCATCTGCGCAGCCGGCATCGCGCCGACGCCGTCGCCGCGGTCGAGCAGCACGAGCCGCTCGCGCCCCGTGATCCCGTGCCGCCGTAGGCGCAGGGCGATCTCCTGCGCGAGCGCGCGCGCCGACTCCTCGTCCGCCGCCGGCGGCGGGGAGCCGAGCACGAGAGGTCGCGAGCCGGGGATGTGACCGCGCATGTGCGCGTTCGGCCCGCGGACGTCGCCGACGACGACGTCGTCCTCGCCGAGGTGCTCGGCAAGCCAGGCGGAGTCGACGACGGCCTTCACAGCGCCGCGACGATACCGGCTTCGCTCGCGATCGCCGGCCGCTCCTCGAGGCGGGCCAGCCAGGCCGAGAGCGACGGGAAGCCGGCGAGGTCGACCCCGAGCATGTCGCGGGCGCGCAGGAGCCAGGGGACGTAGGCGATGTCGGCTAGCCCGTACTCCACGCCGCCGAGGTACGGCAGCTCGCCGAGCATGGCGTCGAGCCGGCTGAGCACCGCGTCGAGCTCCTCGGCCGCTCCCTCCTCGCCGCGCCTGAAGGCGTAGTAGGGATCGGTGAGCTCCTCGTCGCGAAAGACGAGGAGCCGGACGAAGGCGCGGTCAGCGGGATCGGGCGGTAGCAGCGGCGGCTCCGGGTAGCGCTCCTCGAGGAACTCCATGATCACGGCCGACTCCGGCAGAGGCCGGCCGTCCTCCTCGAGCACGGGCACGCGACCGGTCGCGTTCTTCTCGTACAGCCACGCCGGCCGGTCGGAGAGGTCGATCTCGACGACCTCCAGCTCGACGCCCTTCTCGGCGAGAACGATCCGCACTCTGGCGCAATAGGGACAGCGGGCGGCGTCGTAGAGCGTGATCACGGCTCGATCCTGAGCACGGCTGCGATCTGCTCGTACAGCTCCTGCGCCGGCGGCAGCTCGGCCGGAGAGGCGGCCGTCCGGGCCACCTCGCGGACACGCTTCGGGTCGGCGCCCGTCAGCCGCGCCACCACCGTCGCGTTCGCACCGAGCGCGTAGACGTCGCCGGGGGGCAGCGGCCCGTAGTACTCCGGGATGGACAGGTACTCGTCGACGTCCGAGCCGCGGTCGAAGAGGTCGTAGCGGACGACGGCGCCCTGCTGGACGCCGAGCGAGAGGACGACCCCGCCGCTCGTGTACGAGAGCTCCTTCGCCAGGGACTTCAGCTTCTCGGGGTCCGCGTCTGTCGCATCCGAGCGCACGCGCACCCAGCCGCCTTCGACCTGGACGTCCGGCTCGGCGCGCAGCACCTTCACGGCGTCCCGCCGGACCTTCTCGGCGTCGTCGGTCTGCACGTGCACGAAGCCGAACGTCGGCCCCTCGGCAGCGTCGCCGAGCAGCCCGTCGACGGGCGTCGCCAGCCGCCGCTCGACCGTCGTGAAGCCGAGCCGCTCGTAGAAACGACGTGCGGCCTCGTTGTTCTCGAGCACGTCGAGCTCGAGATGGTCGGCACCCTGCTCTTGCGCGTGGTCGGCGGCGGCGCGCATCAGCTCGCGGGCGAGGCCGTTCCCGCGCGCGCTCGGACGGACGTAGAGGACGTCGAGCACGAAGACGCGCGACCCTTCCCGCCGCAGCGAAGCGAGGCCGTCGCTGCCGGCGAGGAAGGAGACGTCGGGCGCGAAATCGTCCTCGTCGGGATCCCGCCACGGCGCGTCGGGAATCTCGACGTTGAACGCATGCCAGAGCTCCTGCACGAGCTGCGAGTCGGCTTCGGTTGCGACGCGGATCACGGATTCAGGAACTGTGCGAGCAGGTAGTGCGCCGTCAGGTTCTGGAAGGGATCGAACCGCGCGCCTGCAGCGCGGACGTCCACATCACCATAGAGCGCGCGTACCGCCTTGCGCAGGGCGAGGTCGCCTTCCGGCCACGCACGCGGGCGGCCGAGGTGGCGGGCGAGGAACCAGTCCGCCGTCCACTCGCCGAGGCCACGCAGCGCGGTCAGCTGCGCCTTCACCTCCGCGTCGGGAAGAAGCGCGAGCGCCGCGAGCTCGAGGTCGGACCGCGCAAGCCCGACGACGTACTCCGCCTTCCGCCGCGAGAAGCCGACGGAGACGAGCTCCTCCTCCGACGCCGCCGACAGCCGCTCCCGCGCCGGGAACGTCCAGACGCGACCGACCCGCTCGCCGAAGCGCTCGACGAGCCGGTTGCGGATCGCGACGGCGGCGTAGAGCGAGACCTGCTGCGCCGTGATCGAGGTGACGAGCGCCTCGAACGGGTCGGGCGCAAGCGAGGGACGGAAGCCGGCGAAGCGGACGACGAGCGGGGCGAGCCGTTCGTCGCCCGCCGCCCAAGCGTAGAAGGCGACGAGGTCGAAGTCGAAGCCAAGCAGCTTGCGGACGACCGGCTCCGTCTCCGCGTCGAGCGGCTCAACCTCGACGCCTCCGTCCGCCGCCGCGATCCGCACCTCGCGCCCGCCGACAGCGCGGTACAGCGCCTCGTCCTCCCAGACCGTCGCCCGGTCGAGGCCGAAGGCACGGAAGCGTGCCGTCGTAAGCGCGAGGTCGAAGGGCCCGTCCACGGGCAGCAGCGCCATGGCCGGACGCTACCCGGCAAGCCGTTCCGGATCCCGCGTCACGGCGAGGGGAGTAGCCTCTTCCTTGGATCGGGCCATGAGGGCCCCGGTAACGATCTACAGGGAGGGTGAGGATGAAGATGAAGTCACGCTGGGGGGCCGGCTTGCTTGTTGCGTTGCTCGTGCTCGTCGCCGCGAGCTCCGCGGCCGCGAGGGTCGCCACGAGCGCCGCGAGCATCAAGGTGTGTGCCCTGCTCCCGGATACGACGTCGTCGACGCGCTACACGCTCTTCGATGCTCCGTATCTGAAGAAGGCGTTCAACGCCGCGCACATCTCGGCGCAGGTGGTGAACGCGCAGGCCAGCACGACGCGCCAGAAGTCGCAGGCCGAAGGGTGCCTCGCCAAGGGCGCGAAGGTGATCCTGCTCGACCAGCTCACCCCGGCCTCCGGGAAGGCGATCACGAACCTCGCCATCTCGCACGGCGCGAAGGTGATCGACTACGACCGCCTCGTCGTCCACAGCAAGGCCGCCTACTACGTCTCCTTCGACAACGTCGTCGTCGGCAAGCTGCAAGGGAAGGGCCTCGTCAAGGGCCTGAAGGCGAACGGGAAGTACTCGCAACACCCGGTTATCGCCCAGCTCAACGGCGGCATCACGGACAACAACGCGACGTTGTTCAAGCAAGGCTACGACTCCATCCTCAACCCGCTGTTCAAGAACGGCACCTTCAAGAAGGCCACCGCCGGCGATCAGTGGACGGACTGGAGCGCGACGAAGGCGCGGACGATCTTCGACCAGATGCTCGCCCGCAACGCCAACCACATCGACGGCGTACTGGCCGCTAATGACGGCCTCGCGGGGGCGGTCGTCGCCTCGCTCCAGGCGCACAGCCTGAAGGCGGTCCCGCTCACCGGGCAGGACGCGACCCCGACCGGCGTTCAGTACATCCTCGCCGGCTGGCAGAGCGGCACGGTCTACAAGTCGGTCAGGCTGGAGGCGAATGCCGCCGCAGCCGCTGCGATCGCGATCATCAAGCACAAGAAGGTCGCGGGCGTGAACGGCAAGGTCAGCGGCACGAAGTCGATCCTGCTGCCGCCCGTCTGGATCACGAAGAAGAACTACACGAAGCTGTTCACGGACGGCTTCCTCAAGAAGAGCCAGGTCTGCGTCGGCCAGTACAAGAAGTACTGCAGCTAGCAGCGACCTGCGGGATGGGGTCGCGCGAGCGGCCCCATCCCTCTAGGCTCCTGCCCGGAGCCATGGCGACGGCCGCACCGACACTCGAGCTGCACGGGATCACGAAGGCGTTCGGCTCGGTACAGGCCCTCGACGACGTGGACTTCGAAGTCCGCTCCGGCGAGGTCATGGCGCTCGTCGGCGACAACGGCGCCGGCAAGTCGACGCTGATCAAGTGCGTCACCGGCATCTACCCGATCGACGCCGGCGTGATCCGCTTCGACGGCAGAGAGGTGCACATTCACGGCCCGAAGGACGCGGCTCAGCTGGGGATCGAGGTCGTCTACCAGGACCTCGCCCTCTGCGACAACCTCGACGTCGTCCAGAACATGTTCCTCGGCCGTGAGGTGCGGACACCGCTCTTCCGGCTCAAGGAGGCGCCGATGGAGCAGCGGACTGCCGAAACCCTCGCCAGCCTCTCGGTGACGACGATCCAGTCCGTGCGGCAGCCCGTCGCTTCGCTCTCCGGCGGCCAACGGCAGTCGGTGGCGGTCGCGCGTGCGGTGCTGTGGAACTCGCGGGTCGTCATCCTCGACGAGCCGACGGCGGCGCTCGGCGTCGCGCAGACGCGGCAGGTGCTCGATCTCGTCAAGCGGCTGGCCGAGCAGGGCCTCGCCGTCGCCATCATCTCCCACAACCTGAACGACGTTTTCGAGGTAGCCGATCGGATCACGGTGCTCCGCCTCGGCCGTGCAGTCGGCGTCTACGAACGGGAGCGCACGACGCAGCAGGAGGTCGTGGCCGCGATCACCTTCGGCATTCCCGAGCGCGAAAGCGCCGCATGAGCAGCTCCCCCGAGTCGCCGACCGTCGAGCTGCGTCAGCCGGATACGCCCGATTCGCTCTCCGCCGTCGTCCAGCAACGCTGGCAGGCACTGAAGGAGGGCGACGTGGGCTCGCTGCCGGTGCTCGTGTTCATGGTCGCGATCGTCGTGTTCTTCACGCTCAAGGTGAGCGTCTTCTTCACGGCGGTCAACTTCGACAACCTGCTGCCGCAGATGACGCAGGTGACGGTGATGGCGATCGGCGTCGTCTTCGTGCTGCTGATCGGGGAGATCGACCTCTCGATCGGCTACCTGAGCGGTCTCTGCGGTGTCGTGGCTGCGGAGCTCCAGCTCCCCGGCTCGGGGCACGACTACCCGTGGTGGGTTGCAATCCTCGGCGCGCTCGCGGTGGGCGCCGTCATCGGCGCCGTGCAGGGATCGTTTGTCGCCTTTCTCGGCGTGCCGTCGTTCGTGGTGACCCTGGCGGGATTGCTCGCCTGGCAAGGAGTGATCATCCAGGCGCTCGGCACGCAGGGCGTGATCACGATCTACGACCGCCAGATCAACGACATCTCGAACTTCTTCTTCCCGAACTGGTTCGGCTGGGCGCTGGCCGGAGCGGTCACGGCCGGCTACGCCGGAATGGCCGTCGGCCGCGTCGTGACGCGTCGGCGGGCCGGCCTGCGGGTCGGGAACCCGGTGGTCCTCCTGCTGCCGGCACTCGTCTGGTCGGGGGCAGCCTGGCTCGCGGTGGCGACCGCAAACCACGACCGCGGTGTCCCGTTCGCCGGCGTGCTGATGGTCGCCCTGCTCGTCTTCTGGACGTACGTCGCCCAGCGCACCACGTTCGGGCGTCATGTCTATGCGGTCGGCGGGAACGCGGAGGCAGCGCGGCGAGCCGGGATCAACGTCCCCTTCATCCGCGTCGCCGTGTTCTCGATCTCCGGGCTGATGGCCGCTGTGGGCGGCATCGTGGCCGCGTCGTTCCTGGAATCGGTCGACCTCACCGCCGGCTCGGGCACGATCCTCCTCGACGCGATCGCCGCCGCGGTCATCGGCGGCACCTCGCTCTTCGGCGGGCGCGGCTTTGTCAAGGCGGCGCTCCTCGGAGCGCTGATCACGCAGACGATCCAGAACGGGATCGATCTCGTCGGCTACAGCGACGCGGTCAAGGACGTCGTCACTGCGGCCATCCTGCTGGCCGCCGTGACGCTCGACACCGTCTCGCGGCGCCGGCTCGCCCGTTCGGGCCGCTAGTCACCAGCTCCGAGCCATCGTGGTGCGAACGCGCTACAGGTGCGAGGTTAGACCTGCACCCGAGGCGTCTGCGCCCTCCGGCGCGTCGCCGCCGTCCTCCGCGTTGGCGTACCAGGACCGCCAGTAGGCGCCGTCGTCGAGGCCGCGCGCGAACGTCGACAGCCTGAGGGGGTGGAACGTGTCGCACATCACGGCGAGCTCGTGCGTCTCGTGCATCCCGATCGCCTTCTCCGCGAGCCCCGGCTGCGGCCCGTGCGGCAAGCCGGACGGGTGGAGCGTGATCGAGCCGACCTCGACGCCCTTGCGGGAGCCGAAGTTGCCGGAGACGTAATAGATCATCTCCTCCGACTGCAGGTTCGAGTGGTGGTACGGGATCGGCACCGCCAGCGGGTCGAAGTCGAGCTTGCGCGGGCAGAACGAGCAGATCACGAAGTTCTGGCCCTGGAAGGTCTGGTGCGAGGGCGGCGGCTGGTGGATGCGGCCGGTGATCGGCTCGAAGTCGTGGATCGAGAACGTCCACGGGTAGAGGTAGCCGTCCCAGCCGACGACGTCGAACGGGTGGTAGTCGACGACGTATGTCTGGTAGCCGCCGCGGACGCGCACCTTGACCGGGTACTCCCCACGCTCACGCACCGTGTGGAGCTCGGTCGGCGGGTGGATGTCGCGGTTGTAATACGGCGCCCCCTCGAGCAGCTGTCCGTACTGGTTGCGGTAGCGGCGCGGGATCTCGATCAGGCCCGGCGTCTCGAAGACGAGGTACCGCTGCTCACCTTCCGGCCGGAACCGGTACGTCGTGCCGCGCGGGACGACGACGTAGTCGCCCTCCTTGTACGGCAGCTCGCCGAAGATCGTCTCGAGCGTGCCCGAGCCCTCGTGGACGAAGATCACCTCGTCGCCCTCGCCGTTGCGGAAGAAGTAGTCCATCGAGCCGGTGGGGCGGCAGAGGGAGATCTCGACGTCGTCGTTCCACATGAGGAGGCGCCGGCCCGTGATCTCGTCGCCGGCGGGCTCGGTGTCGTACGTCTTGAAATGCCGGTGCGCGTGCTGGTCGGGAACCCACTCCTCGCGCACGATCGGATCGAAGCCGGCGAGCTCCATGACGCGGCACGGCGACTGGAGGTGGTAGAGGATCGACTCGTTCCCGGTGAAGCCCTCGAGGCCCATCACCTCTTCGGTGAGCAGCGTCCCGTTCTCCCGGAACTGGACATGACGCTTGCGCGGGACGTCCCCGAGGCGCTGGTAGAACGGCATCAATCCGTAGCTTAGTCGCGGGCCGGCCGCGGTTGGCCCGCCGACGAGGGCTCGGCCCGGCCGGTCCAGCGGCGGACGTGAGCTCGTCCTCTCCAGGTCGCCGCGAATTCGGAGCAAAAACCTTCCGTTCCCTATCGATTGTGATTTGACTGACCGTTCAATCGATTCGATCGTGTTTGAGCTGTGTATTTACCTGGGTAAGAAACGCCGGTTTCCGCCAAAAACGCGTCGAGCGTGAGGCATCCATTTCGTCCCTCGGAGGGAGAATGCACGCACCGGGTAGTCGTAGGGCAGGGGCCAGGCTCGCCCTTGCCGTTGCATTTGCAGCACTGGCCGCGGTCTTCACGGTCATGCCAACGGCTCACGGCGCAACGCCGGCGAGCGGGACGCTGACCGACACGTCGGGGCCGATCACGTACACGGCGGGACCGTTCGCGGTCGCGAATCCCACACCCGTCCCCGTCGTGGACTCCGGGCCGGAGTGCGAGAACCCGGCCAGCCCTGCGACGACTTCGCTCTGACGGTCTCGCTGCCGAGCGACTACGCCGAGACGCATCCCAACGACGTGATCCGCTTCACGATGAGCTGGGCCGACACCGGCACCGGCCAGTCGGATTACGACCTGTACGTCTACAAGGGCACGGTCACGAACACCGACGGCTCCGAGGCCGCCTACACGCAGTCCGCGAGCGGCGCGAACCCGGAGATCACAGCGATCCCGGTTTTCGACGGCACGCAGACGTTCACCGTGAAGGTCGTCCCCTTCCAGCCGACTGCCGAGACCGTCAACGTCACGATCGAGCTCGCGAGCGGCTCCGGTAGCGGCGGCGGTGGCGGCGGGAGCACCAGCTTCGGCGGGCCGACCCCGACCCAGCCGGGAGTGCCGCGCTATCAGGTCTTCTCCGCGCCGCCGGACTCGGGAGCAAACTCGAGCTCCGGGGAGTTCAACATCGGCTTCGATCCGAAGACCGGCAACATCATGACCAACTCCTGGGGCGACGTCTTCCGCGTGACTCCGCCCGAGAAGCGCACGCCGGCGCTCCCCGAAGCGGGGCCGGCGCAATGGCAGGACGTGAGCCCGTCGATCGCGAGCGCGACGACTCTCGACCCGATCCTCGTCACCGACCAGTCGACCGGCCGCACGTTCACCTCGAACTTGACCACCGGGGCGAACGCGCTGTTCGCGTACACCGACGACGACGGGGCAACCTGGACGCAGGCATCGGTCGCGCCGCCGAACGGTGGCGTCGACCACTAGAGCCTCGGCGTCGGGCCGTACCCGGGACCGTTGGCCGGCCTGAACCCAGTCTATCCGAACGCGGTCTACTACTGCTCGCAGGCCGACGTGACCGACATGTGCCAGCGCTCAGACAGCGGCGGGCTCCAGTTCGGCCCCGGCGAGCCCGTGGACAGTGCGCTCACCGGCTGCAGCAGCCTGCACGGCCACATCAAAGTGGCGCCCGACGGCACCACCTATCTGCCGGTCAAGGATTGCGGCGGCAGCGAGGGCGGCGCGGTCTCGACCGACGCGGGCGTGACCTGGAACCAGTTCCTCGTGCCCAACAGCGCAACGAGCCAGAGCGACCCGTCCATCGGGATCGACAAGAACAACACGGCGTACTACTGCTACACGCCGAACGACGGCTCCGCGCACGTCGCCGTGAGTCACGACGGTGGGCAGACGTGGACCGACGACCACGACATCGGCGCCTCGGTCGGAGTCGTGCAGGGCGTCTTCCCCGAGGCGGTCGCCGGCGACCCCGGTCGCGCAGCGTGTGGCTTCCTGGGCACGGACAAGTCCGGGAACCTCGGCTCCGGCACCTGCCCCGGCAGGTGGTACCTCTTCATCGCCACCACGTACGACGGCGGCAAGACGTGGACCACGGTCAACGCGACGCCGAACGACCCCGTGCAGGGCGCGGGCGGGATCTGCCTGAGCGGGCTCGGCTGTACAGGCGGCAACCGCAACCTGCTCGACTTCAACGAGGTCACGATCGACGACCGCGGACGCGTTCTGTTCGGCTACGACGACGGCTGCGTGAGCCAGACCTGCCTCTCGAGCGGCGGTGCGACCAACGACTTCGTCGCGTACGCAAAGGTCGCGCGCGAGACGGGCGGCAAGCCGCTGTATGCGCAGTACGACCCCGTCGAGCCGACGACGCCGAAGGCGCCGTACCTCGACGGCATCCGCTACAGCTCCAAGGCGATTCTCACGTGGAACGCGCCGGACAACGGCGGCTCGGACTTCACCGCCTACCGCATCCTGCGCGGCACGAGCCCGGGCTCGGAGACGCAGATCGCCACGGTCAGCGGCGACAAGAACCAGTACGTGGACGCGTCGGTCGACTCCTCGGTCGACGAGTACTACTACGAGGTCGTGGCCGCCAACGGCCTGGGCGCCGGCCCGGCATCGAACGAGCTCGGGCTCACGGTGAGCGCCGATCCTCCGCCACCGCCGAGCCCGTGCATGGCTCCCGGCCTGACGATCCTGACCGATGCAAGCGGCGACAGCCTGACGGGGACGGCTGGCACCGACCTCAAGTCGCTGCAGGTCTCACAGCCCTACTCGAGCGACGGCAGCCTGAAGCTGCGGTTCCAGCTCAACACTGACCCCGGCATGAGCCAGCAGCCGCCGGATTCGTACTGGTACGTCTCGTTCCGCGAGACGGACGGCACGGTGCACGGCGTGCGGATGTGGTTCGACCCGAGCTCGCCGAACGTGCCGACCTTCCAGTCGTACATCGCCCAGGGGAACACGAGCGGCGGCGTCGACGGGCGGTTCGTAGAGAGCGGGAGCGAGAAGCCGGCGGATCCGTCGAGCGTCTACGACCCGACCACGGGCACCATCGTGATCGTCGCCTCCGCGGCCGACCTCGGGCTGCAGGCCGGCGACACCATCACCGGCTTCAACGCCGCGTCCGTGCAGGCGGTGACCACGCCGGTTCTCGGTGGAGCGGAGACCCTGGACGAGATGCCCGACGGGCTCGCCTACCAGGGCAGCTTCGCGGTTCAGTCCAACGAGGCCTGTGCCCCGAACACGGCGCCGACCGCCGCGCTCAGTGCGTCGCCTCGGTCGGGGAGCGTGCCGCTGCAGGTCGCGTTCGACGGGTCCGGATCCTCCGACCCCGACGCCGGTGACTCCGTCGCCTCGTACACGCTCGACTTCGGCGACGGGTCGGCGCCGGTGACGCAGTCGACGCCGACGATCACGCACACCTACACGAACGCCGGCGAGTTCCAGGCGACGCTCACGGTCACCGACACGCACGGGAAGAAGAGCATCAACGACGCCACCGCCGTGATCGAGGTGAGCCCGACGGTCACGTGCTTCGAGGACGACAGCCCGAACATCGCGTACGCCAAGGGCTGGCACACCGTCAAGGACAAGGATGCGACGGCGGGGCATTTCCGCACGAGCAACGGCTCGGGGCTGAGCTTCACGTTCCAGACGTCGTCGACGAGCGGAACGCTCACCTACAGGTACGCGACGGCGAAGAAGGCCGGCAGCGCCGACCTCTATCTCGACGGAAGCAAGGTGCAGAGCGTGAGCTACAGCGGGAGCTCGGGAACGGGCAACAAGCCCGTCTTCGGGCCCTCGGTGACCGTGCCTCTCTCAGGCTCAGGCACGCACACCTTCGCGCTGCAGAACGCGAAGGGGCTCAACTTCGTCGACCAGATCTGCGTGACGGACGGGAGCTCGAGCTCACGGCCGACCAGCGCGCCCGGGGAGACCACCAGCTCGACCGACACGGTCCAGTCCGGGGACAAGCTCGACCCGGACGAGCTGTTTGTCCCGGCCAACGCGAAGTCGATCTCGGTGCTCGCCGAGTCGAGCACCTCGGTCCCGTTCGCGGTTGCTGTGATCGATGCGCTTGGCAACGTCGTGCATACGGCGAGGTCGTCGAACGGCGTCGCGAGCCTCGACGTGCCGGTCGACAGCCTCGGCCTGTACTCGATCCAGATCATCAACCTGGGACTCGGACCGGTGACGGTTTGGAGCGCGGCGACTCCATGCCTCAGCACGGGCTGAGACCGGGCTGACGGCAACGGGGGCCCGCACACGCGGCGCCCCGTGCTCGCCTCAGCCCAGCACGAGTGCGGCGAGCCTGCGCCCGACCGCAGGCGCGAACTTGAAGCCGTGGCCCGAGCACGCGGAGCCCACGACGACGCGGCCGCGCCGCTCGAGGATGAAGCGCTCGTCCGCGGTCGTCGTGTAGAGACACGTCTGCGCGTCGACCGGGTCGGGGTCGACGCCGGGGAAGCGCTCGCGCACCCAGCTCGAGATGCGCTCGACGATCGCGGGGTCGGGCGTCGCCTCGGTGTCCGGGTCCGCCTCCGGGCCGGCGTGATGCGCGCCGGCCTTGAGCCCGTGCACCGGGTCGTGGAGGGAATACATGCCGTGGCCGCCGGTCTCGGCGTTCAAGTCGACGATCGACGGAGGCGGCGGGCCTTCGCGCGTGAAGTACGCAACCGTCTCGCGCGTGACGGTCACCGGCACGTCGGGAACGAGCTCGCGTACCCAGGAGCCGACGGTGACGACGACCACGTCCGCGTCGAGCTCGTCGGTCGACTCGATCCGCCGGTTCGTCTCCACTTCGACGCCGGCCGCCTCGAGGAAGGCGTGCCGCGCGCGGTCGGCGAACACGACGCCGGCGGTGGCAACGTGCAGCGCCGTCCAGCCGTCGGGAAGGTTGGCGCCGAGCCCGCGCACCTGGTCCTTGTCGAGCAGCCGGTACGGCACGCCGCACTCGTCGAGCGCGCGGGCTGACGCGAGCGCGGGATCGGCGGCGAGCTCGACGAGCCCGTACAGGCCGAGGACACCGGGATCGAGGTCCCGCCAGCCGGCGTACGCGTCCTGCGCGAAGCGGATCCACCACGCGTCCGGATACGCGACGCGGAAGATGCGCGTGCGCCCGTGGCTCGAGCCGCGGTTGTGGTCGAGTGCGAACTGCTCGTGCAGGGTCACCTCGGCCCCGCGCGCCCGCAGCGCCCACGCGGTCGCGCAGCCCATCACGCCCGCCCCCACCACGGCAACCCTCATCGTGCGATCAGGTCTCCGGGATAGAGCGTGGTGTTCACCGCCGCGTACGCGACGAGCTGCTCCCAGTCGACACCGGGCGGCACGTCCTCGTCGGGCGTCGTCACGACCGGGCCGAGCGTGAGCGCGAAGTCGCGCTGCTTCGCACCGTGCAGCTGGGGCGCAACCCATTCGACGAGCGGCGTGAAGCCGCCGATCGCGGCGTCGACGCCGACGATCGCCGCGACGCGCTCCACCGGCTCGGCGTCCGGGGCACTCGGCTCCTCGCCGACCGCCTTGATCGCAGCCGGGTTCGCGAAGACGAAGTCGCCGGTCTCGTCGAAGAGCCGCACCGACGGTGGACGGAGCACCGGCGCGCGGAAGACGACGTCTGCGAGCGGATACTCCGCGTGCTCCCGCGCCTGCCCGCCGCCGGTGAAGAACGCCTGCAGCGTCTGCGCCGCGAGCTGGATCACCGTGTCGCCGTCGATTCGCCCGGGCCAGCCGCGGTCGAGGAACGGCTCCTTCGGGCTGAACATGCAGAGCTTCATTGCGGCTCGGTGTGGACGACGACGTCGGTGATCTCCGGGCGCTCGCGCCGGATGAGCTCCTCGATCCGGCTCGCGTCCGCGTGCGCATCGGCGAGCGTGTTGGCGCCGAGGCGCAGCGTCAGGTAGGCGACGAGACCGTCGTCGGTGTCGACGAAGCGCAATTCCACCGGGTCGACGCCGAGCTCGGCGCGAACGATGCGCCGCACGGTCGCGGCGTCGCCGGCGACCTCGTGGCCCGCCGCTTCCTCGCCGAGCGGCTCGAGATGCGTCCGCACCGACGACACCTCCGGAACTGCACGCTCGATGGCGCGCTCGACCTCCTCGGCGACCGCGTGCGCCTCCTCGAGCGAGAGGTCGCCGGGAAGCTTCAGGTGGAGTGAGAGCTCGGTGCCGCTGTCGACGGCGACGACTGAGACGTTGTGCACCTCGCGCACCCGTGGGACGTTGAGCGCCGCGGCATGCGCACGCTCGCGCACGTCGGCGTCGGCTGCGCGCATCGGCTCGACGTGGACGACGATGTCCGCTTCCGGGAGCGCCGACTGCACCGCGCGCTCGACCGCGTCTGCGGCCGCATGGCCCTGGCCGACCGCGGCGCCGTAGTCGACGCCGATGACGACATCCGCGAAGACACGCCCCGCGGCCTGCCGCATGCGCAAACGGCGCAGCTGTACGGGCGGCCTTACGTTGACGATCGCTCGGCGCGCCGCCTCCTCTGCCTCCGCGGGGGCGCGGTCCATGAGGACGTCGACGTTGCGCCGCATCAGCCGCGCGGCGGCGAGCAGGACGAGAGCGGCGACGAAGAGCGCAGCGACGGCGTCCGCGCGCGGATGGCCGGCGCGCACGAGCAGCAGCCCGGCGAGGACGGCGAGCGAGCCGCCGAGATCGCTGCCGAAGTGGAGCGCGTTCGACGCGAGCGCGGGGCTCGAGTACGCGCGCGCCGCACGCCACGACGCGGTGGTCCGAGCGACGTCGATGCAGATGACGACGCCGACCACGACGAGCGCGTACCACGTCGCGTGCACGGAGGTGCCGCCGTGCATGAGGCGGGAGATCGCGCGCCAGATGATCGCGATGCTGGCGGCGACGAGGATCGCGCCCTCGCCGAGCGCGGCGAGATGCTCGGCCTTCCCGTGCCCGTACTGGTGACCGAAGTCGGCGGGCCGGACGGCGACGCCGACGGCGAAGAACGTCAGCAGTGCGGCGATGAGATCGGTGCCCGAGTGGGCCGCTTCCGAGATGAGGCCGAGGCTGTGGGTCGCCAGGCCGGTGCCGAGCTTGAGCGCGATGAGCGCGAGCGCCGCCAGGACCGACCAGAGCGCGGTTCTCCGCTGCGGAGTCACGCGGCGAAGCGTACGCAGCGGGACTTAGCTACGAACCGGCTCAGGCGGCCAGATGAGCGCGTCTTGCCGGAACGCGAAGTGGCAGCGCGGCACGCCTTCGAGCGCGAACGGCGCGATCGAGGCCAGCTCGATCTCGGCCTCGGCGGGGCTGAGCAGCCAGTGGTCGTGGTGCATCTCGGCGCTTCCCTCGGCGGTGAAGAGGCGGTAGCGCTCGGTCAGAAACGACTCGAGTGAGCCCGGCTCGGCATGGAACGTCTCGGCCGTCGCCCGGTAGCGCCCGGAGAACA
>DAIMGZ010000011.1:0-28942 GCA_036723535.1 Gaiellaceae bacterium
AGCTAACCGGGCGAAGAGCGCAGCTCTTCGCCCCGAGAAGCGAGGTACTCTGTTGCAGTGGCTCCACCCAGTCGCAGCGCGCGCGCGGCGGTGCTCGCCTCGTCGGTCCAGCGCTCGAAGCCGACCCCGTACCCCTCGAAGGCTCGCAGCGCGCTCATTCGCCGGGCGATCGTCGTCGCCCTGGTTCTCGTGGCGCTGACGCTCGTCACGATCTCCTTCCGTTCGCCGACGGCCGGGGTGCTCCACGACCTGCAGGGCGCCGGCTCGACCGCGTTGCGTCCCTTCCAGGTCGCAGCGACCCGGGTCGCTGCGCCGTTCCGTGACGCGTACGACTACGTCCATAGCCTCGCGAACGCCAAGGCTGAGAACAAGCGTCTGAAGCTGCAGAACCAGGAGCTCCGGCGCAGTGCGCTCATCGACGCCGCGAAGCTGGCGAAGTATCCCGACTACCAGAAGCTCCTCCACCTCGAGCAAGGCCCGACCTTCCCGCACGACTACCGCGCGGTCAACGTCGCCGTCACCTCCTTCCCCGGAGGCCCCTTCACGCACACGCTGACGATCGCCGCAGGCTCGTCCTCCGGGCTGCGGATCGACTCGCCGGTCGTGAGCGGCGACGGCCTGGTGGGACACGTCTCGAACGTCTTCCCGCACACGGCGATCGTGACGCTGCTCACCGACCTGAACAGCTTCGTTGCCGCCCGTGACCTCCGCAACGGCGTGCACGGGGGCGTCCAACCCCAACCGGGAGCGGAAGGCACGCTCGCCCTCAGCGAGGTGGGGAAGCAATTCGCCGTCAACGAGGGTGACGAGATCGTTACGGACGGGACGCACAACGCGCGCTATCCCGACATCTACCCGTATGGGATCCCGATCGGCCGGGTCTCGTCGGTCGGCGCGACCGACACGGCGACCTTCCTCCAAGTGCAGGTGCAGCCTTTCGCGAACCTCGGCTCGCTCGACGCGGTCGCTGTGCTCGTCCCGACGAAGCACCGCGGATGACCGTCATCGACGGCGTCAAGGTCTCCGCCCTGCTCTTCGTGGCGGCGGTCGCACAGGTCTCGATCTTCTCCCAGATACACGTCTTCGGCGCCGTGCCCGACCTCCTGCTCGTCTCGCTCGTCGCGATCGCACTGCTACGCGGCAGCGTCGCCGGCGCCGTCGGCGGGTTCTTCGCGGGGCTCGTCGTCGACACCGCGACCCTTGGCACGCTCGGCCTCACGTCGCTCGTGCTGACGCTCGCGGGCTACTGGATCGGGCGCTACGGGGAGACCACCGGCCGCGACCGCGCGCATGCGCCGTTCCTTTCGGTCGCCGTCGTGACCGTCCTCTACGAGCTCGGGCTGCTCGTCGTGCATTTCGTGCTCGGCGAGAGCGCGCCCGCCGGAGCAGTCGTGCGCAGCCTGATCCCGGCGATCGTCCTCAACCTGATCGTGACGGCGCCGCTCTACGCGGTCGCACGCCGGTTGCTGCGAGTCGTCGAGCGGGACAAGCTGACCACGGAGGTACAGCTCCTTGGCTAGCACCACCGCGTCGCCTCCGTCTTCGCGCGCCCGCCAACCGGAGCCGGAAGCCGAAAGAACTTCCGTCGAGCCGTACCGGCTGACGCCGAAGCTCGCGCGGCGGGTCGCGCTGCTCGGGGCCCTTGTCGTGATTGGTTTCGCGGCCCTCCTCGGGCGACTGTGGGCGCTGCAGGTGCTCGCCGGGTCGCAGTACGCCGCCCGGGCGCAGGCGAACCAGCTCCGTACCGTGCGGGTCGCAGCTCCGCGCGGGCCGATCGTCGACCGGAACGGGGACGTCCTCGTCACGAACAAGCCGGTCACCTCGGTCGAGCTCTGGCCGTCGGGCCTGCCGAAGGCGCACGCCAGCCGGGTGGCCGAGCTGCGCGCGGTCGTCCACGTTACCGGGGCGGGGCTGCGTCAGGTCACGAGACTGATCGTCGAGCGCCGGCGGGCGGGCGACATGCTCGATCCAATTGTCGTCCGGCCCGACGCGCCGGCTCCGATGCTGACCTACCTCGCGGAGCGAGCCGGCGAATTCCCGGGCTTGACGCTCGCGCGGAGCTACGTCCGCCGTTACCCGCACGGGGCGCTTGCCCCGCAGCTGCTGGGCTACGTCCGGCAGATCTCTCAACAGGAGCTGGACACGCGCGAGAAGGCGGGCTACCAGCCCGGCGATGTGATCGGCCAGTCCGGAATCGAGGCGGCGTACAACAGGTACCTGTTCGGCGTTCCTGGCGCCGCGCGCGTCCGCGTCGACTCCCTCGGCCGCCCCCGCAGCGACCGGACGCTCACAGCACAGCCACAGCCGGGGCAGACGGTGCGCCTGACGATCGACACGGGCCTGCAGCTCGCCGCCCAGAACGCGCTCCAGTACGGCATCCAGCTCGCTCGCAACAACGGCGATTGGGCGGCCGACGGCGGCGCGATCGTCGCGCTCAGCCCGCAGGACGGGGCGATCCTGGCCCTCGCGTCGTCGCCGACCTTCAACCCGGCGGTCTACAGCGGGCGCGTGACGTCGCGGGCGCTCGACGCCCAGGGTCTGGGAACGGCGAGGTCCGCGCTCGACAAGAACTACCCGTCGCTCGACCGCGCGCTCGACGGCACGTATCCACCTGGCTCCGCGTTCAAGCCGCTCACGGCGATCGCGGCGCTCGAGGAGCACCTGATCAAACCGTACGCCTTCTATCCGTGCACGGGGACGTACACGTCTCCGGCGGACCATTCGCATCATGTCTTCCACAACTGGGACCCGAACGTCGACCAGGGGATGGACCTGCCGACCGCGCTCGCCTACTCGTGCGACACATACTTCTACCGCGCCGGCAACGGCTTCTACGAGCTACCGAAGGGTCGCGGCCAGCCGCTCCAGCGCTGGGCGCGCAAGTTCGGCTTCGGCGGTACGACGGGGATCGACGTTGGCCCCGAGGCGCGCGGCCTCGTGCCGACGATCGCCTGGAAGCATCGCAGATTCACGAAGCGCACCGACCCGACGAACTGGCAGATCGACCGGATCTGGAAGCCGGGCGATTCGATCACGCTCGCGATCGGCCAGGGCGACCTGCTCGTGACGCCGATCCAGATGGCGCGCCTCTACGCGGCTATCGCAAACGGTGGCAAGCTCGTCACGCCGCACGTCCTGATGGACGTCGAGAACCCGAACCACACGATCGTCCCGACGACCGCGCCGCCCGCGCCGCGGCCGATCCCGGGACTCGATCCGGCGTACCTGAAGGTAGTTCAGCAGGGGCTCTTCCAGGGCACGCACGACTCGTTCGGCACGTCGTTCGGCGTCTTCGGCAGCTTCCCGCAGCAGATCGCCGGCAAGACGGGAACGGCGCAGAAGGTTGTCACGCTGCCCGGCTTCACGGGCGTGAAGAACCAGTCGTGGTGGTGTGGCTATGGTCCGGCGAACGACGCGAAGATCGTCGTCTGCGCCGTGATCGAGAATGGGGGCCACGGCGGGACGGCGGCGGCACCGGCGGCCGAGCGGGTCTTCGCGAAGTTCTTCAACGTGCCGGCGAACCAAGTGGGATTCATCCACTCAGATTGATGCTCGAGTACGCGGGATCACAGCGGGCGGGCCTGCGGGCAGAGCGCGAGGCTCCGCGCCTGCTCAGCGTCGTCCGCTCCCTCGACTGGGTCCTGCTCATTGGCCTCGCTGGACTCGTGGTCGTTGGCCTCTGGGGCGTCGCAGGCGTGACGAAGTTCGCGATCCCGAATGATCCGAGCTACTACCTGAACCGCCAGATCCTGTACGCGTGCGTGGGAGGCGTCGTGCTCGTGGCTGCGGCGCTTGTCGATCCGGATCTCTACCGGCGCTACTGGCGCCCGATCTTCATCGGCGCGGCCGTGGTGATCGCCGGCGTCCTGCTCATCGGGCACGCGGCACGCGGATCGACACGCTGGATCAGCCTCGGCTTCTTCACCTTCCAGCCGTCGGAGTTCGGGAAGCTCCTGTTCGTAATCGCGCTCGCCGGGATGCTGGCCGAGCGCCAGCGCGTCGTCGGTGCCTGGGAGACGACGCTGCGCGTCGTCGGTCTCGGCCTCGTGCCGGTGGTGCTCGTCTTCGCTCAGCCCGATCTCGGCACCGCGCTCGTCTACCTTGCGGCACTCGGGGCGATGCTCTTCGTCGCCGGAGTCCCCTGGCGGCACCTGACGGTTCTCGGCAGCGTCGTCGTGCTCGTCGCGGTCGGTGTCCTCTGGGCCGGCCCCGCGGCCGGCGTCAACGTGCTCAAGGGCTACCAGCAGCAACGACTGACCTGCTTCACGCATCCGTCGGTGTGTCCGGCTGCTGCTGGGTACAACCTCAATGAGTCGATCATCACTGTCGGCACCGGCGAGATCCGGGGACGCGGCCCGAACGGCTCGACGCAGGTGAACCTCGGCTTCCTCCCCGAGAGCGGAACCGACTTCGTCTTCGCGGGTTTCGCCGAGCAGCGAGGCTTCGTCGGGGCGGCGCTCCTGCTCGGGCTCTACCTCCTCGTGCTCTGGCGCGGTCTGCGCGTCGTCACGGTCGCGCGCGATCTCTTCTCGGCCGTCGTCGCCGGCGGGATCGTCGTGGCCCTCCTCTTCCAGATCTTCGTCAACGTCGGCATGACGATGGGGATCGCGCCGATCACCGGCATCCCGTTGCCGTTCGTCAGCGTCGGCGGCTCGTCGCTCATCGCCAACCTCGCAGCGATGGGCGTGCTGCTCGCGATCCACGCGCGTGGTCGCGTCTCACGGTACTCGCGGCGGCGCTGATGTCCCTGCCGGTCCCGGCCGGGTCGATCCGGAAGCTTCTGAGGGAGATCGAGTCCTCGGGGCGCGGCGAGCACCTTCTCGCCGTCGGCGGGGCGACCGAGCTTGCGCCCGTGCTGCGGCAGCAGTTCCTTCGCGGCCGGGCGGATCCGGGAGCCGTGCGCCTCGGCGGTCCCGAAGGCGCCGACGTGTACGTGCACGTCGGCGCGGGTGACCTCACCGGGGAGGACGAGGCTGCGCTGCGGCGGGCGCGGCGGGCGTGCATGCCCGTGATCGCCGTCGACACGCGCCCGGCAGGAGACGACGTCGCGATCCCCTACGTGCTCGCGACGGACGTCGTGCGGGCTGGCGCGGGGGAGAGCTTTCCTCTCGAGGCGATCGCGCGCGCGATCGCGACGCGGCTGGGCGAGGACGGTGCGCCGCTCGCCGCGCGCGTCCCGCTGCTCCGCGAGGCCGTCTGCGACCGGCTGATCGCCTTGCTTGCGCGAAAGAACGGGCTCTTCGCGGCGGCCACCTGGATCCCCGGGCCGGACTTGCCCGTCCTCACGCTCAACGAGCTCCGGCTCGTGCTCCGGCTCGCCCAGGCCTACGGCGCGGACGACGTTCGCGAGCGGCTGCCGGAGCTCACGGTCACGCTCGGAGCGAGCTTCGGGCTGCGAGCTCTGGCGCGGGAGCTCCTCGATGTCGTCCCAGTCGCCAGGTGGGCGCTGAAGGGTGCCGTCGCGTACGGGGGGACGCGCGTGCTCGGCGAGGCCGCGCGAGGGCGGTTCGAGCTCGCGCCTAGGCGGCAGCGGGCCGCAGCCGCGCCCGCCGGGCCCTGATGGCACGCAGGCGCTGCGTCAGGCGGGCCCAGGCCCAGGGCTCGATCTCGTGGTAACGGCCGTGCGACTGGCTCCGGGTCGCCTCGAGGTACTCGAACCAAGCATCAGCCTCCTCGATCATCAGGAGCTCTTCGGCCTCGCGCTTTGCCACCGTTTTCACCTCGCGGTCGTGAATGGCCGGATCGTAGGTCCGGGCTCGGACGGACCCGGGGGGAACGGTTGCTACCCTGCACCCAAGGCCATGCCAAGCCTTTTCATTAACCACGAGCGCGCGCGCACCCTCAACGGGGTCGCTGCCGCGCGCCTCATCGAAGGAGTTTCTCTTTGCCCTGGTTCCGCTTCCGGAAGAAGTCTTCCGACGACCAACGTCCTGACAGCACGCCCGAGCTCGAGGCGAAGCCCGAGCCCGAGCTGACCGAGCCGGCCGCCGAAGCGGTCGATTCCGAACCAACCGATCCGACGAAGCCCAAGCGCCGCCGCGGCAGCCGCGGCGGGCGCGGACGGAAGAAGCCCGGCTCCGCCGCCGGCGCGAGCGCGCCCGAGCGGAAGGAGAAGGAAGAGTCGAAACAGCCGCAGCGGCGCGAGCTTTCCCAGCGCCAGGAGCGCCGCCGCGACCAGTCGTCCCGCCGCCGCCGCGAGCCGCAGCGCCGTGCGCCGCTTCCCGCGGCGAAGCGCGAGATGCTCGTCTCCGTCGACGTCGGCGAGCGGCGCGTCGCCATCCTCGAAGACGAGCGCGTCGCCGAGGTCTACCTCGAGCGGCCGGAGCGCCGCTCGATCGCGGGCAACATCTACCTCGGCCGTGTCGACAACGTCCTGCCCGGAATGGAGGCGGCGTTCGTCGAGATCGGTCTCGAGAAGAACGGCTTCCTCTACGTCGACGAGATCGTCAGCCCGCAGCTCGAAAAGGGCCACGGGCGCAAGATCCAGGACCTGATCTCGCGCGGCCAGACGATCCTCGTCCAGGCCGTGAAGGATCCGATGAAGACGAAGGGCGCGCGGCTGACGACTCAGATCTCGCTGCCCGGCCGGTTCGTCGTCCTCGTCCCGCAGGGAGAGGGCCTCGGGGTGTCTCGCCGGCTCGACGACGACGAGCGCAACCGGCTGAAGGACATCCTCAAGCGCCTCGACGTGAAGGAGGGTGGCGTCATCGTCCGCACCGCCGCCGAGGGCGCGTCCGAGGAGGATATCGAGCGCGACCTCGTCTTCCTTCAGCGGCTCTGGCGCTCGATCGAGGCGAAGGCGAAGACCGCGAAGGCGCCGGAGCTCCTGTACCAGGAGGCCGAGTTGCCGCTGCGGGTCGTCCGCGACCTCTTCACCGGCGACTTCGAGAAGGCGTACGTCGACGACGAGCGCACGCACAGGCGCCTCGTCGGCTACCTGAAGAAGACGTCGCCGCACATGGTCGAGCGGGTCGTCCGCTACAAGGAGAAGACGCCGCTCATGGAGGCGTTCGGCGTCGAGCAGGAGATCAAGTCGACGATCGGCCGCCGCGTCGATCTCCCGTCCGGCGGCTACCTCATCTTCGACTACGCCGAGGCCTTCACCGTCATCGACGTCAACACCGGCCGCTTCGTCGGCTCGCGCGGCAAGAACGCCGGCGGCCGGCTCGAGGACACGATCACGAAGAACAACCTCGAGGCCGTGAAAGAGGTCGTCCGCCAGCTGCGGCTGCGCGACATCGGCGGGATCATCGTCATCGACTTCATCGACATGGCCAACCCGAAGAATCGGGCGACCGTCGAGGAGGCGCTGCGGACGGAGCTCGAGCGAGACCGGACGAAGACGTACGTCGTCGAGATCTCGCCGCTCGGCCTCGTGGAGATGACGCGCCAGAACGTGACCGACGGCCCGCGCGAGGTGATGACGCGCAAGTGTCCGACCTGCGGCGGCGACGGCATCGTCTACTCCGAGGCATCCGCGGCGATCGACGTCGAGCGTCGGCTGCGTGCTCTCGCTGCGGGGTCGCGGGCACAGGCGTTCCGAGTCGAGCTCGCCGATTCGATCGCGAGCATGCTCGTCGGCCCCGGCGCGAGGCGGCTGGTCGAGCTCGAGGCGCTGACGAAGAAGCGCTTCTTCCTCGAGGGCAAGCCCCAGACGCACCTCGACCACTTCGTCGTCCTCAGCGAGGGCAAGCTCGCCGACCTCGCGCCGCCGGCGCCCGTGGCGGAGGACGCCGAGATCATGCTCCAGGTCGTCGAGGTCGACCGTCACGACGGCGGTGCCGCCGTCGGCAAGCTCGACGGGCTCGACGTCGTCGTCGCCGATGCGGCTTCGCTCGTCGGCAAGCGCCTCAAGGTGCGTGTCGAGCGCGTGCTCGACGGCCGCGCCTACGCGGTCCTCATCCGCAAGACGAAGGACGCGCCTGAGCCGCTGACGGCGGAGGGCGAGGCCGAGAAGCCGACCCGCAAGCCGCCTGCGCGGAAGGGCGGCGCGGCCCACGCCGCGGAGGAGCCCGTCGAGGTGGAAGAAGCCGAAGTGGAAGAAGAGGCTGAGACGGAGGAGCCCGAGCCCGAGATCGAGCCCGAGGAGACATCCGACGGCGAAGCGGCTCCGAAGGCGAAGAAGAAGACCCGGCGCGGCTCGCGGGGCGGCCAGCGGCGGAAGAAAGCTGGTCCAAGCCCGGGCGCTGCTGAGGCGGAGCTCGAGGCAGGTGGCGCGTCGGAGGAATCCCCCGAGCCGCCGCGCGCCGTCACCATCCACGTGCCCGGCGAGGATCTCGGGCGCCCGGACGCCGTCGAAGAGGTCGAAGCAGCAGCGGAACCGGCCGAGGCCGTCGCCGAAGGGGTGGAGACGGAGACGCCCAAGCCCAAGAAGAAGACGCGGCGCGGCTCGCGCGGCGGCAAGCGGCGCAAGAAGCCCGCGGCTGCGGCCCAGAACGGCGCCGAGGCCGGCGAAACTGTGGAGCAGCCCGAGGAGCAACCCGAGAAGCAGCCCGAGGGCCAGCTGGTCTCCGAGAACGGCGACTTCGAGTACGTTCCGATGTCCGAGTGGGGCGACGAGATCGAATCGAGGCGTTAGCTACACTGCCGATTCGCGGGCGCAAGGCCCGCGTTTCCACGCCATGAGCAGCTACGCGATCATCAGTCTCGGCGGCAAGCAGTACCGTGTCCGCGAGGGCGAGTGGCTGCTCGTCGACCGCCTTCGCGTGGACGAAGGCGCGACGCTTCAGCCGCGCGTCCTGCTCGTCGGCGGCGACGGCGCCCCGGACCTCGCGCCGTCCACGACCGTGACCGCGCGCGTGGTCGGGCACGAGCTCGGCAAGAAGATCCGAATCGGCAAGTACCGCCGCCGCACCGGCTACAAGCGGCACACCGGGCACCGTAGCCGGCTGACGCGGATCGAGATCGAGTCGATCGGCGCCAAGCGCGGCAAGGCTGGAAGCACCGCCGGCAAAGCCGACGATGCTCAGCCGAAAGACCGCACGCCTGTCGGTGCGCCGGGGGCCGCAGCCAAGCCGAAGGCGGAGGAGAAGCCCAAGCCGACGGCCAAGGCCGAGAAGACCGCAGCGGGGCCGGACGTCGCGGCGCTGACCATCCCGCAGATCACCGAGGCGGCCGCAGGCTGGAACCGCGCGGAGGTCGAGGCAGCGCTTGAGCAGGAGCGCTCCGGCAAGGCTCGCAAGGGCGCGCTCGCGGCGCTCGAATCGGCACTCGAGGAGAAGCAGTAATGGCTCATAAAAAGGGACTCGGCTCGTCGCGGAACGGCCGCGACTCCAAGCCGAAGATGCTCGGCGTGAAGCTCTTCGCCGGCCAGGATGTGACGTCGGGAATGATCCTCGTCCGCCAGCGCGGCACGCGCTTCCGCCCGGGCCCCGGCGCCGGGATCGGCAAGGACGACACGATCTTCGCGATGCGCGACGGCAAGGTCGCCTTCCGGACGAGCGGCGAGCGCCGCTTCGTCTCGGTCGTCGACTAGGACCATGTTCCACGACCGGGCGCGGCTGACGGCCATTGCCGGCCGCGGCGGTGACGGCTCGATCCACTTCCGGCGTGAGAAGTACGTGCCGCGGGGCGGGCCGGACGGCGGCGACGGCGGCGACGGCGGTGACGTCGTGCTCGTAGCAGATCCGCGTCGCCGCGACCTCTCCGGCGTCCGGCCGAACCAGAAGCTCCGCGCGGGTCGCGGCGGCGTCGGCGGCGGCCGTCTCTCGAACGGTGCGCACGGAGAGGACGCGCTGCTCGAAGTCCCAGTCGGCACGCAGGTCTTCGAGGGCGACGAGCTCGTCGCCGACCTCGCCCACCCCGGGGCGCGCGTTGTCGTCGCAGAGGGCGGCCTCGGCGGTCGCGGCAACAAGCATTTCGCCGGGCCGACGCGGCAGACGCCGCGCTTCGCGGAGGTCGGACTTCCCGGCGAGGAGCGGGAGATCGAGCTGCGCCTCAAGCTCCTTGCCGATGCCGCCCTCGTCGGCCTGCCGAACGCCGGCAAATCGTCCCTTCTCACCCGGATCTCGAACGCGCGCCCGAAGGTCGCGGAGTACCCGTTCACGACGCTCTCTCCGGTCCTCGGGACGGTGGAGTCGTCGGACGGCCGGCAGCTAGTCGTCGCCGACGTCCCGGGCCTGATCGAGGGCGCGAGCGAAGGAGCCGGCCTCGGCCACGAGTTCCTCGCCCACCTCGAGCGGGCGTGGCTGCTCGTGCACGTCATCGACACGGCGGAGGACGACGCGGACGAGCGCTGGCGGACGATCGAGGCCGAGCTCGCCGCCTACGGCGCCGGTCTCGACGAGCGGCCGCAGGTGGTCGTCCTCAACAAGATCGACCTCCGCCCGGATCCGCCCTCCTTCGACGTCGCGGACGAGCGGATTCTCCGCGTGCTCCGCGTGTCGGCCGCGACCGGCGCCGGGCTCGACGAGCTGCGCAAGGTGTTGTTCGAGCTCGTGCCGCAGGAGGTGGAAGAGGCCCCGGACAAGCCTGCACAGGAGATCGTCGACTTCCTCGTCTACCGGCCGCGGCCGGCTCGCCGGGCGTTCCGCGTCTACCGCACGGAACGCGGCTTCCGCGTTATCGGCACGCCGCCCGCCGAGGCCGAGCTCGAGGCGATCCTCCGCGGCGCCGGCGCCCGTGCGGGGGACGAGGTCGAGGTGGGGGAGGAGCTACTCGAGTGGGAGTAGTGGTCGCTCGCCTTCGGCTCGCTCCCGTGGGGGAAACCATGTTTCCCCCACGTTGCCCCCTTCTTTCGTCTTGTGTGGGGGAACCTCCCGGTTCCCCCACACACCCTCCACACGATCATCGGCCACGGAGCGCCCGATGACCGTGCTGTATGGCGGAGCCTTCGACCCGCCGCACCTCGGTCACGTCGCGGTCGCCGACGCGGCCCGCGAGCGGTTCGGGGTCGAGCGGCTCGTCGTGCTCGTGAGCGAGCGGCCCGCGCATCGCGCCGTCCACGCCTCCCCCGAGGATCGGCTCGCTCTCGCGCGCGCGGGCTTTCCTCACGACGACGTCCGTCTCGACCCGCACCCTCGGACGGTCGGGCTGCTCCGCGCCGAGCGATTCGACGACCCGGTCTTCGTGGTCGGCGCCGACCAGTTCCGCGACTTTCTCGACTGGAGCGAGCCCGCCGAGGTGCTCGAGCGGTCGCGCGTCGCAGTGGCCACCCGGCCGGGCTTTCCCCGGCACGAGCTCGACGCCGTGCTCGCCGAGCTCGACCGCCCGGAGCGCGTCCTCTTCTTCGAGATCGAGCCGAATCCGGCGGCGTCGACGGCGGTCCGGGCCCTCGCCGCCGCCGGGGAGCCGCTCGACGGGCTGGTTCCGGCCGCGGTCGCGCAGCTCATCGAGGAGCGCGGCCTTTACCGTCCGTGAACCGGGGATACACTGCGGGAAAGCGATCCAAGGACACGAACAGACCCTGACCTCCCTCGAACAGGCCCGCCGCATTGCCGCTCTCGCCCGCGAGAAGCTGGCAGAGGACATCGTGATCCTCGATATGCGGCCCGAGTGCTCGTTCACGGACTACTTCGTGATCGCGACCGGGCGGAACCCGCGCCAGACCGCCTCGATCTGGGATGAGGTACACGCGCGGCTGAAGAAGGATGAGCGACTGCTCCCGCAGAGCGTCGACGGGGCGCGCGGGGGTGCCTGGATCGTGGCGGACTATCTCGACGTCGTCCTCCACGTGTTCACGCCGGACGCGCGCGCCTTCTACCGGCTCGAGGACCTGTGGAGCGACGTGCCCGCCGTCGACCTCGACGCCGCCGCCGTCTAGGCGGACTTCAGACCCCGCTTGGTCAGCAGGACATTGCCGACCTGGCTCGGCAGCCCGTGCACGAGCTTGCCGCCGAGGTGGACGTCGAGGCTGGGCGGATCGCCGATCCGGATCCAGACCGGTCCGTTCTTCAGGCTCACGGGCAGCGTCTTGCCTTGCACGAGCGTGCCTTGGTAGACGGTCGGCCCAGTGGCATTGCGCGAGCGCACCCATAGCCACGTGTTGCCGCGAGATGCGACGAGTGTGGCCCGGCTCGGGAGCGGGGCGGAGACGTGCTTCTTGTGGTGCTTCGGCGGCGTGTGGTGCGTAGCGGTCGTGGTGGGAGCGGACGTGGCCGGCGGCGTCCCCTGCTTCGTGCCCGAGGAGCCGCTCAGCTGCCACGCTGCGACTGCGGCGACGATCGCGACGATCGAGCCGATGGCGACCAGCGGCCGGAGGAGCCCGACGCCGCCGAGGCGCGGGCCCGACCGCGCGAATCGCTCCGGAACGAGGAGAGGCTCGTCGGGGTGTGCGAAGCGGTTGTTGTACTCGTCGATGTAGAGGTTGCCGTCGAGGCCCAGGTAGTCGGCGTAGGTACGCAGGAACCCCTTGACGTAGGCGTCACCGGGCAGAAGCTCCCAGCGCTCCTCTTCGAGCGCCTGGAGGTAGCGGTCGCGAATCCGGATCGCCTTCTGGACCTCGGCGGGCGTGAGACCGCGTTTCAGGCGGGCCTCACGCAGGCTCCCACCGATCTCGAACATGCCGCATTGTCACGGATGCCGCGCGCCACCGCCAATCCAATTGGGCGGACTCGTACGACTTCGCGGCTAGACTGGGCCGGAACAAAGGGGCCGTAGCTCAGCTGGGAGAGCGTCTGGCTGGCAGCCAGAAGGTCAGGGGTTCGAGCCCCCTCGGCTCCATAGACTCGGGCTCATGAGCCACGAGAGCGCCGAGCTCCTCCTCCGCGGTTACCACGCCTTCGTCGCCGGAGATCTCGAGGCGATCGAGACGATGCTCGATCCTGACGTCGAGTGGGTCGCTGCCGGCGAGTCCGACGCGATTGTCGTCAGCCGCGGCCGCGTTCTCGAGGTGGTCGGCGATCGGGTGGCCGAGGGGTATCACGTCGTCGTCGACCGCGCGATCGGGCTCGCCGACCGCGTCGTCGTCAGCATGCGCTTCTCGCGGATCGAGCTCGACCCGTCGGACGAGCGGCCGTTGCAGAGCCGGCGCTCATACCTCCTCGGGCGCTGGGCCGCCGTCGTCTATATGCGCGACGGCCGGGTGGTACGCGTGGAGGAGCACCCGCACCTCGAGGCGGCGCTCGAAGCAGCGGGGCTCGAAGCAGAGTAGGTACAATCCGGATACCTACTACACGTTGGAGTGTGAGTCAGCCTTGACCGATCTGTTGCTCGTCCCGCTCGAGGACACCGTCGTCTTCCCGGGCATGAACGTCACCCTCACCGTCGACGTCGGCGACGAGGACCGCGTCGTGCTCGTGCCCCGTCACGAGAACCAGTACGCCGCCGTCGGCACCGTCGCCGAGGTCACCGACCGCGTCCGACTCCGCGGCGGCACGCGCGCCGTCACTCTTGACGGCCTCCACCGCGGCGCGATCGGCGCGGCTCACACCGACGCGCTCGGCGCGCTTCGCGCCGAGGTCGAAGAGCGGCCGGACGAGAACCCGCCGCCCGTGCAGACGCGCGAGCTCGAGCGCGAATACCGCGCCGTCGTGGAGGAGATTCTCGATCTGCGCGGCGCCGACGACCGCGTCCGAGAGTTCCTGCGCGCGGTCAACGAAGCGGGCGCCCTGGCCGACACGTGCGCCTACTCGCCCGACATCACCTTCGCACAGCGCGTCGAGTTGCTCGAGACGGTCGACGTCGTCGAGCGGCTGAACCTCGCCCTCGAGCTCCAGCGGGAGCGGCTCGCCGAGTTCCAGGTGCGGCGCCGCATCCGCGACGACGTCGAGGAGGGCGCGCAGAAGCAGCAGCGCGAATGGTTCCTTCGGCAGCAGATGAACTCGATCCGGAAGGAGCTCGGCGAGGACGAGGGCTCGGTCGTCGAGGAGTACCGGGCGAAGATCGACGAGGCCGGGATGCCAGAGGACGTGCGTGCGCAGGCCGAGCGCGAGCTGCGGCGCCTCGAGGCGATGGGCGACTCGAGCGGCGAGGCGTCGATGATCCGCACCTACCTCGACTGGCTCATCGCTGTTCCGTGGTCGAAGCGCAGCGACGAGACGCTCGACCCGAAGGGCGCGCGGGAGGTGCTCGACGCCGACCACGCCGGCCTCGGGGACGTCAAGGACCGCATTGTCGAGTACCTCGCGGTGCGCAAGCTCCGCCAGGACCGCGGAATCGATGTGGCTGGAAGCGTCGTCGGCCAAGCCGCCGACGCCCGGCCGAAAAGAGCCGGCGAAGGGGCAATCCTGACCTTGATCGGCCCGCCCGGCACCGGCAAGACGTCCATCGGCGAGTCGGTCGCGCGGGCGCTCAACCGCGAGTTCGTGCGGATGTCGCTCGGCGGCATCCGCGACGAGGCGGAGATCCGCGGCCACCGGCGCACGTACATCGGCGCGCTGCCGGGCCGGCTCGTCCGCGCGCTCCGCGACGCCGGGACGATGAACCCGGTCATCCTGCTCGACGAGGTGGACAAGGTCGGCGCCGACTGGCGCGGCGATCCGTCCGCGGCGCTGCTCGAGGTGCTCGACCCGGCGCAGAACCACTCCTTCCGCGACCACTACCTCGACGTGGAGCTCGACCTCTCCGAGGTCTTCTTCATCGCGACCGGGAACGTCGCCGACACGATTCCAGGCCCCCTGCTCGACCGGATGGAGGTCATCCGCTTCGACGGCTACACGGTCGACGAGAAAACGGCCATCGCGCGCGGCTACCTATGGCCGCGGCAGGTAGAGCGGAACGGGCTGCGCGAGGACGAGGTCTCCATCCTGGACGAGACGATCCAGCTCGTCGTCTCCGAGTACACGCGCGAGGCGGGCGTTCGCCAGCTCGAGCGCGAGCTCGGCACCGTCCTCCGCAAGACCGCGACGCGCGTTGCCGCCGGCCAGGTAGAGGCGCCCGTCGAGGTCGACGTCGACGTGGTGCGCGATGCGCTCGGCCGCCAGAAGTTCTTCCAGGAGGCGGCGGAGCGGACGGCCGTTCCCGGCGTCGCGACCGGCCTTGCCGTGACCGGCACCGGCGGCGACGTCCTCTTCGTCGAGGCGACCTCGATGGACGGGACGAACGGCGAGCTCGTCCTCACGGGCCAGCTCGGCGACGTGATGAAGGAGTCGGCGCGCATCGCGCTCTCCTACGTCCACTCACACGCCGAGGAGCTCGGGATCGACCCGGACGTGTTCAAGGACAGGTCGTTCCACGTGCATGTGCCGGCGGGCGCGATTCCCAAGGATGGCCCGAGCGCCGGGATCACGATGACGACTGCGCTCGCGTCGCTCCTCTCCGAGCGGCCCGTGAAGCACACCGTGGGGATGACCGGCGAGGTCACGCTGCAGGGGCGGGTGCTCCCGATCGGCGGGTTGAAGCAGAAGGCGCTCGCGGCCCACGCGGCCGGTCTCACGGACGTGATCATCCCCGAGCGGAACCGCGCCGACCTCGACGACGTGCCCGAGGACGTGCGCGAGGCGATGCGCTTCCACCCGGTGATGACGCTCGGCGAGGTGCTCGAGCTCGCTCTCGAGCCGAAGGTGAAGCCCAGTCTCCATGCGGTGTAACCAGTGCCGGCCGTTGCCTGAGGAGGTCGCCCGCGTGGCGGACCTCCTCGGGCGGCGCTGGGCACTTGCAGTCCTCTGGGCTGCAGCCGAAGCGGGCGCGGTTCGTTTCAACGAGTTCAAGCAGACGCTCGAGGGGATCCCGCCGCGCACGCTCGCGGCGCGCCTCGCGGAGCTAGAGGATGCGGGCGTGCTCGAGCGGCGGGTGTTCGACTCGCGTCCGCCGCGGGTGGAGTACCGGCTGACCGAGGGCGGACGGCACCTCCGCTACGTCGTCGAGGCCCTCAGCGCTTACGCCTCTTCCTAGGAGAAGGAACTCCGCGCCCGAGATTGCGATCTCGGGCGCGCTCCGTGCAGTAGAGCCCATAGGGGCTGACGCAGAGTTCAGACGTTGCTGCAGTCGCGGGCGAGCAGGCTTCGCGTGCTCGCCCGCTACTCCGGCGGCGTCGTAACGCAGCGTTACGCCGCCGCCCTGGCCGCACTCAAGGTTCGAAACGTTTCGAACCTCATCCAGGCGGGACTGCGCTCGCGCCGGCCTCTGCCGCGCGCGAGCGCACGAGGCAGCCATCTCGTCCAGAGCATCGAAAGCCGAAAGCCAAAACTGCACGGAGCGCGGTCGAGACCGCGCTCTCGACCGCGCGGAGTTCCTTATCCCAGCTCGCAAGGCGCAGCCTTGCGAGCTACCAATTCAGGCCGGCGCGAGTGCGGCGATCTCGCGCTCGCGGGCGAGCCGCTCGAGCGCCTGCGTCTCGATCTGGCGCACGCGCTCGCGCGTCAGGCCCAGCTCACGCCCGATCTGCTCGAGCGACTGCGGGTCCTGGTCGCCGTCCAGCCCGTAGCGGAGCTTGATCACGTACTTCTCTCGGTCGGGCAGCTTCTCGACAACCCCACGCAGCGCGTGTTCGCTGAGGCCGACGACGACCTCCTCCTCGACGTCGCCCTTCTCGGTGGCGACGATGTCGCCGAAGGCGGTGTCGCTTTCGTCGCCGAGCGGCTTGTCCAGGCTCGCCACGGCGCGTGCCGCACTACGCACCTCGAGGACGTGCTTGAGCGACAGCTTCGTCGTCTTCGCCAACTCCTCGTCCTTCGGCGGCCGCTCGAGCTTCAGCGTCAGCTCGCGCTCGGCGCGCGCGATCTTCTGCTCGCGCTCGACGATGTGGACCGGAATCCGGATCGTCCTGGACTTGTTCGCGACCCCGCGCTGTACCGCCTGGCGGATCCACCAGGTCGCGTACGTCGAAAACTTGTAGCCGCGCCGCCAGTCGAACTTCTCCACCGCCCGGATCAATCCGATGATCCCCTCCTGGATCAAGTCGAGCAGCGAGAGACCGTGGCCCTGGTACTTCTTCGCGATCGAGACCACGAGGCGGAGGTTCGAGTTGATCATCTTGTCCTTCGCGCGCCGGTCGCCGCGCTCGATCTGCTTGGCGAGCTCCGCCTCCTCGGCGGCCGTCAGCAGCTCGTAGCGGCCGGCCTCGTTGAGGAACAGCTGGAGCGAGTCCGTCGTCATCGCTGCGACGGTCTCGTTCGAGAAGTGCGTCTCCCCGACGTCCGGCAGGCTGCAGTCGTCCGTGAGCTCGATCCCGCGCTCCTCGATCTGCTCGTACAGCGCCGCGACCTCCTCGTCGTCGAGGTCGAGCTCGGTCAGGAGCTGCGTGAAGGCCGACAGGTTGACGCAGCCGACCTCGTCGGCATGCTCCATCAGTGCACGAAGCTGGTCCTGGCCCATTGGCGTTAGCTATTGCCCCGCCTCGGGATTCGCTAACGCGGGCGATTTCCGCGCAGGAAGCGTGGGTAGACTCAAAGCGGTGAAGGGGCCGGACACGCTCTGGGAGCTCGTCTTTCTCATGGTGATCCTCAAGATCCCCATCGCATATCTCTGCTACGTGGTTTGGTATGCGGTCAAGGCCGAGCCCCGCGGACGGGGCGGCCCCGCCGCGGTTCGCGTGGCGCCGGAGCCGTCGCCACCCGGCTTCGACCCCCTCCGTCGCCGGCCGCGCCGTCGCCCGCCGCGCCCCCACGGAGGCCCTGCGCGGGTCTATGCGCGCACGGCACGCGCCGCAATCGCGCGCGCCGATAGGATCGCCGGTCGTTGAACGCCGAGAGCGAGATCCTCCACGACGGCGCGGAACGGCGTACGGCGGAGACGGTCGCCGGTTTTCTCTCCGCGATCGCCATCTTCGTGAGCCTCGTGGGGATCGCCTGGCACCCGCTGCGCTTGATCTTGCCGTCGGCCGCGATCGCCCTCGTCGCGTCGGGCATGGGGAAGGGGCGCCTCCCGCTCGCGGCCGTGCTCATCTGCGCCGTCTGCCTCTTCCTCGGGCTTACGGTCGCGGTGGTCACGAGCCACGCGCTCTGGTAACGAGCTCGCCTGCCCCTCCATTTGCCGGCGCAGCCCGGCCGTGCAGCACCAGCGAGCTACCTTTCAGGACATGGGACGTGCCGACGTCGACGGCCTGAACACGGGCTACGCAGCGCTGCTCGTCGAGCAGTACCTCGACAACCCCAGCGCCGTCCCCGAGGAATGGCGCGACCTGTTCGAGAGCGAGCCGGAGGCGCTCCTGCGCCGCCAGCCCGGGCTCGCGCGCCTGCTCGCACGTGTCGCCGCCGACGGAGACGGACACGCGCTGCCGGTCGCCACGCCGCCGCCTCCGGCGGTCGCACCGGCGCCGGCGCCCGCACCAGCGCCGGCCGCGCCTGCGGACGAGGAGCTACTCGGCGGCATCGCGGCGGCGATGGCGCTCGTCAAGGCCATCCGGATGCACGGCCATCTCGCCGCGCATCTCGACCCGCTCGGCTCGGAGCCGCCCGGCGACCCGGCGCTCGAGCCCGAGCGTCTGATCCCCAAGCTGACCCCGGAGTTACAGGCACGCATTCCCGCCAAGCTCCTCCGCCTCCACGTCGAGGGCGAGACGCTCGCCGACGCGCTACCGCACCTGCTCGAGACGTACACCGGGACGATCGCGTACGAGATCGAGCACATCTCCGACCATGAGGAGCGGGTCTGGCTGCGGCAGGCGATCGAATCCGGCCGCTACCGGCGTTCGCTCTCCCGTGACGAGCGCGTCCGGCTGCTCACACGGCTGAGCCAGGTGGAGGGGATGGAGCGCTACCTGCGGCGCGCCTTCCTCGGCCAGAAACAGTTCTCGGCCGAGGGGCTCGACGTGATGATCCCCATGCTCGACGAGGCGACCGAGCTCGCCGCGGCGGGCGGCGCCCACGAGGTCGTGCTCGGAATGGCGCACCGCGGCCGGCTCAACGTGCTCGCTCATGTCGTCGGGCGGCCCTACGAGACGATCCTGCGCGAGTTCGAGGGCGAGCGGACGATCGAGGCCGTCGTGTCGAGCGAGGAGGGAGGCAGCGGCGACGTCAAGTACCACCTCGGCGCGCAAGGGACCCGCTCGACCCCGAGCGGCGACATCACGATCACGCTCGTCTCCAACCCGAGCCATCTCGAGGCCGTCGACCCCGTCGTCGAAGGACGCGCGCGCGCGGAGCAGACCGACCGCTCGTCGCGGCAGGGCTACCCCGACCCCAGCGTCGCGCTCCCGATCCTGATCCACGGCGACGCGTCGTTCGCCGGCCAGGGAAGCGTCGCGGAGACTCTCAACCTGCAAGCGCTCCCGGGCTACTCGACCGGGGGCACGCTCCACCTGATCGCGAACAACCAGGTCGGTTTCACGACCGACCCCGAAAGCGGACGCTCGACGCGCTACTCGAGCGACCTCGCCAAGGGCTTCGACATCCCCATCGTCCACGTCAATGCCGACGACCCCGAGGCGGCGCTCGCGGCGATCCGGCTCGCGCTCGCGTACCGGCGCCGCTTCGGCCACGACGTCGTCGTCGACCTCGTCGGCTACCGGCGGCACGGCCACAACGAGCAGGACGAGGCCGCATACACGCAGCCACTCCTCGCAGCCGCGATTGCGGAGCATCCGACTGCGCGTGAGCAGTTCGCTTCGCGTCTCGTGGCCGAGGGCGACCTCACGCAGGTGAAGGCGGACGAGCTCGAGGCGGAAGTCCTGGCGGAGCTACGCCGTGCCCACGAGGCGCTGAAGGAGACGTTCGGGCAGGCAGAGCCTCCGCCGCGCGACGACACGCACATCCCGGCCGCGACGGGGGACGAGGTTGTCACCGCTGTCGCTCCCGGCCGGCTGCGCGCCCTCAACGAGCAGCTCCTCCGCGTTCCGGACGGCTTCACGCCCCACCCGAAGCTCATGCGCCAGCTCGAGCGACGGCGCGAGACGCTGGAGGAGGGCGGAATCGACTGGGGACAGGCGGAAGCGCTCGCGTTCGCCTCGCTCCTCGTCGAGGGGATCCCGATCCGGCTGACCGGGCAGGACACGGAGCGCGGGACGTTCTCCCACCGGCACGACGTCTTCCACGACGTCAACACGGGAGCGACGTACACGCCGCTCCAGCATCTCGACGAGGCCGGCGCGGCCTTCGAGATCTACAACTCGCCGCTTTCGGAGTACGCCTGTCTCGGCTTCGAGTACGGCTATGCCGCGGCGGCGCCGGAGGCGCTCGTCCTCTGGGAGGCGCAGTTCGGCGACTTCGTCAACGGCGCGCAGATCATCGTCGACCAGTTCATCGCCGCCGGGCTGTCGAAGTGGCGGGAGTCGACCCGCCTGACGCTCCTCTTGCCGCACGGCTACGAGGGCAACGGGCCTGAGCACTCGAGCGCCCGCCTCGAGCGCTTCCTCCAGCTCGCGGCGCAGGAGAACCTCCGGATCGCGAACTGCACGACGTCGGGCCAGTACTTCCACCTGCTGCGGCGGCAGGCGCTGGACGCGACCGCGCGGCCGCTCGTCGTCATGACCCCCAAGGGGCTGCTGCGGCTGAAGCAGGCCGGTGTGACGCTCGAGGATCTGGCGAGCGGAGAGTTCCGCCCCGTCCTGGACGACCCGACAGCAAACCGCGAGCGCGTCGAGCGCCTCGTGCTCTGCCAGGGAAAGATCTACTACGACATCGCCGGCCACGAGTGGCGTGGGCAGGCCGCGGACGTGGCGGTCGCCCGGATCGAGCAGCTCTACCCGTTCCCGGTCGAGCGGGCGACGGCCTTGGTCGCCGGATATCCGAACCTCCGCGAGCTCGTGTGGGCGCAGGAAGAGCCGCAGAACATGGGCGCGTGGCGGGCGATCCGGCACCGGCTTGAAGAGACGAAGCCGGAGGGCGTACCGCTCCTCTACGTAGGACGGCCCTGGCGCGCCAGCCCGAGCGAGGGCTATCCGACCGCGCATCTGCGCGAGCAGGACCGCATCGTGCGCGCCGCGCTGGGTCTCTAGTCGCCCTTAGTGCCCGTGCCCGTGCGCTACCGGCGGCGGGCCGCCTTGGCGGCGCGAGCCGCGAGCTTCGGGCCGTGCTTTCGGGCGAGCTTCATGACCTGCCGGCGCTGTGCCGGGGGTAGGCGGCGCCAGACGTCCCACGCCGCGATGGTGAGCGCCCACGGCGTGGGGCGGAACTTGCGGAGCCGGCCGGCCATGCCCGGATCCTCGCAGATCGCGGCCCGGGTTGCGCGGTCCCGGCTTGACCCCGGGTTCCAGGCGGGGCTCCGGCGGCGAAGGCGGTCCGTGTCCTGGGCGCGGTCCCTGTGCAGAGAGCGGTCCGTGTGCTGGGAGAGGCCCGTGTGCGGGGGGCAGCCCGTGCGCAGCCGTGACGACGGCTGGTGCCTGGGGCCCTGCCGCATGTAGTGGCGGCGCCGGGGACTGAGGTAGCTCCCGCGGCGAGGGCGGGCTTGGCGGTCCAGTGGTGGCGGACGAAGCCGGCGGAGTGGGGTTGTGCGGCGCGCGAACTGCGCTCGGCTTCGACCCGGGCAGCGCGACAGGTGCGACCGGAGCCGCAGCCACCTGGGTAGGAGGCGTCTCGCGCGGGCGAATCGCCGGGCGCGGCGTCTTGGCGATTGCGGGTGCTTGGACGACGCCCCGGCCGGGAGCGGGTCCGAGCGCGATGCCGAGGGGGCTCGGGGGTGGTGAGGAGAGTAGGCGGGGGATCAACGCTCCGCCGGCGATCGCGAGCAGGAGCGCCGCAATTGCCCGCTCCTTCCGACTCATGCCGTTCACCTCTCCCGCCGAAAACATCCCCGGGAACGTATCGGCAGGAGGATGTCCGGCTTAAAGCGGCGGAGGCCTCAACTGAGCAGTTTCAAGCTCAGGCTCGCCCGCGTAACGCCGACGGCGCTCTCTGCCGGGCGAAGCGGGACGGCAAGGACCGGGTCGAACGAACGGTTCCGGCCGGGTTTTGACACTCTCGAACGCGATGACCGGCGCAATGCCCGTTATCATCCCCGCCGACGACGAGCACGACCACGGGAGGAAGGCTTTATGCCGGTAGAGACACCGTCGATCTTCACGCAGGTCATCAAGGACCACCTCGACCTGAAGGAGCGAAACGCGCGGCTCGGCGACAAGATGCCGATCGAGCGCTACAAGGACGAGGACCCCTTTGACAACCACCCGCTCTTCAAGAGCGAGGAACAGGCGCGAATCGAGGAGACGATGGACGGTGTCGAGCCGGACTTCAGCGACGCGAGCCTCGAGGATGTCGGCGTCTGGCCGGGCCAGGAGCCGCTCGAGGAGGTCACCGCCGAGACGAGGGAGACGACCGTGCCGGTCGTCGAGGAGTCCGCATTCTGGGGCAACGGCGGCGCCCGCGACTTCGACTGGGGCGACTAGGACCTAATCCCGCCGGGCGCGAGGCTTTAGCCTTCGGCGGCGGAATCCGGCAGCTCAGGCGCTTTCCCGCGCCTAGCCGAGCGAAGCATCGGCGTATGCGTTCACCCGCACGAGGGATACGCGCATGGGGCCTCGCACCGATGCTTCGTGCGTCCGCTGCGGTCCATCTTCCAGGGGCGTCCAACGGTGTATCTGAGCTCGCATCGATCGGGGGATCGGTGGTAGTCCGGCCGAGTCACCTTCGGCTGCTGAACGTCGACGCCCAACCAGGCGATACCACCCTCGTCGAGTCGTACCGGCGTCTCGCCGACGTCTTCCACGCGGTCCTCGCCGAGCAGAGCCTCGACGCGCTCCTCGTCCGCATCGCAGACACCGTCGGCGACCTGATCCCGCTCGACACGCTGACCATCTACGAAGCCGACGAGACGAAGCGCGTGCTCAAGCCGGTGCTGGTCCGGGATGTGTACGCCGACGAGATCATGAGCACGACGATCAGCTTCGCCGAGGGCATTACCGGCTGGGCGGCGCGCAATCGCGAGGCCGTCCTCTCGAACCAGGCCCACCTCGATCCGCGCGTGCGCACCGTTCCCGGTACGCCGCTGGAGCCCGAGGCGCTGATCTGTGTCCCGCTCATCGCGCGCGACCGGATCAAAGGCGCGCTCAACATCTACCGCGAGGGAGAGGCCGTCGCCTTCAGCGAGATGGAGTTCGAGATCGCGAAGCGCTTCGGCGACGCGGCGGCCCTCGCGCTCGACAACGCTGAGATCCGAGAGCGGCTCGAGCATCAGGCCCGCACCGACTCGCTGACCGGCCTCTTCAACCACAGCGTCTTCTACGAACGGCTGCTGCACGCGCTGCAGGAGTCGAGCCGCACCCACCTGCCGCTGGCGGTGCTCATGCTCGACATCGACGACTTCAAGCACGTCAACGACATCCACGGTCACGCCGTCGGCGACGAGCTGCTCCGCTTCCTCGCCGAAGCGCTGCGCGCGATCGTCCGGCCCGAGGACGCCATCTGCCGCCTCGGCGGCGAGGAGTTCGCGGTCGTCATGGACGACTGCGGGGGCGAGGATGCAGTCCGCGTGGCCGAGCGGATCCAGACGCGTCTCGCAGCCGTGGACTTCCCGGGAGTGGGCCAGATGACGGTCTCGGTCGGGCTCTCGCTCGGGCCCGAGCACGCGATGAACCCGCGCGAGCTCGCCGCGTGTGCGGAGGCGGCGATGATGACGGCCAAGGCCCAGGGGAAGAACCAGGTAGTCCTCTACGCCGACGAAGAGACGAAGCGGCCCGTCACGCCGGGCGTCGAGCGGGACGTCCGCTCGATCGCGCACCTGAAGATGCTGCAGAGCCTGACCGGGAAGCTGAACCGGCTGAACGACGTGCGGGAGATCGGCGACGCGATCGCCGAGGAGCTCCGGTCGCTCGTCGACTACCACAACTGCCGTGTCTTCGTCTCCGACGGCGACGAGCTCATCCCGGTCTCGTTCCTCGGCGAGCTGAGCTCGACCACGGAGTCCCTCTCGCTCGACCTCCTGCGGATCAGCGTCGGTGAAGGCATCACCGGTCGCTGCGCCTCGCTCGGCGAGTCGATCGTCGTCGCCGACGCCGCGAACTGCGAGTTCGGGCGGCAGATCGAGGGCACCGACCCGATCGAGGAGTCGCTCCTCGCGGTGCCGCTGCGCTACGGCTCACGTGTCGTAGGCGTGATCGTCGTCTCCAAGCTCGGGCTGAACCAGTTCGACGAGGACGACGTCAGGCTGCTCGAAGTTCTCGCCGGACACGCGGCCGTCGCCGTGGAGAACGCGAGGCTGTACGAGTCGGCGCGGCGAGAGGCAGACAGCGCGACGTCGCTGCTCGAGTTCGGCCGAGAGCTCGCGACACTCGTCGACCTCGACGACATCGTCGGACAGGTGACGGCGCTCTCTGCGGAGATCCTCGGCAGCCGCAACACGTCCTTCTACCTCGAGGTGGACGGCCACCTGCGCCTTCGGGCCGAGCACGGACACACGCCCGAGCTGGCCGCCGAGCTCGCCGGTCGAACCATCCCCGCGGAGCTGCTCGAGGTCGATCGCGACCCGTACGTCGCCGAACCTCGCGACTACGAGCCCGCGATCGGAGAAGCGCCCGTCCCTGGCGGCCGCTACGCGGTCGCGGCGTTCGACGTCGACGGCCGCGCCGGCTGCCTTGTCGCGCTCGTCGAGCGGGCGGACTTCGGGGAGCGCGAACTGGCGCTGCTCGGCGGACTCGCCCAGCAGGCGAAGCTGGCAATCGCGAACGCATCGAGCTACGAGGGGCTCGAGCGGACTTTCGTCTCCACGGTCGAGGCGCTCGCCAACGCGCTCGAGGCGAACGACGAGTACACCTCGCAGCACGCGCGCTGGATCACGGATCTCTCCCTGCGCGTCGGCCGGGAGCTCGGTCTCGACGAGCGCGCGCTCAAGCGCCTCGAGCTCGGCGCGCTCCTCCACGACATCGGCAAGATCGGCATCCCGAGCGACGTGCTCGCGAAGCCGGGGCGGCTGACGGCGGCAGAGCGGAAGCTCGTCCAGACGCATCCGGAGCTCGGCGAGCGGATCATCTCCCCGATCGACCGGCTCCAGGGCGTGCGGCCGATCGTCCGTCACTGTCACGAGCGCTGGGACGGCCACGGCTACCCCGACGGCATCTCTCACGAGGAAATCCCGCTCGAGTCGCGGATCATCTTCGTCTGCGACGCGTACCACGCGATGACGACCGACCGGCCCTATCGCCACCGTCTCAGCCACCGCGAGGCGGTGCGCAGGCTCGCGGAGGGTGCGGGAAGCCAGTTCGATCCGAAGGTCGTCGAGGTCGCGCTCCGGGTGCTCGAGCGGCCCACGCAGGAGCAGGAGCCCAGCTCCGCCGACGCGCCGGACGATTCCTAGTCCAGCCCTAACCCGCTACGGCGAGATCCGGCTCGCCGCCCTCGAGCGTGTGCGCGAGGCGGCGGAACGGGCCGTCGACCGCAAGCAGCTCGCGCTCACTCCCGCGCTGGATGACATTGCCGTTCTCCACGACGAGGATCTCGTCGGCCCGCCGGACGGTGGACAGGCGGTGGGCGATGATGATCGAGGTACGACCGTGCAGGAGCCGGTCGAGCGCGCGCTCGATCAGCACCTCGGTCGGACGGTCGATGTTCGAGGTGGCTTCGTCGAGCACGAGGATGCGCGGGTCCGCGAGCATCGCTCGCGCGATCGAGATGAGCTGCCGCTCGCCCGCCGACAGGCCGGCGCCGCCCTCGCGCACCTCGTGCTCGAGGCCTCCCGAAAGCCGCGCCGCCACCCGGTCGACGCCGACCGCAGCCGCCGCGGCCTCGACCTCCTCGTCGGTCGCGTCCGGCTTCGCGAAGCGGATATTCGACGCGATCGTGCCGCTGAAGAGGAAGGGATCCTGAAGAACGACACCGAGCTGGCGCCGGTACGAGCGGAGCTGGACATCGCGCAGGTCGTGACCGTCGACGCGCACCGCTCCCTGGTCGGGGTCGTAGTGGCGTCCGATCAGCCGGGCGAGCGTCGACTTGCCGTGACCCGACTCGCCGACGAGCGCGAAGCAGCCGCCCGGCGCAATCCGGAACGAGATCCCGTGCAGGACAGGCTCCTTGCCGTAGGCGAAGACGACCGAGTCGATCTCGAGGTCGCCCTCGAGGCGCTGCAGCGGCTTCGCCCCGGGCCGGTCGCGAATGTCCGGCTCCTCGTCGAGGACGCTCGCGATCTTCACCATCGCCGCGCCGGCAGACTGGAGCTGCCCGTAGACGTCGGAAAGCTCCTGCAGCGGCTGGAAGACGAGCTGCAGGAGATAGATCGCCGTGATCAGCGTCCCGATCGTGAGTGTGTCGTTCTCGTACAGGTGCGAGCCGACGTAGAGCACCGCTCCCGTCGCGACGACGCCGAGGAACTCGATCGACGGGAAGAAGACCGAGAAGATCTTCTGGACGTACGTCGACTGGGCCCGGTTCGCATCGTTCAGCGCGTCGAACTCGGCCTGGAAGCGGCGCTCGCGGTTGAACGCCTGCACGACCGCCATCCCCGACACCGACTCCGCGATCTGGGCCGTGACCGCCGCGATCCGGTTGCGCTGCTCGACGTTCGCCGTGTGCGAGACGCGCTGGAACCAGCGCGAGAGGATGAGCGCCGGCGGCAGCACGGCGAACGAGACGAGCCCGAGGCGCCAGTCGGCGATGAGGAGTGCGGTCACCGCTGCGGGGAGGAGGATGACGTTCGAGACGAGCGTGGGCATGCCCTGCGAGAGCACGTCCGAGACCGCGTCGACGTCGCTCGTGAGGCGCGCGATGATCCAGCCGGCCTTCTGCTGCGAGAAGTACCGGAGCGAGAGGTTGGTGAGGTGGTCGAAGAGGCTGCGCCGCAGGCCGATCACGATCGCCTGCCCGATCGTCGCGAGGCCGCGGATGAGCCACGCCTGCAGAAGCCAGCCCGCAGCCGCGACGACGAGGTAGATCGCGACGACGATCGTCAGGTGGTGCTCGTTGCCCACGATGGCCCCGTGCTTGTTGCGGACGACGATTCCCTTGTCGATCGCATTCCGGACGAGCAGCCAGCCGCCGGTCTGCGCGATCGCATTACCCGCGCCGACGAGCACCATCAGCGCCGCCATCAGCTTGCGGCCCTCGAGGTACTTCCAGAGCCGGTTCACGCAGCCACCACCTCGTCGCCGAAGAGCGTCGCGAACTCGCCGCCCGCGCGCAGCAACTCCGCCGGCGTTCCCGACTCGACGATCCGCCCGTCGAGCAGCACGACGGCGCGGTCTGCGATCTCGACCGTCGAGAGGCGCTGCGTCGCGACGAGAACCGTGCGGCCGGAGAGCGCAGGGCGGAGGCGGGCGACGAGCCGCCGCTCGGTGAGGGTGTCCACTGCCGACAGCGGGTCGTCGAGCACGACGACGCGCGCGCCGGCGACGAGCGCGCGCGCGAGTGCGACCCGCTGGCGCTGGCCGCCGGAAAGGTTGACGCCACGCTCTCCGATCAGAGTGTCGTAGCCCTCGGGGAGGCTCGGCCCGAACGCGTCGACGCCGGCCGCCTCGCACGCGGCGAGCACCTCGTCCCAGTCGGCGTCCTCGCGACCCGCGGTGAGGTTCTCGCGCAGCGGCACCGAGAAGAGCACAGGCCGCTGCGTGACGAGAGCGACGTCTGCGCGCAGCTCGGCGATCGCTACGTCGCGTGTGTCCACGCCTCCCACCAGCACGTGGCCACCGGTCGGGTCGTAGAAGCGGGGGAGGAGATTGAGGAGCGACGTCTTGCCGGCGCCGGTTGGTCCGCAGACCGCAACGATCTCGCCCGGCTCGACGACGAGGTCGAGCTCGCGCAGCACGTCGACCTCGCCGCCGTACGCGAAGCTCGCGCGCTCGAAGCGGACGCCGAGGGGGCCGTCCGGCAGATGCCGCGGTTGCGTCGGCTCGGGCAGCGGCTCGATCCCATCGAGCCAGCCGAAGCTCCGACCGGCCGAGGCGAGCGCCCGTTGCGCCAGGTCGAGGATCCACCCGATCGCCTCGAGCGGCCAGACGAGCTGGAGGAGAAGCGTCTCGAAGAGGACGAACTGGCCGATCGTGATGTTCCCGTGGATGACGGCACGGCCGCCGAAGAAGACGACGGCGGCGATCGAGAGGGCGGGCAGGTAGTAGAGGCCGGGCACGTGCTGTGCCTCGACGCCTGCCTGGCGGAGCGCCGCGGCGCGGACGCCCTCGGCCCTCTCGCCGAAGCGCTCGCGCACGTCGCCCTCGCGGCCGAAGGCCTGCACCATCTCGATCCCGACGACGGCCTCGTCCGCAGCCTCGGTCACGTCCCCCTTTCTCGCCTGCACCTGCCGCGAGATCGGCGAGACGCGATGCCCGAAGCGGTAGGCGACCAGCCCGATCGGCGGCAGCGCTACGGCCGCGTAGAGGGTCAGCCGCGGATCGACGATCGCGAGGACGATCCCAGCTCCGATGATCATCATCACGCTCTGAATCCCCTGCACGAGCCCCCAGCCGATGAAGTAGCGGATGGGATACAGGTCGTTCGTCGCCCGCGAGAGCACCTGTCCGGTTGCGTGGCGGTCGTAGAACGCGCGCGGGTAGCGCAGGTACGCCTGGTAGAGGAGCTCCCGCATCCGCGCCTCGATCCGCACGCCGATCCGGGCGGTGGCGTAGCGGCGGTTGAAGTTGATCGCCATGCGCAGGCTCGCGAGCCCGACGATGATCGCGAGGTACGGCCAGAGCCGCCCTTCGTGGTGGGGGACGATCGCGCGGTCGATCGCTCGCTGGATCAGGATCGGGATCGTGATCGAGATCAGCGTGTACAGGAACGAGCAGGTGAGCGCGAAGACGCCGAGCCTCCACTGCGCGCGCCAGAGTTGGAGCAGGCGCCGGAAGGTCGGCCACATGCCGAGGTCGGGCGGGTCGACGGTATTCGCGTACGTGGACATGGCGAAACACCCGTCGCGGCCGGGCTGGCTAGAAGCGCCGCCGGCCAAGCCGACGGCGCCGGCCGATTAGACCGAGCGCCTTGCGGCGCTCCCGGCTGCCTTCGCGCGACGAGCGCGAAAGCCGACGATACCAGCGCGGCGGGCCGGAGCTCGAGGAGGGTCCAGCGAAACAGTGGTTGTGCCGCTGCGCCGCGCTGAGCGCCGCGATGCGGCGTCCTCAGTCGCGCCGATAGCGCACGGCTATCGGCGCTCCCTGCGTCCTTGCCTCGCGGCGCCCATCGCACCGCGGCGACGAACACCGTTCCACTGGACCCTCCTAGCTGCGTTTCCTGAGCTGCGGGTCGGCGAGCATGCTGCTGCGGCGAACCTT
>DAIMGZ010000012.1:0-28923 GCA_036723535.1 Gaiellaceae bacterium
CTCTACCGGCAGCTCGGCGGCTCGGCGTAGTCCGGGCGAAGAGCTGCGCTCTTAGCCCGGGGACAAACGAACTCCGCAAACGGGAGAGCGTGGTCTCCCGTTGGCTCCGTGCAGAAGAGCGCATTGGGGCTGCGCGGGTTCAGACCGCACTCCCGCTGGTGCGGCGGCGTCGTAACGCGCCGTTACGCCGCCGCCCTTGCCGTGGTCAAGGTTCGAAACGTTTCGAACCTCATCCGCACCAGGGGCCGGAGGCTAAGCCTCCGCGCAGCGGGGCTTAGCCGTAGGCCGAACCGCGCTCGCGCCGGCCTCCGCCGCGCGCGAGCGCACGAGAGTGGCCTCCCACCCAAAGCATCGAAAACCAGAACAGCACGGAGCCGGCGGGAGACCGCGCTCTCCCGCCGGCGGAGTTCCTTCTCCCAGCGAGCAAGAGCGAAGCTCTTGCTCGCTAGAGAAGCTGGTAGCGGAGGAAGAGGTGGGAGCCGTGCGCCCGCACCGAGCGGAGGCGGCCGGCGACCCGCGTCTGCGGCAGCAGCTCGACACCCTCGACCAGGCCTAAGCGGACATCCCCGGCGCGGCCGGCCAGGAGCGGCGAGACGGTGAGGAAGAGCTCGTCCACGAGGCGCGAGGCGAGCAGTTGGCCGAAGAGCGAAGGCCCGCCCTCGGAGAGGACAACCGCGCAACCGCGTTCGTGCAGCACCGCTACCGCGGCGGCAAGATCGACCCTGTCGCCGTCGTTCACCGCCAGGACCTCCGACGCCTCGGGCACCGCCGCGCGAACGGCGGACGCGGCGCCGTCCGTCGTGAGCACGAGCGCGCCGCGCTCGAGCACGGGATGAGCCGGGTCGAGCGAGCCGCCGCCGGTGACGATCGCGAGGAGGGGCTGCTCAGGACGCCCGCGCCGGGCTCGCAGCTTGGCGAGCGCCTCCGCTGCCGGGGGGTAGGCCCGGTCGATCCGCCAGGTCCCTTTCGGAGACGAGAGGAGCGTCCCTGACCCCACGACGACCGCGTCGCAGCACGCGCGCAGGAAGGCGAGCATGAACCGATCCGCCTCGCTCTCGTCCCCGAGGAGGGCATGCGACCGCTGGAGCGCAGGCACCGCCACGATCCCGTCGAGCGACTGGACGAAGTTCGCGATCACGCAGGGCTCCTCGAGCCCGATCGCGCCGCCGTAGAGCGCCGCTAGCTCCTCCGGCACGTCCCAGCGGGGCAGGTCCTCGTCCTCGGCGAGAACCTTGAAGGATTCAATCACCGCGTCAGCGTAAGGAACTCCGCGCGCAGCGACTCGTCCTCGTCGTAGAGGCCGCGCCAGACGGTCGTGACCGTGACCGAGCCGTCCTCCTCGACGCCGCGCATCGCCGTGCAGAGGTGCGCCGCCTCGAGCTTGACCGCGACGCCGCGCGCGCCCGCCAGCTCGCGCAGTCCGTCCGCGATCTCCTCGGCCAGTCGCTCCTGCACCGTGAAGCGCCGCGCGTAGAGCCGCACGAGCCGGGTGAGCTTCGAGATGCCGAGGATCTCGTCGCCGGCGACGTAGCCGACGTGCGCGCGTCCGTGGAACGGCAGCGCATGGTGCTCGCAGAGCGCGTAGAAGCCGATCGGCCCCTCGACGATCTGCGCGTGGCGCCCCTCCACGTCCTCCGGCCGCTCCGCCGGGAAGAGCGTCCGCAGCTTCGGATCGCCGTCGTAGCCGGCCGTCGCGTCGAAGAGCGCCCGCAGGAAGCGCCGCGGCGTCTCGCGCGTGCCCGGCGTGTCGAGGTCCAGGCCCAGCGCCGCGAGGATCTCGGCCGCGTTGCGCTCGAGGCGCTCCCAGTCCGCCGCGGTGAGGTCGCGCGCCGCCTCGCCCTCGTGGGCGGGAAGCTCGAAGACGTTGCTGCTCATGCGACCTCCCGCTGCTGTCGTGGCATCCGGCGAGGCACGAGCGCCAGTGCGATGAGCGCGACCTCCGCGAGCGCCAGCCACGCGTAGGCGCGGGGATGCCCGACTGCAAGCAGCAGCCCGAATGCGGCGAGCTGCGTCGACATGCCGAGGTTCGCGAGCACGGAGACCGCAGACGAGCCGGCAAGCGTGGGCCGTCGCGCGACGAGCGCCTCGGCGAGCCGATCCTGCGGCGCGTACACGAAGCCGTAGATGCGCCGGAGGAAGGCCGTCGCGTGTCCCTCGGCCCCGGCTTCCGCGGGGCCTCCACGCGCGAGCCGCTCGACGTTGAAGTTGAGGCTGAGGACGCTCGTTAGAGCAAGGAACCCGGCGAGCGCGAGCGCCGGTCTTCCGGTCGTCCAGCCGAGCGCGGCGAAGAGTGCCGCGTTCACGAGCAGGTCGACCTCCGAGTCGAGGTACCGGCCGAAGGCGCTCGTCCGGCCGGTGAGCCGCGCGAGCTGGCCGTCGGCGTTGTCGAGCAGCGTCTTGAGCTGGACGAGGAGCGCGGCGGCGAGGAGGGAGCCGCGGCCCAGCTCGACGGCCGCCGCGAGGCCGGCCCCACCGGCAGCGACGACGACGAGCGGCGGCGGCACGCGCAACCGCGCCAGGACGAGGACGAGCGGGTGCGCGAGGGGCCGGAAGACGGACTCGCACACGAGCTCTCTGCCGCGGCGTGGCTTGCGCGAGCGGGCGAGGGCACTAGACGGCAAGGGCTCCCTCTCCGTCACGAAGAACCTCCCGGGCCGCGTCGACCTTGCCCCAGACGTTCCAGAGCAGCACACCGCGCGGCCGGCCGTCTTCGACGTACGTGACGATGCCCTTGCGGTTCGGCTCCTCCCAGCTCTCGACCGCGTCGAGCCGTGAGTCGACCGCTCCGACCGCCTCGTAGCCGAGATCAAACAGGTCCGAGTAGAAGAACGGGAGGTGGTCGTAGACCGTCCCCGCGCCCGCCATGTTCCCGCCGACGACGCGGCCGTGCGTGTTCGCGTGATCCTCGTGCTCGATCCGCATCGAGGTGCCGAGAGCGACGACCGGGAAGCGCGCGACGTCGCCGGCGGCGAAGACGTCCTCGCGCCCAGGCACGCGCCCGTACTCGTCCACGACGATCCCGTCGTCGACCTCGAGCCCGACCGCCTCCGCGAGCTCAGTGTTCGCGATCACGCCGAGCCCCGCAACGACAGCGTCGGCCTCGATCGTGGTGCCCGAGCCGGTCTCGACGCGACCGCCGGAGGCGGACGCGACCGTCTCGCCGGTCAGCACCTCAATGCCCTTCTCGCGGTAGTAGTCCGCGACGAAGGTCGAGAGCCCCGCGGGGAAGAGGCGAAAGCCGATCCCCGGCTCGGGGAAGAGCATCGTGACGCGGCAGCCGGTCCCGACGAGGCCGGCAGCGAGCTCGGAGCCGATGAAGCCGCCCCCGATCACCACGATGTGGGCGCCCTCTCGAGCGATCTCGCGCACGCGGCGGTAGTCGTCGAGGGTGCGGTACCAGACGACCCCCTCCGCGCCGGGAATCTGCCGCGGCCGGGCGCCGGTGGCGAGCAGCAGCTTCTCCCACGCGTACTCTTCTCCGGCGTCGCTCGTCGCGGTGCGTGCTTCGAGGTCGAGGGAGACGATCCGGCGACCGGTGACGAGCTCGACGCTCTCAGCCGGCTCGCGCCAGAGCTTCTCCTCCGACGCTCCCTGCCACAGCCCCTTCGTGAGCAGAGGTCGCTTGTACGGCGGGTGCGGATCGGCGCCGATCATCGTGATCGAGCCTTCCGCGTCGTGCTCGCGGATGCCCTTCGCCGCCATGTCGCCGGTCATGCCGGCACCGACGATGAGGTACTTGGTCGTCTGCATCTGGCCCTCTTTTCAGGAGACGGAATCGAGCTCGAGCAGCGCGCGCAGGCTTTCGTGTTCCTCGGCGCACGCGGGACAGCCGACGAGGTGGGCACGCTGGCCGGGGACAAGCGAATCGGCAGGAGCTCCGACGACCTCGAGCTCCACATAGCGGTCGAGCTGCGCGAAGCACTCGTCGCAATCGAGCTCCGGCTCATCGCTTCCGAGCAGGCGCAGGAGGGTCGGATCGAGGTCGCGTCCGGTCATTGGTTCTCCTCCGGGTATCCCGCCGCAGCGACATGGCTTCGCAGCCGCCGGCGCGCGTCGTGGAGCATCTTGTAGAGCGCGTTCCGGTTCGAGCCGAGGCGCTCTGCGAGGACGTCGATGGGCACGCCTTCGAGCACGACTGCGACGAGCACCTGCCGCTGCCGAGGCGTCAGCGCCGACCGGATCCCGCCGCGCACCGTCTCGAGCAGGGCTCGGCTCTCGGCATCGTCGCCCGGCCCAGGCCCTGCGTGGGCGAGGCTCTCCCACTGCTCCGGCTCGAGCGTCACCTCGCGGTCCCGCCAGGCGCGCCGGCGCACCTTCACCGACGCCTCGAGCAGGGCGAACTTGTACGCCCACGTCCGGAAGCTGCTCTCACCGCGAAAGTCACCGAGGCGCCGGAGAACCGAGACGGCAGCGTCGTCGGCGGCATCCTGGACGAGCTCGTCGAGCTCGACCGCCGAGAGCTGGGGAAGGGAGCCGCGCCGCCGGAACACCTCGAAGCGGGCTGCCCTGAGGAGCAGCCCATGGAGGCGGGCCACGGCCTCCTCGCGGCGTGCGCCCTCCGCGTGGAGGTCGAGGTGCCACTCCTCGAGAGCCGGGGCTGCTGCGAGCGCGCTCACGTCGGGATTAGTGTCCGGCGCGGCCAAGGTCTTACGTTCTACCCGCGAGGCTGTGCGCTACGCGGCGACAAGCGCCGACGTCCGTTCCGCCATCTCGCGGTCTTTTCCGGTGATCCCGCCCGCCGAGTGGGTCGTCCAGCGGACGGTGACGCGGCGGTAGCGGACATCGATGTCCGGATGGTGGTCTTCACTCTCCGCGAGGTCGGCGAGCCGCACGACGAAGTCGATCGCGGCGGGGAACGACGGGAGCTCGAACTCCCGCACGAGCGCGTTGTCCTGCTCTTGCCAGTCGTCCATGACGGGACTATTCCAATTCGCGGGACCTGCAAGCGTCTCTTGTTCGTACAAGACTGCGAAGGAGTGCGTGAACCGAGTGACCGGGACCTCGTACGGAGGGCGCGACACGGCGACCGAGAGGCCGCTGCCGCGCTCTTCCGCCGCTACTGGCGCGACGCGTGGCGCGCCGCTTTCGCCATCACCGGCCGGCGCTCGCTCGCGGACGATGTGGCGGCGGACGGGTTCGAGCGGGCGTTCGCTGCGCTCGGACGCTTCGACGAGCGTCGCCCGTTCGGACCGTGGCTGCATCGGATCGTCGTCAACCGGGCACTCGACCTGCTGCGTGCCGAGCGCCGCCTCTCCGACGAGGAGCTGCCCGAGACGCCGGACGTCAACCCGGCACAGGCGTCCGGCGACCGGAGCCTGCTCGCCGCGGTGGCCGAGCTCTCGCTCGAGCGGCGCGTCGTCGTCGTGCTGCGCTACGGAGTCGGTATGACGCCGAAGCAGATCGCCGCGGCGCTCGACCTCCCGGTCGGAACGGTCAACTCGCGCCTCGCACGGGCACTGGAGCAGCTGCGCGAGTCGTTGGAGGTCGAGCATGTCGAGTGAGCTCGAGCGCCGGCTCGAGGGCCTGCTGGCCGAGGCTCCGGAGCCCGAGACGGGAGCGGGGGAGGAGGCGCTTTATCGCGCGCTGCAGGCGCTTCGGCCCGTGGCTCCTGCGCGGCGCGGCCTCCGCACCGCCGGCCTCGTTTTCGCGACGGCCGTCGTCCTGCTCGCGATCGCGGCCGGGTCACTCGCCGCCGCCGGAGCGCTCCACGTCACATTTGGCGCGAAGACGAAGCAGCGTCCGCCAAGCACGCAGCTTTCGCTGCCGAGGGGAGCGAACGGCATCGCCGCGATCGTCGACGGACGGCTGTCGGTCGTCACGCGTGGCGGCTTCCGCCTGCAGGGTCTCCCGGTCAGCACTGCGGCCCTCTCGCCGCACGCGCTCTACGTCGCCGCCGGAATCGGGCACTCGCTCGTCGCCATGGCGCCCGACGGGCGCCGAGCCTGGTCGCACAACGCCCGCGGCAGGGTCGTCGCGATCGCCTGGGCGCCGGACGGCTTCCGCATCGCCTACATCGTCCGAGCAGGACACCGGCTCGTCCTGCACGTGATCTGGGGGAACGGAACGCACGACACCACGATCGACCGCTCGGTGCGTGCGGTACGGCCCTCCTGGCGCGCAGACTCGCTCGCGTTCGCGTACGTCGGCGGGGGAGGGCGAGCGATCGTCTACGACCTCGGGCACCGGTCGCGCCGCATCGTCGGCGTCGTGTCGACCGTGACTCGCGTCGCGTTCGCCCCCGTCGGAGAGACGCTCGCGCTCGGAACTCCGGGCGCGGTTTCGCTGATCACGAAAGGCAGGAGCGTGACCGTAGCCCACGGCGACATCGAGACACTCGGCTGGCTTCGTGGGCGTCTCGTCGTGGCGTCGGAGATGGGCGTGACTTCGCCGCTCGTCCGGGTCCTGGCGCCCGACGGCTCGCAGCTTCGCTCCTTCCGCGTGCCCGGGCGGGCCGTGGCCGTGACGGGCGGCTACGTCGTCGCGCGCCACGGGCATTCCCTCGTCGCCGCGTCGACGGGGCATCGCACGACCGTGCTGGGAGTGCCGCCGGAGGCGACCGTCGCGGACCTCGAGCTTGGCTAGCGGCCCGGCCAGACGGAGATCGCGACGTAGCGCGCGGCCGGCGCGACCTTCGTCGTCCAGAGCCGGTGAAGGTCGCCGACCCGGAACTCGCTCACCTCGCCGGTGAGGAGCGACGTCGTCACGACGAACGCACCATAGGTATCGAGGTTGAAGCTGCCGTAGGGCGCCGAGACGAGGCGCAGCGGACGGAGCGTTCGCAGTGAGACCGACTCGATCGACGACCCGTAGCCGCTCGTGATCAGCGCCTGCCCGCGGGCGAAGGCGATCTCCTGAGGGGCTCTTCCTGCGTGCAGCTCGGTCACGAGCCTGCCAGTGGCTGCGCTGAACACCATGACGACGTGCGCGGACGCCCCGCTCACCCAGGCGGTGCGGCCACCGGGGGCGAAACCTACGCTGTGCCCGGCGAACGGCGGATGGACGCGTCCGACGACGCGCGGCTTCCGCGGGTTCGACGTGTCGAGGCGGACGACGGTCGTCGCGACCTCGCTGAGCGCGCCCCAGAGCCGTCGTCCGTCCGGGCTGAAGGAGAGGTGGTGCGCACCCGCGCCGACATAGACATGGCCGACGACCTTGCGCCGCATGAGATCGATCACGACGAGCTCGCCGCTTCCTCCGTCGGCGACGTACGCGTACCGGTCGCCCGGCGCGATCGTCGCTACCTCCGGCGTGCGGAATCCGTGGAAGACCTTGATCGGGCGCAGGCTGTGCCAGCCAAGCAGCGTCACGGTGCCGTGCGGGTCGACGACGACGGCCGGCCCGTGCAGCGGTGCCGCGACCATCAGAGGATCGTCGAGGTGGACGCGCTTCAAGACCCGCCCGCCGTGCGGGCCGAGCGAGACGGCTAGCACCTCGTTCGAGGTCTCGGCGGTGACGAGCGCGACCGGCCGCCCGCCGGCCGTTGCGGCCACGACTGAAGGGAAGACGAGCGCAGCGGCACCGACTGTGAGGACGAGAAGCCTGCGCATGTCTGCTCTACGCCACACGACCAACGAGCGGTCCCGCGTGAGCTACGGTTCTCGTCGCCCGGGGCGTGGCGCAGCTTGGTTAGCGCGTTGGTCTGGGGGACCAAAGGTCGCCGGTTCGAATCCGGCCGCCCCGACTGGGATTGCGGGCTCCACGAGGCCCGGAGTCAGGATTTACGGGATACCTGAGCGTCAGAGGGTGATGGACATCTCGGGCCGCGGCTGACAGTCTCACCCGCACCCACACGGAAAGGAGGTCAGAACATGGCGACCAAGGACAAGAACACGAAGAAGAGCATGGAAAAGAAGCCGGCTCAAAAGACGCTGAAAGAGAAGCGGCAGGCCAAGAAGGCGAAGAAGTAGCCGGGGCCGAGCAGCCCGCCGCGGCCAGGGTGGTCGGGGTTCGTCCGCGAACTTGACGGGCCGGGGTGCGGAGCATCGAACTGCGAGGCTGTGCGAGTCTCGCTGGTGTGATCGACGTCTGCTACGCACAGAGCGGCGACCTCAGCATCGCCTACCAGGTCGTGGGCGATGACCGATTGATCTCGTCTTCGTCGCGGGGGCGATCACGAACCTGGAAGTGCTGTGGGAAGACCTCGACTATCGGCGTTTCTGTGAGCGGCTGGGAACGTTTTCGCGTCTGCTGCTGTTCGACAAGCGTGGTATGGGTCTCTCGGACCGGGTTCGCGTCGGCACGCTGGAGGAGCGGATGGACGACGTCCGCGCGGTGATGGACGCCGCCGGTTCCGACTCCGCGGCGCTGATGGGTGTCTCCGAGGGCGGACCGCTGTCGATGCTGTTCGCGGCGGCACATCCGGAACGGACACGTGCCCTCGTCCTCTGCGGCGCGGAGGTGGCGCGGAGGTGAAGGAGGAGAGGACGGACGATTGGCCCTGGGGCGAGTCGACGCGGGCGGAGTTCGAGCTGGCACTCGACCTGGACAGGCTGGTCGACCGCTGGGGGAAGGGCTTCGCGGCCGAGTACGTCTTCCCGAACCGACGGGGCGACGAGGCGTTTCGCCGCCCTCATCTAAGTACACCCGTCCGCCGCGGCAGACCGAGAGGGCGGCTTGCGCCGCCCTCTCCTGGTGTGCCGGGTTTGGGGCCGTCCTCTTGGAGGTTGGGAGTCTTTACTGCTCGACGACTCGGTCGCGGGTGGTTGTTGTTGTGCCCGGGCCGACTGGTGTGCCTCTGGCGCTGAAGCCGCCCCAGCTCGTCCAGAAGAAGAGCGAGGTGGCGAAGCCGATGACACCGATGATGAGCAGGATGACACCGACCGTATGAATGTTCACGCCGGATACCGTTGCGTTGACGGCCCAGATCAGGGCGGCGCCGCCGGCGGCCAAAAGAAGACTGACGCTAATACCCATTTCAGTTACCTCCGTTTGTCTCGTATTGGGAGAGATGAAGCGATTCCTTGCCGGAACCGCTTGGAATCGTTGTTCAGCGGCGGGCGAGCCTGCGGCCGCTTGGCACGTCTGAGGGCGTGTAGTTGAGTTGGTAGTAGTGGTAGAGGGTCGACTCGTCCGATTGGGAGAGTTCGTCGCCTTGCACATCGAGGTTTGGCGCGCCTTTGACCTCTGCCCTGGATGCTGACACCTGCAGGTTGTCGGGCCCGATCGTTACGTCGGCCAGCGGGACGAACGTGAGGTGGCGTCCGATCACGCCTTCCTTGATCGTGGCGAACTGAGGCTGATCCGTTCCCACATCGAAGTAGACGTCCTCGAGCTTGCCGATCCTCTCACCGTCACGATCGACCAAGTCCTTGCCGTGCCACTTGCTGAAATCGACGATCGGATCGCTCGCGGTCTCGGTTGCGTTCGCGTTGGCTTCCGGCGCGTTTTCGGGAATCGCTCCGTCGACGGCGACATCTTCCTTCGGAAGTTGAGTCGCAGACGGGGTTGTCGATGCTTCAGTCATTCGTCCTCCGATGGTCGAGGCGTGGTCGCCGACCAGGCTGAATGGGCCGGCCACAATCTGCTCCAACCCGCAACGCTTGAGGGGAGGACGTTCGGCCGGACCGCACCTTGCTAGCCGGCGAACAACTCCACAGCACCGATGATTACAGCACTGCTAGCACCTAGACTAGCACCACCTGCGCGCTTCTGCCCCGGTCCGCGGATCCGTCGCGCTGCTGCGAGCCAACTGCCCCGACCGTCTGGACGCAGGGCGGGCAGATCGAGTGCGACGTGCTCAGGCGCGCGTCGATCGCGTCAAGTGCTCCATTGGGCGGAAAGGCCCATGTTTCCGCTACCCGCACGCGTCCGCACCAGGCGCAATGGGGAACCAATTCGCCGCGATTGAACAGTGTCCAGATTTCCGAGAAAAGACCCGGGGTGTTCTCGGATTCCCAGGCCGTAACCATGCCCCCTACACGCTGTCCGCGGTCACTGGCCGCCCGTTTGCTTGCTGGGGAAGGAGGAGAAGATGGCTCTGCACGACCGCGTCTGCGAGGTCGGCGAGCTTTCTGCCCGTGTGCTGTGAGTGGTCGCGCAGGATCTTGAACGCGCCATCCTCGTCGATCGAGTTGCGCGCCATCAGAATCCCTTTTGCCTGCTCGATCCTTGCTCGTCGGCCGAAGGCGCCCTGCAGATTGTGGTACTCGGCGAACCGTTGCAGGGTGATGTCGATTGCACTCGCCAACTCGTCGGGGTCGTCGTGGATGATATAGGCGAAGATCCCACGCTTGGCGGCCTCGTGGATATAGGCGGGATCGCTCGCATGGAGAAGCGCAATCACCGGACAGGAGGCCTCCCGCACGATCTCTCCGATCAGCTCGAGCGCATGCGCAGAGGAGAGCCCTAGACCGACCAGCGCAACATCGGGCTGCTCGCGTGCGGTCGAGGCGGCCACTTCGCTGACGTAGATCTCGCGCGCGACGACATCGTGACCGAGGTCTCCCACCACCTGCGCCAGCACCGCGAGGCGCTCCCGCTTCTCATTCGCGATCAGCACGCGTAGCTGGCGGGCCGGATCGGCAGCCGTAGCGATCGACGACGCCTTGCTCTCCTCAACGGCCGTGTGCATAAGACTCTCCTATCAGCAGTCGACGTCACGCCGCCGATCAGCGGCGCCCCCTTGACCGTTCTGCTACGGAAAAGGCATTCGCCGGGCCATGTTTTACGACCCGGCAGGTCACAGGGCCTAAGGCTTTAGGCGCCTGCGCAGATTTTACCACCCCTCGTGAGGCACGATCTCGACCGCCTGGGCGCCGACGTCTCGGACGCTCAGTGGCCCGATCAGGTTGCGGTCCGAGCGGGTAGCAGCAGCCGTCCGGTGCGCCAGGCGAGGGCGAAGAGCAGGACGGCTGCTCCGGAGAAGACTCCGAGGGCGCCGACGGAGACGGCCGCAGCAAGCGCCTGCGATGTTCCGACGCCCGAGGCGGCGAGGGCGGCGGTTCCGGCGCCTGCCTGGGTGGCTGCGCCCGCTGGCCCGATTGGTAGCGCTGCGGCTGCGGCACCGGCGCAGAGAAACAGCAGCGCGAGTGGGAACGAGTAGCTCAGTCCGAGCGTGCCGAGGAGGATGAAGCACGCCACGCCGCGGACGAGCCAGCAGCCGATTACGAATGCCCACGCCTGCGTTGCGCGGTACAGCGAGGTCGTGCGCGGGCTCAACCAGCGACCGAGCCGGAAGCGCAGGGCGCGTGTGCTTCCGGCGAGGCGTGGCAGTGCCACGATCACCGCGGCGGCTGCGATCCCGGCTGCGGTTACGACCGCTAGCGCGGCACGCGCAGCGATCCCGGCGCCTGGGAAGGCGACGGCGACGGCGGCGAGCGGCGCCAGCGCGGCGGCGTCGATCAGACCGAGCATGACAAGCGAGAGGCTGATTGCCCGTAGACCGGCAGGACAGCCTGGGTAGCGGCGCACGACCGCGATCCGCATCGCATCGTCGAAGCGGCCGGGGAGGACGAGACCGATCAGCGCCGCGCCGCCGTTGCCGGCGACGAGCGCAAGCGGAGAGGGCCGCTCGTCGTTGGTGAACAGGCGTGCCCACCCGAGTGCCTTGAGCGCCTGGGCAAGGAGAAGCAGTAGCCCGGCTGCAACGAGCAAGCCTGGCTGGCCGTGCGAGAGCGGCCACGAAGTGGTCGCGAAGTGACGGACAGCCAGGAACGCGAGGAGGAGCATGAGGGCGCCCGACCCGAGACCGAGTCCCCAGCGCGTCCTCCGCGAGTGTCGAAGCTGCCAGAGCGTTCGCATCAGCAGCCGATAGCGGCCCTCGAGCAGGACCGGCGCAGCCGAGACCGCGATCGTCGCCAACGGATCTCGCTCCCCCTGGATACGCGGCGGGAGGAGCGTTGGGGCCTGCCTCATGCGTTTCCTTCCAGGAGCCACCCGCAGCATGCCACCTCCTGCCAGCGCCGACATCGGCGCTCGGTCGATCAGCGTCGAGGGGTTACGCGAGGAAGGACGACGTGGTCAATCTTTCCGGCGAGTTCACGCGCCCTGAAGGTGCGGGAGGGGCCGGCAAGCCGACCCCTCGCTTGACGCGTGTGGCCGAGTTACGCGACCGCGAGACCGTTGCTCTGAGCGATGACCCTGCCGCTCGTGATCTTGGGCTCGTTGGGCATCAGCGTCTCGAGCTTCTCGTCGTGGATCCAGGAGTGGACGAGCTTGCTCGACTCCTCACCCTGCTCATGGGTCTCAAAGAGACCGAGTGAGCTGAAGACACCGTCGCCGGCCTCGATCAGGTAGTAGCCCTTGAATCCGGGCAGCTTGCGCAGCTTCGGAACGAGGGTCTCGTTGACCTTGCCGGTCAACTCGGTGGTGCGATTCTGGTCCACACCGTCGTAGCGGCGAATGGTCGCATGCATATGAAACTCCTTTAGGTTCATCTATCAAGGCAGAAGAGTCCGAACGGACTCCTGCGACGCTCAGGCCAGGTTTGACAGACGAAGAGGAAGGTGCAATAGCCTCGGCGGCTGCACTAGAGCCAACGCGCTATTCGGGAGTCTAGCAGTGATCGACGCTCGGCTTCTTAACCGCCTACCTACGGCGAGCTGCGTGTCGCGTGTGCGGAGATAAGAGCTAGACTCGTTTAGCGGCGCGTTAGGGATCAGTCGCTGCGAATGAGCCCGTGGGGCCATAACGATCGGCCCCGCGACGAAGTCCGTCCTCAAGCTGTGTGGTTGGGGCAGACGGCCGGCCTGAACCTTGGGCGGCGATCAAGCTTCAGGCTGAGGAGGAACGGAAATGGAGACTCACGTCGCGGTGGTCGCGAGCCCGGGGGTCTTGGCGCCGGCGAGAACGCGACCGGTGATCGGGCACGAACTCAAGCGGGATTCTCCAAGGGGTCAGACGTGAAGCGCTGGTATCTCCCGTCGCTTGCGGCATCCTCCGAGAAGCGACGAGCGCGTCAGCCGGGAGCGGATGCGCCGCGCATGCCGAGTGTCGGCCGGCAGAAGCCGCGAGTGCTGTTCTCGTCTCCCGAATGCCGGCTCGTCGTGATCGACCTTCAAGGTGGCGAGGAGCTTGGCGATCACCAAGTTCGCGAGCGGGCGGTATTGGAGGTGATCGCCGGCCGAGTATCGATCGAGTGCTCCCCGGAAACCGTCGAGTGCGAAGCGGGCACGCTTGCGACCTTCGATCCAGGCGAGCCCCATTCGGTGCGCGCGCTTACCGACGCGCGACTGCTCTTGGTGCTGGCGCCGTGGCTGGCAGCCAGAAACGGTACGGAGCCGGACGTAGTCCAGGCCCAGCATCTTCCCGCCAATGCCCTGGCCGAGCCGATCGAATCATTGACTGGCAAGAGCCGGCCAGCCTGAGATGCCGGCGGATCACGTCGTTCTGCTGTTCGACATCGATGGGACGCTGATCGACACAGGCGGGGCCGGCGCGGCGTCGTGGCGGTTGGCGTTCGATGAGCTGTACGGGACTCCGGCCGACATCGGGAAGTACACGGACGCGGGGATGACCGACTCACAGGTGGCTCGAGGCACGTTTGAAGCCGTGGTCGGTCACGCGCCAACGCACAAGGAGCTTGGAAGGCTGCTCGAACGGCGACTGAACCACCTTTACGCAACTGTCGCCGCCTCGACCGGCTACCGCGTTCTGCCCGGCGTCGAGAAGCTTCTGCCGCGGCTGCTCGAGAGCGGCTATCTGCTTGGGCTGGTGACCGGGAACGGGGAGGCAGCGGCGCACATCAAGCTGCACCGAGCTCGGCTCAACCGCTTCTTCAGCTTCGGGGGCTACGGATCGGACTCCGACGACCGCTCGCAGCTGACCAGGAAGGCGCTCGAGCGGGCAGCGCTTGTCTACGGCGCGCCAATCGACCCGAAGCTTTGTCTCACCGTCGGCGATACTCCCCTCGACGTCGCAGCAGCCCATCGAGCCGGCATCGAGTGCGTCGGGGTCGCCACCGGCCACTTCAGCGTCGAGCAACTGCATCAGGCCGACGCCGACTACGTGCTCGAATCGCTCGAGGACAGCCTGCCCCTTTGATACCCGTCCTCCCGAGCGCTGGCGCAGGCGACGGTCAGCGCCGGGTCGTGATGCGGATGTAGTAGCCATCAGGGTCATAGAGCCTGAAATCCTCAAGACCCCATGGGCGGGCGCAGAGATCTGAAGCGAGCGACCAGCCCGACGCGACGATGTGGTCGCGCTCAGCAACTAGGTCGTCGACTTCGAGAACCAGCTCCGCGCCCTGCGGCACGGCGCGTGCGGACGCGTCGGTTGGCCCCCATGATGGACTCGCGCCAATGCGAGCCGAGCCGCGGCGGAAGCTGACGTAAGGCGTCGAGTCGCCGCGCTTGTCTTCAACGACGTCAAACCGCAGAACCCGTACGTAAAAGTCGACGCATCGTCGGAGGTCGGTGGGAAAGACCTCGATCTGAGGCCCGACCCCGCGACGCACGGAGCCCGCCGTTGGTTCAGGCGCAGCGTGCCTCGGTACACCATCGTCGTCACCGAACTAGGGCCCTCTCTTGCTCACGGAGTAGAACAGCCGGTCGCCGAACTACGGAACGCGTTCCCACACGACGTCGAGTGAAGGCCACGGTGGGCCCGCGCGTAGGGCGCCGAGAAGCTCTTGCCCTGCTCGTCTCCCATTCGGGAGTTGGTCGTCTAGATCCCAGCGCCAGGCGGCGACCATGGCCAGAACGAGGAATCGGCACGCGCGCAGCAGTTCTTGATCAGCGCTGGAATAGCACTTGCTGACCTCTTCCGGCACATGAGCGAGGTCGAACTCGACAGGCCCACGGCAGCACGTCTCGAGATCTATGAACAACGGCCCGCTGTTCGTGTTGAGCAGATTGCCCGCGTGTGGCTCTCCGTGCAGCAGTTGCTCGGCGGAGGAGCGCTCACTGATCTCACGGCTCTGGCTTCGTAACGCGCTGCTGAGAAGCTTCCGTTCTGAGTGGTGGAGCCCTGGTGTTCGGTCCGGGCTCGCAACGAGTTGTTGAGCTTCCGCGACTCGGTCCGAGAAGTGCGGCACAGTGACATCGACCCGCGCCATACCGGCATGCAACCGCTCAAGCGTCTTCGCGTAGTCGGTTGGTGAGAGCTCCTGACGTGCCTCCTCGTAGTAGGTCCAGAGCGTGACCGCGAACCCGTGCCGCTCATAGACACGCGGCTCGACTCTGGGCTCAAGTCTCGCCACGGGGCCTTCGACCTCGGCAAGCCGTCGTCCAATCTCAAGTTCGGCTTCGAAATCCTCGAGCCCGGCGAATGCCACTCGGGCAACGACATCGCAAGGCAGCAACCGCAAAGTGAGCTTGTTCGAGTTGTGAAGAACCCTCGCGTCGGCGGCTGCCAAGTCCAGCTCTGAGGCGACCTCCATGGCCGCACCCACCGCACGTACAACGTCTGGCGCCTGCATCTCGAGTCATTCTCCCCGCAGGTGCACACCAACCCGAGGTGTGAGCGGCTCACTAGCAAGAGCTGTCTGGTGGTCCGCTCAGGGGCCATCGCGGAACACTCGGCCCTAGAGTCTTCGATACTCCCCCCGATGCTGCGAATCGGCGGCGCGCAAGATGACCCCGAGCTTGTCGAGCTAACGCTAACGCAGTACGGCGAAACCGTCGCTGCCGGCCGCCGCGCGCGTCCTCGCGGCTGGACACGAGCCCGTGCAGCCAGGCTGACTTGTCGCTGTCGTTACGGAACAGCATCAGGGGTCATTCCCGAACACTGGCCCACGCGGCTGTTGTCGGCTATGGCCGTGTTCTGGCACTCCCTTCCGGCAGCGTTAGCCGGTCTCGTAAGATCGGCGCGTGCAGAGACGCGAGGCCGAATGCAGCTGCGGCCAGCTCCGAGCGACGACCGAGGGCAACCCCGTTCGGATCTCGATGTGTCACTGCCTCGCCTGCCAGCGTCGGACCGGCAGCGCGTTCGGGATGCAGGCGCGGTGGCCGAAGGATCGGGTCGACGTCACCGGACGGTACACGGAGTACGTCCGCATCTCAGACGCCGGCGAGGAACGGACGTTTCGCTTCTGCCCCGACTGCGGTGCCACGGTCTTTTGGACGACCACGACCGAGGGCTGGACGGACACGATCGCCGTCCCGATCGGCGCGTTCGCCGACCCGTCGTTCCCGCAGCCGACCGTCTCCGTCTACAGGTCGCGACGGTATCCGTGGCTGTCCCTTCCGGACGGGATCGAGGAAGAGCACGACTAGTTTTCAGGCGACGAGCACGGCCGCCGAGCAGCCGGCGACGAGCGCGCTCCGCCAGTCCTCGACGCCCGCGAGCTCCGGATGCGCGGTGTCCACGCCCACGTCGGGCCACGACTCGAGCCCCAGCGCGCGGGCACCGTTCGCCGAGCCGATCGCGAGCAGGTCTTCCACCGCGAAGACGTCGCGCCGGCCGGACTGCCGCCTGGCGATCCCGTCGAGCTCGCGCAGCTCCTCGAGCGGATCGATGCGGACGTTCGAGTCGGAGCCGATACAGAGCTCAATGCCGCGGTGCAGGAGGCGCTCGACCGGTAGGAAGCCGTCGCCGAGGTTCGCCTCGGTCGTCGGGCAGGCGCAGACGCGAGCGCCCGCAGCCGCGAGCAGGTCGAGCTCGTGCCCGTCGGCATGTGTCGCGTGGACGACCGTCGTGCGCGGGCCCAGGCAGCCACACACGTCCAGCAGCTCGATGGGGCGGAGGCCATGCTCGGCGAGGCACTCCTCGATCTCGCGCGGCTGCTCGTCGGCGTGCACGTGCAGCGGCAGCTCTTCCTGCGCCGCGTAGCGGCCGAGCTCCTCGAGCCAGTCGCGGGGGCAGGCGCGGACGGAGTGGGGGGCGACGCCGACGCGGATCCTCCCGGTGCGGAGCTCCTCGAGCTCGCGCAGGTACGCCGCCACCGACTCCTGCCGGAAGCGCTCCAGCCCGCCGCGTGCGTACGCGACGTGGAGGAGGACGAGCTCGACCCCGGCCTCCGCTGCAGCCTCCGCCGCTGCACGCGCCTCCTCGAGCCCGAGGTAGTGGAACTCGCCGACAGCGGTGTAGCCGGCGGCGTGCAGCTCGCGGTACACGTCCGCATAGCTCGTCCGGACCTGGCCCGGGGTCTGACCCCGGGCGAGCTCGAGCATCGTCTCGCGCCACACCCAGAAGTCGCCGCCCTCGGCGCGCCCGCGCAGCCCACGCTGGAACGCGTGACAGTGTGCGTCGACGAACCCCGGGATCCGCGGCAGTTCCGGCACGCGCGAGAGCATACGGAGCGGCCGCCCGTATCCTTCGCTACATGGACGTTCCCGCCGCCTCGCCGCCGCTCGCGCAGCTTCCAAATGCGCTTACGGTCGCGCGGCTGGCCCTGATTCCCGTCTTCGTCGTGCTCATGGTGCGCGCCGGACACCGGCCGAGCTGGCCGGGCGGCATCACATTCGGGATCGCCGGGGTCACCGACCAGGTCGACGGCTTCCTCGCGCGGCGCTGGCACGTGGAGTCGCGCTTCGGCAAGCTCGCCGACCCGCTCGCCGACCGGCTGATGATCGACGCCGCGGTGATCCTCCTCTTCGCCTACGACCGGCTGCCGTGGGCAGGGCTCGCCGTCATCCTCGGTCGCGACCTCCTCCTGCTCGCCGGCTCGAGCCTCCTCGCGCCGCGCGGGATCGAGGTCGACGTCAACGCCGTCGGCAAGGCCGCGACGTGGGTGCTCTACGCCGCGATCTTCTTCCGCATCGTCACGCATCCCGCGACGCGCTGGCCGGTGGGTCTCTTCTGGGCAGGCATCGCTCTCGCCCTCGTCGCCGGCGTGTTCTACATCCGGACCGCTCGGAGAGAACTCCGACGATGAAGGCCGTCGTCATGGCCGGGGGAGAGGGCACGCGGCTGCGGCCTCTCACGTCCAACCAGCCGAAGCCGATGGTGCCGATCGTCGGCAAGCCGTGCATGGAGCACATCGTCGAGCTGCTCAAGCGCCACGGGTTCGAGGATGTGATCGTCACCGTCGCTTTCCTGCCGCAGGCGATCCGCAGCTACTTCGGCAGCGGCGAGACGCTCGGCGTCGACATCGGCTACTCGGTGGAGGAATCGCCGCTCGGCACCGCCGGCTCCGTCAAGCGCGCGGCCGGTCGGCTCGACGACACGTTCCTCGTCATCTCCGGCGACGCGCTCTGCGACGTCGGCCTGACACAGCTCGTCGAGGCGCACCGCGCGAACCAGGCGTCGGTGACGATCGGGCTCAAGTCGGTCGAAAACCCGCTCGAGTTCGGCATCGTCGTCACCGACGAGGAAGGGCGCGTCGAGCGCTTCCTCGAGAAGCCCTCCTGGGGGCAGGTCTTCTCCGACACGATCAACACCGGCATCTACGTCCTCGAGCCGGAGGTGCTGAAGCACATCCCCGACGACTGCCCCTACGACTTCTCGAAGGAGCTCTTCCCGCTGCTGCTCGAGATGGGGCGACCTATCTACGGCCATGTCTTCGATGGCTACTGGCAGGACATCGGCAACCTCGACCAGTACCGGCAGGCGAACTTCGACGCCCTCGACGAACGGGTCCAGCTCGAGATCCCGGGGATCCGTATCCGCGGCAACGTGTGGCTGGGGGACGGGGTGGACCTCGACGACCTCGACGCAATCGAAGGACCGGCGTATCTCGGCAACTACTGCCGCGTCGCGCGAGGCGCGCGCGTCGGCCCCTACACGGTGCTCTCGACGAGCGTCACGGTTCGCGAGCGCGCACGCGTCGTCCGTTCGATCGTGGACGCGTCGACGTACATCGGCCGCAGCACCGAGCTCGAAGGGGCGATCGTGGGCCGCAGCTGCGACCTGCGGGCGCACGTCCACGTGCACCAGGGGGTCGCGATCGGAGACGAGGTCACGGTCGGCGCCGAGAGCGTGATCCTGCCCGGCGTCCGGATCTATCCCTTCAAGGATGTCGAGACCGGCTCGCAGCTGCACGAGAGCCTCATCTGGGAATCGCGCGGCACGTCGCGCGTCTTCGGCAAGCAGGGTGTGGCAGGGATGGTGAACGTCGACCTGACGCCGGACGTGGCGGTTCGGCTTGCCGCCGCGCTCGGCACCGCGCTCAAGCGCGGCGCGCGCGTGGTCGCCAGCCGCGAGGGCGCCGCCGCGTGCCGGATGATCAAGCGGGCCATGATCTCCGGCATCTCGTCGACGGGCGTCCACGTCGCGGATCTCAGGATCAGCCCGGCCGCAGTCGCGCGCCACCTCGTGAAGTCGGAGGCGTACGACGCCGGCTTCCACGTCGGCATCAGTCCGAGCGACCCGGAGGTGATCCGGATCCACTTCTTCGAGCCGCCCGGCATCGAGATGAGTGCTGCGATGCAGAAGGAGGTCGAGAAGCACTTCACGCGCGGCGAGTTCCGCCGCGTCGCCGCCGGCGAGGTCGGCGGCATCTCCTATCCCGCGCGGGTCCGCGAGACGTACGCCGCAGAGCTGCTCTCGACGATCGACGCCGAGGCCGTTCGCGCCCGCGGCTTCCGGATCGTCGTCGACTACGGGTTCTCCGGCGCCTCGTACGTGCTTCCGCTCGTGCTCGGACCGCTCGGCGTCGAGGTCGTTGCCGCTCACGCCTTCAGCGGCGAGGGGCCCGACCAGGCCGATGTCGCGCCCGGGCTCGCCGCCTCGATCGGCCAGACGAAGCGGCTTGTGCCGGTCATCGGAGCGGATCTCGGCGCGGTCTTCGACCGCTCGGCGGAACGGCTCCACCTCGTCGACGAGCAGGCGCGCGAGGTGCCGGTGGAGCAGGCGCTTCTTCTCTTCCTCCGCCTGCTCGGCTCGAACGGTCGCCGCGGGAAGCTCGCCTTTCCCGTCACGGTGACGAGCCAGGTCGAGCGCCTCGTCGAGGACTCACAGCTCGAGGTCGTGCGGACCCCGACCTCCCTGCCCGAGCTGACGCGCGCGGCCGCCGAGGGAGGGGTCATCTTTGCGGGCGCGGTCGGCGGCGGCTACGTCTTCCCGGAGTTCCTGCCGGGCTACGACGCCGTCGCGAGCCTCGCGAAGCTGCTCGAGCTGCTCGCGCCGGTCAACCGGCCGCTGTCGGAGCTCGTGGCCGACCTGCCGGAGCCGACCCTCGTCCATTACCAGGTGCCGTGTCCGTGGGCGCTCAAGGGGCTCGTGATGCGCGTTCTGAACGAGCGCCTCGCGGGCCGCGACCTCGACCTCACCGACGGAATCAAGCTGTTCGACGAGCGCGGGTGGGCTCAGGTCCTCCCGGATCCCGACGAGCCGCTCATCCATCTCTACGCCGAAGGCGAGACGCGCGAGCAGTCGGACGAGCTGGCGCGGGAGCTGCGGGCGCTCGTCGACGAGATCGAGCAGGGAGAGGCGGCCGCAGCGCGCACCTAGCGGCCGGCGAACACAAAGGCTAAAGTTCAGCTTCACCCTCGGTGAGGGCCTACCCGTAGAAAGGGCACGATGGAACCGCTGCCGGATCTCGCGACGCTGTCCGACGAGGATCTCAAGAAGCTCATCGACGACCTGACTCAGGAGGAGCATGAGGTCTCGTACCGCCGCCGGCTCCTGCACGGCAAGATCGACATCCTGCGGGCCGAGCTCGTCGCACGGCTCCAGGTGACGGAGGGGAGGAGCGTCCTCGAGTCGGTAGACGTCGCGTCGCTCACCGAGATCCTCGCCGGCAAGGCGACTCCGCCTGCCTGATGGCGCATGTCTACTGCCCCGAGTGCGGGTACAACAACCCGGAAGCCGCGCACTTCTGCGCGAGGTGCGGCGCGGCACTCGTCCTCCCACAGGAGGGGGAGTCGACCGAGGCGTTCACCGCGCCGGAGCCGATCGAGAGCCTCGACCCACTCGGCGACCTCGGCGTCCACGGGGCCGCGCTCATCGTCCGCTCGGGCGGCGGGCGGGCCGGCGAGACGTTTCGGCTCGAGACGAGCCCGACGACGTTCGGCCGCTCGCCCGAGTGCGCGATCTTCCTCGACGACGTCACGGTGTCCCGCAAGCACGCCGTCTTCACCCAGGACGGTGACCGCTGGCAGCTCGAGGACCAGGGCAGCCTGAACGGGACGTTCGTCAACCGCCAGCGAGTCGAGACCACGGAGCTCAGCGACGGCGACGAGCTCCAGATCGGCAAGTACCGACTGACCTTCCTCCAGCGTTAGTGACCGCCCCGACGACACCTGCCCGCACCCGGCCCGCGCTGCCGCTGCTCGAGAGCGCGCCCACGCGCTCGCCAAGGCAGCCAGCCTTGGCTTCGCGCGGGTACGCACTCTCGCTTGGCCAGCGCGACCCGGGCATCGACCAGCGTCATCGGGACGGTCACTGATGACAATGACCGAGGCACCGCCGCGCCGGCGGCTCCTGACGATCGGCACCGTCTGCAGCCGGCTCAAGGACGAGTTCCCCGACGTCTCGATCTCGAAGATCCGCTATCTCGAGGACCAGGGCCTCCTGAACCCTCGGCGCACGCAGGGCGGCTACCGGCTCTTCTCGGAGGACGACGTCGAGCGCCTGGAGACGATCCTCCGCCTGCAGCGCGACGAGTTCCTGCCGTTGCGCGTGATCAGGCAGGAGCTCGACGCGGGCGCCGGCAAGCAGCGGCGCCGACGCCGAAGCGTTGTCGACGTGGGGGAGGAGGAGCTCGACCTCGAGGCGCTCTGTGACCGGGCCGGGATCACGGCCGCTCGCGCGCGCGAGCTCGAGGAGTTCGGGCTGCTCGAGTCGCGTCTCGACGAAGGGCAGCGGGTCTACGCAGAGAGCGAGGCGGACATCGCCGCCGCGTGCGAGGTGCTCGCGCGCTTCGGGATCGACGCGCGGAACCTGCGCGCCTTCCGCACCGCGGCCGACCGCGAGAGCAGCCTGCTCGAAGCGGTGATCGCACCGGCCTTGCGCTCGCGGAACGCGGAGCGGCGGCAGGCAGCTCTCGGTGACCTCCAGCGGCTCGCGCAGAACGCCGAGGAGCTCGCCGACCTTCTCCTCCGGCGCAACGCCCGCCGCCTCGTCGAGTAGCCTCGCGCGCGTGGCGGGCATCGATCTCACGACGCGCGTCCGCGAGGTCCCGGACTTTCCGGAGCCGGGCGTCGACTTCAAGGACATCTCGCCCCTGCTCCTCGACCCTGAGGCACTACGGCAGGCGGTCGGGAAGCTCGCCGACTGGACGCGCGAGCGCCGGGCCGATCTCGTGCTCGGGGCCGAGGCCCGCGGCTTCTGGCTCGGCGCCGCGATTGCTGTCGAGGCCGGCTGCGGGTTCGTTGCGTCGCGGCGACCGGGCAAGCTCCCGCCCGCGACGGTCTCCGCGACCTACGCGCTCGAGTACGGGCAGAACACGCTGGAGGTCGCAGCGGACGCGATCGCAGGCGGCGCTCGGGTCGTCATCCACGACGACGTCCTCGCGACAGGCGGGACGGTGGAGGCGATCGCAGGCCTCGTCGAGCACCTCGGCGGCACCGTCGTCGGCGTCAACTTCGTAATCGAGCTCTCGTTCCTCGGCGGGCGCGAGCGCCTTGCTCAGTACGACCTGTTCGCGCTGATCACCTACTGAGAACCCCGAGGCTCGCCGTCCGGCGTTGTCTCTACAACGTCTCCATGTACGACCCGCTGACGAGCCGTTACGCCTTCGCCTGTCCCACACGGGGCGAGACGCACGTGCTGCTCTCGGCGTTCCGGAGCATCGAGCAGCTCCCCGGTGCCTCGCACCCGGCCGTTTTCCGTGTGCGCTTCGACTGCGACTGCGGCGAGGAGCACGACGGGCTCCTCACGCACGAGGAGCTCGACTGGGCGCCGCTCGGCCTCGGCGCAGGCGAGTTCCTCAACCTCATGACGGCGCGGCTCGACCCGGTCGGCGCCGAGCTGGGCGAGCTCGCAGCGGTGCGCATCAAGAGGGGGGAGTGGCCGTGGAGCTTCTTCTGCTACCCGGAAGAGCGGCCGCGTCCTGTCTTCCCGTCCTCGTTCACGCTCCTCACGGCAACGGACGGGACCGTGGGGCTCGCCGTGCGGTGCCCGAGCTGCCGCCGGCTGTCGCTCAACCTCGTCTCGCACCCGCACGTCGACGTCCCGTTCCACAACGACCGCCAGATCGGGGTGGTGGAACATCTGTTCGCCGACGACGCGCTCGCGACGCTCGAGGCGTTCCGCACGGAGCTGTGGTCGGCCACGTTCGACGCCCGCAGGCTTGCACTCGAATAGTTCGGGGTAGGCGCAACCCGAGGCAGGACTTCGCCGTTTTACCGCCGTCGGGCAACGGAACGAGGTGAAAAAGAATGCGCAGTTACGGCATGTACGACGCGTCCCGCGGTCTGACGCTCGCTTTCGCCGCGGCGCTGGCGGGATTCGGACTGTGGGGCGCAGCGCAGGTTGGAACCCAAACGCCGGGACGCTTCTGGATCGCGATGGCGATCGTCGGCGCCGCCGGGCTCGTGGTCGCGCTGGCGAACCACATCGGGACATGGACGAAGGGACTTCGGCTGCGGCTGTCGCCGAGTACGTTCGCCCTCGCGTTCCTGCCCGTGCTCGTCTGCGTCGGCTGGATCCTGCTTGCGAACCAGCCGGGCAAGGGGTGGCAGGAGGGGAGGATCGACTCCTGGAGCAACTCGATCGGGATCCTCGGCCTGGTGCACTCGGTCGGTCTCTGGCACGGCGCGCTCGCGTTCGGGTTCGGTCTCGTGCTCGGGCTCTCGCTCGACGGTGTGCCGGCGCCAACGGTGGACACTGTTCCGGCGGACGCCGGCGCGGAAGGCGCCGCAACTCGACCGTCCGCGGACGAGCCCGTCGCGGCCGAGCGCCGCTGGACGGCGAGGCGGGGTCGGGCTGCTCCGCCCGCGACGCCTACCGAGGAGCAGACGAGTACGCAGGAGCAGATTCCGTCTCGCTGATCGACCGATTCGCGGCCGCCTCCCAAACGGGGGACGGCCGCGGATCCCTCCCGGCAGGGATCACGCTAAAGGGGCAGGTCCCCCGATATACAGGACCGGGATGAACCTCTCGGCGCAGGCGACGACGCAACGGGGGACGCGGCTGCTCACGGCGCACCTGGAAAGCCTCGATCCGCAGGCCGTACAGGCGCGGGAGCGGCTCGAGGTGCAGCTCGGCAGCGAGCTCGCGCGGAAGCTGGTCTTCGCGCTCGCACCGCATAACCCCGGATGCCGCGCAGCGTAGGCGGGCTACGAGCGCCGTCGCCGCGTCGGCGTTTCCTCGCCGCGCAGGCGCACGAGCAGCCAGATCCCCGCGAACGAGACGAGCGCAATCACGATCGCCGTCGCGCCGCTCGCGCCGACGGCTAGGAGGCCGAAGTAGATGTACGTGCCGAGGCCCACCGCCCAGACGAGGGCGATTACGCCCTGGTCGATGCTCGGCGGGCGAGGAGGGAACTGCATCGCGCCGATCGTAGTCGAGTCGAGAGGGCCGGGCCGCAGCACACGTCCCTGAGCGGGACCAAAAAAATTCGCCGAGCCGGTCGCGGTTTCGTCCACAGCGCCGGTCGACTTTCCGCTTCGGCCCTTGCGAGCCGCCTCGTACGACCTCTCGGTGCTGCTTCGTCCTACTCCCGCGCCGTGCTCGGCGCAGGAGGGAATGTATGGCCTCTTCGGACACCCCGCAAGGGTGTGGAAAGACGAAAAACCCGCAATTTGCGAACGTTGAATAATCAACATTTCCACAGCCCTCTGTGCATCCTGTGGATAACTCTTCGGCGGGGATCACCGCGCAGTCGGCAGGGGCGGACCGAGCCCGAGTGGCTGGCGCGTGAGTCCCGACGCTCCCTGCACGCAGGGTCGGACGACTCCATGCGGAGCCCAACGTGGGCGAGAGGTGCCCGGCCGAGATCGTTCTCCTGCTACTTGACATAACATTGCTTATCGTGCGGAGGACTTGATTCCAGGTGCCCGGCGTGTTTGGGTAGGTCCAGCAGGCGGAACGACGTCCTGGAGCGCCGATTGAGGGGGACGCATTGACCACGGTCGAGATCGAGTCGATCCTCGCGAGCGAGGAGTTCATGACGCTGCTCGAGGCGTCGGAGTCGAGCGGCCAGCTACGGCAGGTCGAGCTGCTCGAAGTGCTGGAACCACTCGAGCTCGACCCGCTCGAGACGGACGCCGTCTACCAGGAGCTCGACCGCCGCGGGATCGAGCTGCTGCCGGAGCCCGAGCGCGAAGTCGAGCCGGAGCCCGAGAAAACGCCACCGCCGGCGCCGCAGCCGCTCGAGACGACGACCGACGCGCTTCAGCTCTTCCTGCGCGAGGCCGGCCGGCACCAACTGCTCACCGCGGCGCAGGAAGTCGAGCTCGCGAAGCTGATCGAGCGCGGCGATGCGCCCGCGAAGCAGCGGATGATCCAGTCGAACCTGCGCCTCGTCGTCTCGATCGCGAAGAACTACCGCAACCAGGGTCTCCCCTTCCTCGACCTGATCCAGGAAGGCACGCTCGGCCTCATCCGCGCCGTCGAGAAGTTCGACTGGCGCCGCGGCTACAAGTTCTCGACCTACGCGACCTGGTGGATCCGGCAGGCGGTCGCACGCGCGCTCGCCGACAAGGCGCGCACGATCCGGATGCCCGTCCACATCGTGGAGCGGATGCAGAAGATGAACCGCGCCGAACGGACGCTCTGGATGGAGCTCGGCCGGGAGCCGACGCTCGACGAGATCGCAAACGAGGCGTCGCTGCCGATCGAGCAGGCGCGCGAGGTGCGAGCGGCCGCCCGGGCCTCGGCGAGCCTCGACCAGCCGGTGGGCGACCAGGAGGACGCCGTCTTCGGCGACTTCGTCGCCGGCGACGACCCGCTGCCGGAGGAGCGGGTCGAGGGCGCGCTCCGCAGCCAGGCTCTCGCGATCGCGCTCCAGGCGCTGTCGGACCGCGAGCGGCAGGTGCTCGTCCTCCGCTACGGGCTCGTCGACGAGGAGCCGAAGACGCTCGAGGACATAGGCAAGCGGCTCGGGCTCACTCGCGAGCGCGTCCGCCAGATCGAGCTCGACTCCCTCCGCCGTCTCGCCAACTTGCGCGAGATGCAGATGATCGCTAGTTAGTAGCGAGCGGGTGAGCTATTCGGTGCGGAGGTAATGCTCGAGGCCGGGAGCGGCCATGCGTAGCTCGCGCAGCGCCCGTGTCTCGAGCTGGCGGACGCGCTCTCGCGTGATGCCGAGCTGCCCGCCGACCTCCTCGAGCGTCTGCGGAGGCTCGCCGTCGAGGCCGAAGCGGAGCGAAAGCACGCGGCGCATGCGGGGGTTCAGCTGCTCGAGCGCCCCGGCGAGCTCCCTCGTCCGCGCCTGCTGGGCCGACTGCTCGTGCGGCGCAAGCGCGTGGACGTCCTCGATCAGGTCGCCGTAGAGGCTCTCGCCGTCACCCACCGGCGTCTCGAGGCTGACCGGTGTCTCCATGAGCTCGAGCAGTTCGCGCACCCGCTCCTCGCTCTGCTGCGCCTCGCGCGCTAGCTCGCTCAGCGTGGGCTCGCGGTTGAGCTTCTGCGCGAGCTGCCGGCGGGCGCGGAGCAGACGCCGCACCTGGTCGGCTACGTGTACGGGCAGGCGGATCGTCCTTCCCTGGTCGGCGAGCGCGCGTGTGATCGCCTGGCGGATCCACCAGGTCGCGTAGGTCGAGAGCTTGTAGCCCAGCCGGTAATCGAACTTCTCGACGGCGCGGATGAGACCGAGATTGCCCTCCTGGATCAGATCGAGCAGAGGGACGTTGGCCCTCGTGTAGTTGCGGGTGATCGCCATCACGAGCCGCAGGTTCGACTCGATCAGTCGCCGCTTGGCTGCCTCGTCGCCCTCGTCCTTGCGGCGCGCAAGCTCGCGCTCCTCCTCGCGTGTGAGCAGCGCGCCGCCGCCGATCTGCCGCACGTAGAGCTTGAGCGGATCTTCGGCACGCGCCTCCTCGGCCGGGGCCGGGCCTTCGGCCGCAATGGGATGCTCCATCGCGGGCTGTATCGGCAGTAGGCCGAATGCGCTTTAGAAAGCCCTAACGGAGTGCCGATACGGTGGGAGGGACAAGAAGAGCAACGGAGAAAGGCTTCGCCAAGAACCGGATGTGCGGAATCGCCGGATATAGCCTCTCGCCGCGGAGCGGCGTCGATCGCACGCTTGCGGCGCAGGCGCTCCTCGCCGGGATCGCCGATCGCGGCGCTGACGCAGTCGGCTACGCGTATCGCGGCCGGGCCGACACGTATCCGGTGGTCACGAAGCAGCGGACGCCCGCGAGCCTCCTGCTCGAGCGGATCGGGGTGCCGGAGCACGCGAGCGAGCTCCTCGTCCACGTCCGCGACTACACGAAGGGCCACCCGTCGATCCCGGCCAACAATCACCCGGTTCGGCACGGACCGGTGGTCGGCATCCACAACGGCATCATCGTCAACGACGACGAGCTGCTCGCCCCCCACTCCTGTGCGCGCACCGAGCCGCGGATGACGGTCGACTCCGAGGCGATCTTCGCCCTCGCTGCGCACTCACGAAACGACCCGCGCGCGCTCGAGGCACTCGCCGGCGCGATGGCGGCCGCCTGGCTCGACCAGCGTGAGCCGGGAACCGTCTTCACCGCCCGCGGCGTCGGGCGGCCGCTTTGGCTCGGCCGAGGCCGGGACGAGGTCTTCTTCGCGTCGAACCGCGCCGCGCTCGAGGTCGTCTCCGAGTACACCCGGGTGAAGCTTCGCCTGAGCGAGGTGCGGGACGGGACGTTCCTCGCGCTCCGCGCCGGCCGGGTCGCAGGTACCGCTCGCTTCCGCCCCGATCGCAACTACATCGAGGAGACGGCGCTGCCGGCCGTCCGCGCTCCCGGCGAGAGCGCGCATTGCCTGAAGCGGCTCGCCGCGATCGCGGCGTCCGGGTAGATCAGCGGCTCAGGGTCCCGTCGCTCGCGACCTCTCGGCCCTGCTCCGAAAGTCGCTGGCGAACGAGGAACTGGAAGGTCGACCACGCGCCACGGCGCGCCTCGAACATCCGATAGACCTGCCACTCGGTGAGAAGCGAGTCGTCCGCCCGCCGCGCCTCCCCCCAGTCCGCGAACTTCGGCAGCCGACCGAGCCGCTCCGCGAGCGTGACTCCCTGGTCGACCGCCCGCTCGAGCCTCTCCTCCCCCACCGGCACCTCGAACCCGGCCTCGCGGAGCGCGGTCGTGAGCGAGCCGAATGTGTGCCAGTAGAGCGACTTCGACGGCAGGCGCCCCTTGTGCTCGTCGATGTCGCGCGCGGTGGGGGGCCGTCCGAGCTCTTCGCCGAGCATGCGCAAGAGGCCGAGCAGCTCCTCGCGCGTCGCGAAGCGCCGTGGGACGAGGCCGGCGGCGCGCTTCGCCGCGTTCCACGAACCGAAGTGCTCGATCACCGTCTGGGGATGGACCGCGGTCTCAGCGTCCGCTGCGAACTCGCGCATCGTCGGCGAGCGGCCGAGCCGTTCGGCGCAGGCGAGGATCTCCGCCACGATCTGCTCGTCCGTGTAGCGCTTGCGGATTCCGGCCTGGAACTTCGCTAGCTCCCGCGGATCGATCGAGGCGACCGCCCGGTAGCGGGGCTTCTCGGCCATGTCAATAAGTGTAGAGCAGGTTGAGGAATCCGCAAGTAGTCCCGTGCAGGCGTGTCCGGGTCTGCGCTGCCCGCCGTGACGTACCCTCGCCGAATGCGCCCCCGCCCCCCACTCGCGCTCGAGATCGCCGCCGCGCGGGGCGTGGCTGCGCTCTCACGGCGCGTCGGAGCCGGCGGCGGGACGACGATCCCGGGAAAGCTCCTCGCCGAGTTCGACCGCGGCGCGATCGATCGCCTGGCCGCGCGGCTCCCGAGCGGGACCGCGGTCGTCTCCGCCACCAACGGAAAGACGACGACCACGGCCATGGTGGCCGAGATCCTGCGGCCGCGCCACCGGCTCGCCCACAACGCGGCGGGAGCGAACCTCGTCTCGGGTGTCGCCTCCGCGCTGCTCACAGCCGGGAACGCGGAGCTCGGCCTGTTCGAGGTCGATGAGGCGGCGTTGCCCGAGCTCGTGCGACGCATGCGGCCGCGAGCGGTCTGCCTCGGCAACCTCTTCCGCGACCAGCTCGACCGCTACGGCGAGCTCGAGCTCGTCGCCGAGCG
>DAIMGZ010000013.1:0-27406 GCA_036723535.1 Gaiellaceae bacterium
CAGGGCGCGAGCGGCTCACTCGCCTGCCCGCGCCGCCTACACGCCGTGTCGCTCGTCGGCTCTTTTGCGACAACCAGGGACGGCTCCGCCCCGGCCTACGAACCTGCGCCCACGACACGCGCCATATGTCGCAGTCGCGATCGCTTGCAACGACGGAAAATGCTCCCGGTGGGGCTAGGACTTCTTCCCGAGCCCGAGCCATTTGCGGATCTTCGCCATGAGGCTGGCCACGGGGCAACTCTACGCCCGTTCGGTCGTTTCGCCAATCGAAGCGCCGAAACGCTCCTAGGTACTGTGGACACACGCTGGGAGGAGCGGCAGCGAGACACGGGAATGGCCCTCACCTTCATACCGTCCGACCTCGTTGAGCAGGCGGCGCGCGAGGAGAACTGGACGGACTCCGATAGACAGCACTGCTCACGGATGCTGCGCCAGGCGTTCGAGGAGTCCTTCCAGGTTAAAGAGATTCAGCGAAGCGTCAACGGCTTGATCGCCTACGACTCGCCGCACGTCAGCTTCGAGTCAGTCCGCTTTCAGGAAGGTGCAGAGAAACCGGTCTTGCAGGCGCTCGAAGACCTGTCGAAGAAGCTTCTGCTGGCGAAGCCGGATTAGGTTCCGCTTCGCGACGGCGCCGCGCTGGCCAGGTGAGAGCCGTGCAAGTCTCTGGGTGGCGTTCGTCGCCCAGCGGGTGTTGCCAGCGTTTGTCCATAGTAGATGGAGCGTGTCGCGGTTCCGCCAAAGCGCGACAATCCCTCACCTGTGGCAAGAGCTGTCGAGTCCGACGTACAACATCGCTGGGCCTCCTTCTGTTGGTACCGCCGGAATCTCTCCGGTTGCCAGGAAGTCCTTCTTCATCCGCTTCACAGAGAGTCTGCGCCACAGGGAGGCGCCGCGACGCGGGAGTGCGTGGGGGTCCACTGACTCAAGCTCGATTCACCCGGATCAGTCGAGGGCGAATGGGATCCGGCGCTCTCGCCGGTGCGGCTGGGACGCAAAGCGTCGGCTGGACCGCGCTTCGTCCCCCCACCAACAGCGCGCTGCGAATGAGCGCCCGCAGAGTGGTTAGCCGCCCCCGCGGTGGTGGAAACCCGCGAGGAACGTGAGGAGCAGCTTGTTCGCGAGGCGCTGCGTGATTCCCTGGGGGTCGCGCGTCGGGTCGACCTCGACGAGGTCGAAACCGACGACCTCCTCGCGGCGGCCGAGGTCGAAGAGCGCATCCATTGCCTGCCACGGCGTTAGGCCGCCCGACACGGCCGCGCCCGTCCCCGGCGCGTACGCGAGTTCGAGGCTGTCGATGTCGAACGTGACGTAGACGCCGTCGACGCCGCGGGAAGCGATCTCCCACGCGTCCGCAAGCACCGCCTCTATCCCCCGCTTCGCCACGTCTCGCGTCGAGAACATCGTCCCGCCCTGCTCCTCGACGAGGTAGCGGCGGTAGTGCTCGGCGTTGACGAAGCCGGAGATGCCGATCTGGACGATGTTGCGCGGGTCGACTCCGTTGTCGTCCTCGATGATCCCGCGGATCGGGGTCCCGTTGTGAGGCCCGCCGTCGTCGAAGTTCTGGCAGTCGATGTGAGCGTCGAACTGGACGAGCCCGACGCGCTCGAGCTCGGGCCGCGCCTCGTGCAGCGCGCGCACGATCGGCCGCGTCATCGAGTGGTCCCCGCCGACGAAGATCGGAAAGAAGCGCGGCTCGTGTGCGAGCAGGCCGCGCGCGGCGACGTAGATGTTCTCGTGCGCTTCGACGATGTCCCAGAGCGGGATCTCCACGTCGCCGGTGTCACGGACGGTCAGGTCTCGAATGTCGACGCCGTAGTCGATCGAATAGGTCGTGAAGAAGAAGCGGCCGTCGCGGAGGGCGTTTGGCCCCTGATGGGCGCTTACCGGCTTGATCGCGGCGCGAGCGATCGGCACAGCCGTGATGCCGACGTCTATCGGTTCGGCGAAGTCCCAGGGTCTGATCCAGTTCGCGACCCGCAGCTCGTTGCGGTCCTCCCAGTGCGAGAGGCGGACGAGCTCGGGCGGCTGGAGGTGCTCGATCTCGATCGGCATGGCTTCTCCTTTCATGCGCAGAGGCGTTCGATCAGGAGTGCGTAGGCGTGGCTGGCTTGGACGATCTCGTAGACCGGGACGCGCTCGGCGGGAGTGTGCGCGAGGCGCTCGTCGCCTGCGCCGATGCCGACGGAAGGAATCCCAGCGGCATTCATGAAGGTGGCGTTGACACCGAACCGCCACGCCTTCAGCGCCGGGACTCTGCCGGTCGCGTCCTCCACAGCCGCGCTCGCGGCTCGCACGAGCGGGTGGTCCGGCTCGGTCGCCATCAGCGGGTACACGTTGACGAGCTCGACGGTCGCGTGTGCTCCGTGCTCGGCGGCCACGCGGTCGACGAGCTCCTCGACCTCGACGCGGCAGGAGTCCGGCGTCTCGCCGCGGACGTAGCGGCGGTCGACGCGGATCGTGCAGCTCGACGGAACGACCGCGACCCCGCCCGACGGAGCGGAGGCGATTCCGGTGACCGTGAGGGTCGCCGCGCCGAGGAGCGGGTCCGAGGGCACGCGCTCGCCCGCCCGTTCGAGCGCGGCCAGGAACGGCAGCGCGCGAAAGACGGCGTTCTCGCCCTCGGCGGGCGTCGCGGCATGACTGGAGCGACCGGCGACCGTGACGTCGAGCTGAACCTTGCCGCGGTGGCCGAGCGCGACGTCGAGCGAAGTCGCCTCGCCGCTCACGCCGTAGTCGGCCCGGAGCCCCTGTGCGAGCAGCGCCTGGATCCCCTCCGGCCCGTCGATCTCCTCGCGCACGTCGGCTGTGAAGATGTAGACGCCGCGGAGCGGAGCATCGACGAACGCAGCTGCGAAGGCGCCGGCAGCGACGTTCGCCTTCATGTCGAGCGTCCCGCGACCGCGCAGGTGTCCGTCGACGACCTGTGCGCCGTAGGGGTCGTCCATCCCGGCCGGCGGGACGTGGTCGAGGTGGCCGTTGAACATGAGGCGGGGCGGTCCTTCGCCGAGGTAGCCGACGACGTTGCTCAGCGGGTCGACCGCGACGTCCCGGTAGCCGAGGTGGATGAGCTTCGTCGCAAGGAGCTCGGCGACCTCCCGCTCCTCCCCCGGAAGGCTCGGGGTCGCAGCGAGCCGCTGGGCGAAGGCGACGAGGTCGCGTTCGAGCGCGTTCATCAACCGACGACGACGAGGGCGATGCCGGCGAGCGCGACGAGCACTCCGGCCGCCTGGACTCTCGAGAGCCGCTCGTGCAGGACGAGGTAAGCGAGGAAGACCGTCGTCACCGGGTAGAGCGAGGCTAGCAGCGATGCGATCGAGAGGAGCCCGCGCTCGGCGGCGAGGCCGTACAGGCCGTTGGCGGCGGCGCCGAGCACGCCGGAAAGCAGGATGGTCGTAGTGGCCGCGGGGTGCCGGGTCGGCAGTTGCCGACCCACAACGGTCGGCAGATGCCGACCCACAACGGCGAGCCAGAGCGCGAGAAGCGTGAACGCGGCAAGACGTGAACCGAGCAACGCGGACAGCGCGCCACCCTCGTCGCTTGCGCGTCCGAGCAGGTACAGGAGCGTCCCGAACAGGATGGCGGTCGCCCCGGCGAAGGTGATCGAGCGGCGACTCGCTCCACCACGACGACGCTCGTGGAAAGAGGCGAGCACCGCGCCCGAAAAGGCGATCAGTGCCCCCGAGAGCTTCAGCGGCTTCGGATGCTCACCGCTCGCGAGCGCGAGCGCGAGCGAGATGACGGCGCCGCAAGCGGCGATCGGAGCGACGACGCTCATCGTCCCGAGCGAGAGAGCCCGGAAGTACGTCAGTGTGCCGAGGCCGCCGCAAAGACCCGCGAGCAGCCCGATCTCGACGCCGGACCGCCTGACGCCGCCGAGCGCGAGCGCCGCGACCACCGCGGTCGCAAGCGCGCCGAACTGGGAGAGGACGGCGACGGTCTCCACGGCGAAGCGGCGCGAGAAGAACCCGCCGAGGAAGTCGCCGCAGCCCCAGCTGACGCTGGCGCAGAGAGCGAGGAGGGCGGGAGTCACGGCGGCCTCGAGTTACCCGCCCACATGAACATGACATGAAAGCAAGCCGCGCCGGCTACGGAGCCGCCACGGCCTGCGAGACCCCGCGGTTCTCGTGCCCGACGATCAGCTCCAGGATCTGCTGCTTGAGCTCGCCGAACCGCGGCGTCCCGAGCTTGTCGAGCGTGCGCGGCCGCGGGATGTCGACCGGGATCACCTCGCGCAGCCGTCCGGGCCGCGGGGTCATCATGTACACGGTGTCGCCGAGGAAGATGGCCTCGTCAATGTCGTGGGTGACGAAGGCGATCGTGCGCCGATCCTGCTCCCAGATCTCGGTCAGGAACCGCTGCGCCGCCGCGCGGGTGAGCGCGTCGAGCGCGCCGAACGGCTCGTCCATCAGCAGCACCTTCGGGTCGTTCGCGAGCGCACGGGCGATCGCCACCCGCTGCTTCATCCCACCTGAGAGCTCCTTCGGATACGCGCGCGCGAAATCTGCGAGCCCCATCTCCTCGAGCAGCCGGTCGGAGATCCGCCGCCGCTCCTCCTTCGCCATCCTCTTTAGCCTCGGGCCGAACTCGACGTTCTCGCGCACGCGCAGCCACGGAAAGAGCGTGTACGACTGGAAGACCATGCCGCGGTCGGTGCCCGGGCCGTGGATCTGCCGCCCGTCGACGTGGACGCTGCCGGAGGTCGGCCGCACGAGCCCGCCCATGATGTTGAGCAGCGTCGACTTGCCGCAGCCCGAGGTGCCGATGATGCAGGCGAAGTGCGCGTCCGGGATCTCGAGCGAGACGCGGTCGATCGCCTGCACGCGGCCGCTGCGCGTCTTGAACACCATCGAGACGTCCGAGACCGAGATCGAGCTCATCGCGAGACGCGCTCCGAGTACGGGAAGAGGAGCCAGTAGAGCCAGCGAAAGAGCGCGTCGGTGAGCAGGCCGAGGATCCCGATCGTGATGATCCCGGCGATGATCTTGTCGGTCTGGAGGAAGCGGCTCGCGGAGAGGATCACGTGGCCGATGCCGGTGCTCGCGGCGACGAGCTCGGCGACGATCAGGTACGTCCAGGCCCAGCCGATCCCGATCCGCATGTTGTCGAGGACGCCCGGCCACGAGGCCGGCAGGAGCACGCGCCAGAAGACGTGCCAGCGCGAGGCGCCCAGCGTGTAGGCGATGTTCACGAACTCCTTGGGGATGTTCGCCGACACGGCCGCGATCAGCAGCGTGAGCGGGAAGAAAACCCCGATGAAGATGACCGCGATCTTCTCCTTCTCGTAGATCCCGAACCAGATGATCAGCAGCGGGATGAACGCCGAGGCCGGCATGTAGCGGACAGCGGCGACGATCGGCTCGAAGAATGCCTGCACGATGCGAAAGGAACCGATCGCGATCCCGAGCGGGATTCCGATCGCCGACGAGATGAGGAAGCCGATGCCGATCCGGCGCGTACTCGCCCAGACATCGTGCGCGAAGCCTTCGTGGACGAACATGTTGTAGAGGGCCTTGGCGACCGTGCCAGGACTTGGCAGGAAGAACGGGTTGTGGAGATTTGCGAAACCGAGCGCCGGGGCGACTCTGGTATAGGCGAGGAGCGCCCAGATGCCGATCACGACCCCGAAGCTCGCAACGCCCAGCGGGACGGAAAGGGCTCTGGGAATCGGCTCCTTCGGCGCCAGATAGCGCGAGTACCAGCGCGGAGCCCCGGCGCCCGTCCGCCGGCGCTTCATGGCCGACGTGACGGGCGCCGGGGCTCCTTAGGGATCACTTGAACGAGTTGACGAAGGTGGGATCAATCGCGTTCTTCGGGCTTGGGATGGTCTTGATCTCCCCGATCGACTTCCAGAAAGTGGCCGACTTCGTGAAGATCTTGTAGATCGCTCCCGGATGCTTCTTCGTGCCGTAGTACTTCTTGCTCTGCGCGACGGACCAGAGGGGGACGTCCTGCATCGTCGCCTTGATGTCGGCCGCGGACTGGCCGAGGTAGTCGTGGACGTCGGCGAACGCCTTGTTCGGGTTGCTCTTGATCAGCTTCATCGCGTCGTTGTAGGCCGCGATGAACGCCTTCACCTCGTCGCGATGCTGCTTGACGAAGCTCGGGGCGAACGCGACATGGTCGGTGATGATCGTCGGGTACTGCTTCGTCGAGACGAGCACGTGCCCGTTCGGGTTCTGCTCGGCCCGCGACAGCCACGGCTGCCACGTCACCGCCACCTTCACGCGCCCCGCGGCGAAGGCGGCGCCCGCGTCGCCGGAGGTCAGGTCGATCTGCTGCACGTCCTTGAGCGACAGGTGGTGCTGGCTCAGCACGTACGCGAGCAGCCATTGGCTCGTCGAGCCCGCGCTCACGGCCACCTTCTGGCCCTTGAGCTGTTCTACCGACGTGATGCTCTTGTCAGCGACGATCCCGTCGCCACCCACGGAGGCATCGAGTCCGAGCACCTCCACCGACTGGATGCCCTTCGCGTACGTCCGCGAGTACGTGTCGACGGTGGTCGCGATCGCGTTCAGGCTCCCGGCCTTGAACGCGTTGAAGCGCTGCACCGGATCCTCGATCACCGTGTAGGTGACTTTGAGGCCGTGTTTTTTGTAATAGCCCTCCTTGTCGGCGATGACGAGCGCCATGTAGCCGTTCCAGGTCGAGAATGCCAAGTTGATCGGCACCTTCCCCTTCGCGACGTAGCCGGCCGTCGCGGGAGCGTTCGTACCGCTGCCGCTCCCGACCGCAGCGATTGCGAGTGCCGCGCTAGCGACGGCCACCGTCGCAACGAGTCCTTTCCGCATCTTCTGCCTCCTCTTCCCGAAGGGAACTCCGAAACACCACTCTCTTTCCGGTAGACGATCACTCTCGCAGGTCGTTAGCCGGCTGCCAACCTCCTCTCCTGGATCGAGTCCAGCGCCCGGCGCAGTCCGTCGACCAGGGCATCGATCTGCTCGGGCTCGATGATGAACGGGGGCGAGAGGTGGAGGGCGCAGCCGCGCAGCGAGCGGGTCAGCACGCCGTGCTCGCGCGCGAGCGCGACGGCGCGCTCGACGAGCTCCGGTTCACGCTCGAGCTCGGCCGCCTCGAGCTCGACCGCTCCGACGAGGCCGATCGCCCGCGTCTCGCCCACGAGCGGGTGCTCGGCGAGCGAGTGCACTTTCTCGGCGAACACGGCCTCGAGCTCTGCGACGCGCTCGACCAAGCGCTCGCGCTCGAGGATGTCGAGGTTCGCGAGCCCAGCGGCGCAGGCGGCCGCGTGGCCCGAATATGTGTAGCCGTGCCGGAACCAGCTGCCCTCGCCGCGCCAGAACGGCTCCTGCACGCGCGGCCCGACGACGACGCCGCCGAGCGGCATGTAGCCGGAGGTGACGCCCTTGGCGAACACGAGCAGGTCGGGCGTGAAGCCGAAGCGCTCGCAGCCGAACCAGCGGCCGAGGCGGCCAAAGCCGGTGATCACTTCGTCGGCGATCAGCAGGACGTCGTGCTCTTGGCAGAGCTCGGCGACGGCCGTCCAGTAGCCCTCGGGCGGCGGGATCACGCCACCGGCGCCGAGGACCGGCTCGCCGATGAACGCCGCAACGTGCTCGGGCCCAAGCTGCTCGATCGCGGCGGCGAGCTCCTCCACGGAATTCGCTTCCACGTGGGCGACGTCCGCGACGAGCGTCCCCAGGCCCTCGACGTTCGCGGCGATTCCGCCGAGACTCGTCCCCCAGGCGTGCATGCCGTGGTAGGCGTGGCGGCGGCCGATCAGCGCGAGCTTCTCCGGCCGCCCGATCGCGTGCCAGTAGCGGCGGGCGAGCTTGGCCGCGGTGTCGACGGCGTCGGAGCCGCCGGAGGTGAAGAAGACTTTGCCGTCCTCGAACGGCGCAAGGCGGGCGAGGCGCTCCGCGAGCGTGAGGGCCGGCTCGTTGGCGTAGGCGCCGAAGGTCGAGTACGCATGGAGCTCACGCAGCTGGCGCTCGACGGCGGCGGCGATCTCGTCGCGGCCGTAGCCGATGTTGCAGTACCAGAGCGCGGCGGTCGCGTCGAGGTAGGTGCGGCCCTCGCGGTCGACCAGCTCGCAGCCGCGGCCGCGGACGATCACGAGCTCCTCGCCTGCGACCTTCGCCATGTTGGCGAAGGGATGCCAGTACGCGGTGGTCGTCGCCGCGGCCGGCTGCTCCGGCGCGGCCTCGGGCGCCTCGGTGAGACGCCGGCCGATCCCGTCCAGTGTCCGCTCGATCGTCTTGCGGGCGACGCCGGCGATCATGCGCTGGCCGACACCGGCGACCGGGCCCGAGACCTTGAAGTCACCTTCGTAGCGGACGAGTGTCCCCTCGCCGTCGCGCGGCTCGAGCCGCATCGCGCCGCGGCCGGTGACGCGACCGCTCTTGCCCTTCGTTTCGACGACGATCGTGCACGCCGTCGGCGGCTGCTCGTCCTCGTAGGCGAGGCGGCCCTCGTAGGTGTCCTTCACCGGGCCGACCGCAAGCGAGATCGTCGTGCGGAAGGTGCGGCCGTCCTCAGGCTCGACCTCGCCCGCGCCGGGCATCGCTCGCGCCAGCTCGGACGCGTCCGTGAGCAGCGCCCAGACCCGCTCCGGCGGCCCCGCCAGCATTCGCTCGCCGGTCACGCGCGGCATGCCTAAGCCTCCGCCACGCGCTCGGGAGTGAACGGCAGGACGGTGAGGCGCCTTCCGAGTGCGTTCGCGAGCGCGCTCGCCACGGCCGGCGCGACTGCGCCGACCGGCGGCTCGCCGATCCCGCGCGCCGAGAACGGGCCGAGCCCTTCGCCGGACTCGACGACGATCGGCTCGATCTCGGGCGACTCGACCGCGGTCGGGATCAGGTACTGCGCGAACGTGCCGGTGAGGTTGACGCCGTCCTCGTAGACGACGCGCTCCGAGAGGGCGTAGCCGAGCCCCATCACGACCGCGCCCTCGATCTGGCCCTCGACGCTCTGCGGGTTGATCGCGCGGCCGACGTCGTGGGCGGCGAGGTAGCGCAGCACGTCGATCCGCCCGGTCTCGGGGTCGACCTCGAGATCGACGGCGTGGCAGCCGTAGGTGAAGTCGGGGAACACGCGCCCGCGCCAGGAGGCCTCGCTCCGCCAGGCGTCGCCGCCGGGTGCGCGGAAGATCGAGAGCCGGTGCCAAGGCACCTGGCGCTTGGCCGCCGCCGCGATCAGGTCCCGGAACGCGACGTGCCGCTCCCCGTAGCGCGCGCCGCCGCCGGCGAATTCGACGTCGTCCGGCTCCGTCTCGAGCAGCTCCGCCGCGAGCGGCCGCAGCTCCTCGCGCAGCTCGCCCGCCGCCTGGAGCACGGCGTTTCCGGACATGTACAGCTGCCGCGTCGCCGTCGTCGTCCCGGCCAGAGGCGTCAGCGCCGAGTCGCCGATGTGGATGACGACGTCCGCCGGGTCGACGCCGAGCACCTCGCCCGCGAGTTGGACGAGCGAGGAGGCCTGGCCGCCGCCGATGTCGGGGACGCCGATCCGGAGGACGAGGGTCCCGTCCAGCTCGAACCCGACCCATGCGCTCGACCAGTCGTTGAGCCAGACGCAGCGGCCGTAGGGCTGGAGGTTGCACGCAACGCCGCGCCCGACTCGCCGCCCGGGCGCCGAGGGCTCCGGCTTCGGCCCGAGCGCCGCCTCGACGCGGTCGGCGAGATCCGGCAGCGCGACGTGCGTGTCGAGCGTCTGTCCCACAGCGAGCGTGTCGCCGCGCTCGAGGAAGTTCCGGCGCCGCAGCTTGAGCGGGTCGAGCCCGAGTTCGGCGGCGAGCAGATCCATCTGCCCCTCGTAGCCGAGCGCGACCTGCATGGCGCCGAAGCCGCGCATCGCACTCGCAGGCGTGTGGTTCGTGTAGGCGACGCGCGCGTCGATGCGCACGTTCGGGCAGCGGTACGGGCCCTGCGAGCAGGTGGTCGCGTACAGGAGGACGAGCGCCGACAGCAGCGCGTAGGCGCCGCCGTCCGCGACGATGCCGATGTCCTGCGCGAGCAGCCGCCCCTCGGCGTCGCACGCGGTGCGGTAGCGGAGCTTCATCGGGTGACGCTTCTGGCGCGCGAGCAACGACTCCGAGCGGCTCCACACCATCCTCACGGGCCGGCCGGTACGCTGGACGACGAGCGCGAGGAACGGCTCGACCGTCATGTCCTCCTTGCCCCCGAAGCCGCCGCCTACGTAGGGCGCGATCACCCGTACGCGGTTGTCGGGGACGCGCAGGATCCGCGCGAGATCGCGAAAATGCTCGATCACCTGGGTCGCTGCGCGGACGGTGATGACGCCGTCGGAGTCGAGCCAGGCGACCCCCGCCTCCGGCTCGAGGTACGCGTGGTCGACGAACTGCGTCTCGTAGCTCTGCTCGACGACGGCGTGCGCGGCAGTCAGCGCGGCGTCGACGTCGCCTTCTTGGAGCTGCCAGCTCGCTATCAGGTTGCCCTGCTCGTGAACGAGCGGCGTGCCTTCCTCGAGCGCCGCCTCGGCGTCGGTCACGACCGGCAGCTCCTCGTACTCGACGTCGATCAGCTCGACGGAGGCGAGCGCAGCGTCCTCGGTCTCGGCGGCAACGATCGCGATCGGCTCGCCGTGGTAGCGGACGACGCCGTCGGCGAGCACGTTCGTGCGAGCCTTCAGCGCCCCTACCTGGAACGTTTGCCCTGGCACGTCCACCCAGACGGTGTTCTCGGGCACATCCTTGGCGGTCAGCACGGATGCGACTCCGGGCACCGCCTCCGCCGCGGACGTGTCCACCCGGAGCAGGCGGGCGTGCGGAAGGTCGGCCCGCTTGAGCATCGCGTGCAGCATCCCGGGGAGGCCGAAGTCGGCGGCGTATCGGGTCCGGCCCGCGACCTTCTCGACCGCGTCGTGCCGGACGAGAGCGCGCCCGACGACGCGTGCCGGCCGCTCGCGGTCGACGCTCATGGGCCAACCTCTGGCCCATGAGCAGAGGAAGGGGCGTCGGGGGGAACCAGGAGGTTCCCCCGCTGTCTCTCCTCAGCTCGCGCGGCGACCTGAGCGCCGCGGGGGCCGAGGCGTACACCGAAGAAGGGGGCTCGTGGGGGAAACATGGTTTCGCCCACGGGAGCGAGCCAAAGGCGAGGGACGGTCACTGCTCCACCACTCGAGTAGCTCGGAGTCCACGGGCGCTCATGCCGCGCCCTCGCGGTCGCGGTAGGCCTCGACGGCCTCGACGATCTTGCCGTAGCCGGTACAGCGGCAGAGGTTGCCGGCGAGGCTTCGCCTGATCGTGGTCCGGTCGCCGGCGAGTCCGAGACGGACGGCCTCGATCGAGCCGAGCACGACGCCGGGCGTGCAGAAGCCGCACTGCACCGCGCCACGTTCGATCAGCTCCTGCTGCAGCGGATGGAGGGAGCCGTCGTCGGCGAACGCGCTCACGGTCTCGACGCGCGCGCCCTCCGCCTGGACGGCGAGCACGCTGCAGGCGTTGACCGCAACCGCGTCGAGGAAGACGGTACAAGCGCCGCAGACGCCTTCGCCACAGCCGTACTTCACCTCGGTCGCCCCGGCCTGGTCGCGCAGGAAGCGGAGCAGCGTCACATGCGGCTCGACCGGCTCGCGGAGCCGCCGTCCGTTCACGAGGAGCTCGAGCATCACGCCCCCGCATCCTCCCCTGCGCGCGCGAGGGCGCGGCGCGCGCAGACGCCGGCCAGACGTCGGCGGAACGCGGCCGAGACGAACGCGTCCTCCTCGGGCTCGACCGCCGCCTCGACCGCGGCCGGCAGCTCGTCCGCCGGCCCCTCGAAGCGCAGGGGCCGGTCGCCGACGCCGCCGACGACGACTCGCGCATGCCCGTCCGGCGCCACCACCGCGGCGGCGCACGCCAGCGCGAAGTCGTCGGCCCGCTGCGCCTCCTCGTGGAAGCCGACGCCGCTGCCTTCCGGCGGCCGCTCGAGCTCGACGGCGACGAGCACCTCGTCCGGCCCGAGCGCCGTCTCCAGGTAGCCGAGGAAGAACTCCGCGAGCGGGATCCGCCGCTCGCCGTCGGGCCCGTGAGCGACGACCTCTCCGCCGTGCGCCACCGCGACCACGGGCAGCTCGGCGGCGGGATCGGCGTGGGCGAGGGAGCCGCCGAAGGTGCCGCGGTTCCGCACGCGCGGATTGCCCACGTGGCGGGCGGCCTCGGCCGCGAGCGGCAGCAGCCTTCGCGCCTCCGGGTCGAGCTCGAGCGTCCGGTGGCACGTCGTGGCGCCGACCCGCACCCGCCCGTCGACCGCCTCGATCCCGTCCAGCTCGAGCCGCGAGAGGTCGACGAGCACGTCAGGCCGCGCGAGCCCGAGCGAGAGCATCGGCACGAGGCTCTGACCGCCCGCGATCACCTTCGCGTCGCGCCGCCCCCCGGCCGCGGCCAGAATGGACACGGCCTCCTCGACGGAGCGGGGCCGCTCGTAGTCGAACGGACGCGGGATCACACGTCCCACCCGGCGTCGACCACGATGTCGTGCCCGGTGACGTTCCGCGCGCCCGCCGAGACGAGGAAGCGGACGGCGTGGGCAATGTCGGAGTCCTCGATGAAGCGCCCGAGCGCGGTCTGCGCCGTGAACTCGGCGTACACGTCCTCCGGCGTCCGGCCGAGGCGGCGCGCCTTCTCGTTCACGATCTTCGTCATTCGCTCGCCGTGGGTGACGTTCGGGCAGATCGTGTTCACCGTGATGTCGTGCGGCCCCAGCTCGAGCGCGAGCGTGCGCGTGAGCCCGCGCACCGCCCACTTCGAGGACGAGTAGGAGACCCGGTTGCGGTAGCCGCGGAGGCCGGAGGTGCCGGCGATGTTCACGATTCGCCCGCCTCCACGCTCGATCAGGTGCGGGATCGCGAACTTGCAGGGCAGGAAGGTGCCGAGGACGTTGACGTCGAGGACGGCGCGGAAGTCGTCCACGGACACGTCCTGCGCGGGCGTCTCGATCGGGCCGATCACGCCGGCGGTGTTGACGAGGATGTCGAGGCCGCCGAACCGCTCGACCGCCGCGCCGATCAGCGCCTGCACGTCGGCCTCGCTCGTCACGTCGCAGGTCGCTACGAGGTTCTCCCGCTCCGGGTGCTCTGCGTGGAGCTGCGCCGCGTGGGCCTCGAGCGCCTCCAGATCACGACCGGCCAGGACGATCTGCGCCCCGTCGCAGGCGAGCACGTCCGTGATCGCGCCGCCGAGGCCCTTCGCCGCACCGGTCACGACCGCCACCTTGTCCCGCAGCGGCGGATCGACGTACGCGCCCCAGGCGGGCTCCTGCCTCACGGCCATCTGAGCTCCGGGACGTCGAGCCCGAGCGGCGCCGTGATCTCGACCGCGCCGTCGCGCAGGCGCTCGAGGTGCTCGAGAACCTCGTCCCGCGAGAGCCGCGCGCTCGGTCCGGCGAGCCCAACCGCCGCGACGGCCGTGCCGTCCTCGTCCAGCAGCGGCACCGCGACGCCCCAGACCCCGACGTTCGTCTCCTCGAACGAGATCGCCCAGCCGCGCTCTCGCACCTCGGCGAGGTTCGCCCGCAGCGCGTCAGCATCGGTGATCGTCGCGCCGCAGAGCCGCTCCAGCGAGCCTGCCGCCACGCATTCGATCTCCTCCTCGGCGAGGAAAGCGAGCAGTGCCTTCTGCGACGCGCCCGCATGCAGCGGCAGCCGGCGGCCCGGCTCGACCGAGAGTCGCAGCGGCTGAGAGCTCTCGACGCGCTCGAGGCAGACCGAACGGTCACGCTCGCTGTTTGGGACGGTCAAGAGCGCCGTCTCATCCGTCTCGCGCGCGAGCCGGCGCAGCACCGGGAGCGCGGCCTGGCGCAGGTCGAGGACCGCACGTGCCCGCCCACCCAGTTCCAGGGCGGCGGGCCCGAGGCGGAAGCGTCTCGTTCGCTCGTCGCGGGCGAGGTACCTGCGGCCGGTCAGCGCCGCGAGGATCCTGTGGGCCGTGGGCACCGGCAGCCTCGCCGCGCGCGCAACCTCGCTCGTTCCCCACTCCGGCTGATCCGCACCGAACAAGTCGAGGACCGTGAAGGCCCGCTCGAGCGCTTGGAGCGGGGGGCGGCCGTCCTGCACCGGCGCCTTGCTCAGAGTTTGATCACCACCATGCGCTCCTCGGTCATGTCACGCACGGTGTAGTGGGGCCCCTCGCGCGTGTTCCCGGATTCCTTCGTCCCGCCGTAGGGCATCTGGTCGACGCGGAACGTCGGCGCCTCATTGATCGTGACGCCGCCGAACTTGAGCCGCTCGCTCGCCGTGATCGCGGTGGCGAGATCGCGCGTGAAGATGCCGGCCTGGAGGCCGTAGTCGGTGCCATTCGCGAGCTCGATCGCCTCTTCGAGCGACTCGAACGGGCGTAGCGCGAGCACCGGCCCGAAGATCTCGCGCTTCCAGGCAAGCGCGTCGGTCGGCACGCGGTCGAGCACGGTCGGACGCAGGTGGCCGCCCTCGACGGTGCCGCCCGCGAGCCGCTCGGCCCCGCTCTCGGTGGCCTCGTCGAGCCACTCCTCGACGCGCGTGCGAGCCTCCTCGTCGATCAGCGGGCCGACGTCGGTGTCGTCCTCCTCCGGGTTGCCGACCTTCAGCCGCTCGATCGCCGCGAGGAGGCGCTCCGCGAAATCCTCGTGGACGCGCCCGTCGACGAGCACACGCTGAACGGAGATGCAGGACTGGCCGGCGAAGCCGTTACCGCTGATCGCCGCCGCCTCGGCGGCCGCGTCGAGGTCGGCATCGACGCAGACGATCAGCGGAGTCGAGTTGCCGAGCTCGAGCGAGACGTGCTTCTTCGCCGCGCGGGCCGCGAGCTTCCACCCGACCTCCGCCGAACCGGTGAAGGTGATCATCCGCACGCGCTCGTCCTCGACGAGCACGTCGCCGATCTCCCCCGCGGGACCGGTGACGACGGAGAGCAGTTCGCGCGGCAGCCCCGCCTCGTGAAGGAGGTCGACGAGCTCGATCGCCGCGAGTGGGGCGACACCGGCGGGTTTGAGCACGGTGCCACAGCCGGCGGCGATCGCCGGCCCGACCTTGTGCGCGGCAAGGTTGAGCGGAAAGTTGAAGGGCGTGATCGCCGCGATGACGCCGATCGGGACGCGGATCGTGTAGCCGCGTCGGCCGATCCCCGCCGGGTGCGCGTCGAGCGCGATTCCGCGACCGGCGAGCGTTCGCGCCTCGATCGCGGAAAAGATCAGCGTCTGAACGCAGCGGTCGACTTCCATCAGCGCCTGCTTCAGCGGCTTGCCGATCTCGCGGGCGAGCAGGCGCGCGAGATCATCGCGGCGCTCGCGGGTCGCGGTGGCGGCGCGGTCGAGGATCTCGGCGCGCTCGTGCGCGGGTAACGGCGTGGCCATCGCTTGGGCGGCCGCGTCGATCGCCGCCCTCGTCTCGAGCGCGCCGACGACAGGGACGGCCGCGACCGCGGCGCCATCCCAGGGGGAGCGCACGACACGCGTCTCCTCGGTCGTCAACGCCTCGCCCGCCACGCTCAGCGGCTTTACGGGCACCGAGGTCTCGACCTGCGCCATAGAACCTCCCCGCGTCGACGGCCGTGGAGGCCGATGCTATACGATCGCCTTCCCGTACGCGGAAACTCTTTTCGCTCTGTGAAAACCATGCCGGAAGCCCGCGTCGGCGTCGACGCCGGCGGCACCTTCACCGACGTGGTGATGGTCGACGGCGGAACGGCGCAGTCGCTGAAGGTGCCGACGGATGCCGGGCTCGGCGAAGGCCTCGCGCGGTCCCGGCGACTCGTCGCCGGGTCGCCCGCCGTCGTCGCTGGGACGACCTGGGTCACGAACGCCGTGCTCGAGAAGAAGCTCGCCCGGACCGCGCTCGTGACGACCGAGGGGTTCGCCGACGTGCTCGAGATCGGGCGCCAGGCGCGCGACGACCTCTACGACCTGGGCCGCCCCGCACGTGTCCCGCCGCCGGTGCCGCGGGAGCTCTGCTTCGGGGCAGCCGAGCGGATCGGGCCCGACGGGACGCCGCTCGTCCAGCTCACCGACAAGGAGGTGGAGCGGGTGGCCGCAGCGGTGCGTGCCGCCGGGGTCGAAGCGGTCGCCGTCTGCCTCCTCCACTCGTACGCGAACCCCGAGCACGAGGCGCGGCTCGCAGCGGCGCTCGACGACTGCGTGGCGCTCTCGGTCTCCCACCGCGTCTCGCGCGAGCGGCGCGAGTTCGAGCGCGCGTCGACGACGGCCCTGAACGCGGCCGTGATACCGCTGATCGACCGCTACCTGCGCGCGCAGGAAGAGGCGATCGCCGATTCTTTTCCCGGCGCGCCTTCGTTCGTCGTCCACTCGGGCGGCGGGATGATGACGGTCGCCCGGGCGCGGCTGCTCCCGCTCGCGACGGTCATGTCCGGTCCGGCCGCCGGAGTGGCGGCCGCGGCGCGGCTCGCCCGCCGCTTCGGCCTCGCTCGCGCCGTCTCGGTCGACATGGGCGGGACGAGCACCGACGTCTGCCTCCTGCGCGACGGCATTCCCGTCTCGGCGCGCGACCGGCGGCTCGGCGGCCACGTCGTGCGGCTGCCGGCGGTCGCGGTCGAGTCGATCGGCGCCGGCGGCGGCTCGGTCGCGTGGGTGGACGACGTCGGCGCGCTCCGCGTCGGGCCACGCTCGGCCGGGGCCGTCCCAGGGCCGGCGGCGTACGGGCGCGGCGGCGTCGAGGCGACGGTGACCGATGCGGACGTCGTGCTCGGGCTCACGGGCGGGGTCGGCGGTGGACTCGAGCTCGACGAGGAGCTCGCGCGCGAGGCGTGTGCGCGCCTCGGCAGTCGGCTCGGGCTCTCGGCGGAGGAGGCCGCTCGGGCGACGGCCGAGGTCGCCCACGCCCAGATCGAGCGCGCACTCCGGCTCGTCACTGTGCGCCGTGGCCACGATCTGCGCGCGTGCACGCTCGTCGCCTACGGCGGCGCCGGGCCGATGCACGCGGGCGCGGTCGCGCTCTCGGCCGGGGTCGAGCGGGTGCTCGTGCCGGCACTCTCCTCCACCTTCTCGGCGCTCGGCTGCTGCCTGTCGGAGCTCGCCATCGACGACGTCCGCACGTGCCTCGCGCGCCTCGACGAGGTGGACTGGCCGCGGGTCGAGCGCGAGCTCGAGGGCCTCGTCGGCGAGATCGCGGCCACCCTCGAGAACGGCCGCGGCGCCCTCCGCGTCGCCCGCTCGCTCGAGCTCCGCTACCGCGACCAGAACGACGCGCTCGAGGTCGGTGTCGACGGCGAGTCCTCGCCGGCCGCACTGCGCGCGGCTTTCGACGAGCGGCACCGGAGCGAGTTCGGCTACGCGACGGACGAGCAGGTCGAGGTCACAGCCGCGCGGGCACGAGTCTGGATCGACGAGGGCACGGGCTGGGCCGCCCCGGCGCCCGCGGCGCGAGGCGACGCCGAGCTCGGCGAGACGGTCTTCGGTCCGGTGCTCCGGCGCGGGGCAGTCGAGCTGGTCGAAGGGCCGGCCGTGCTCGCCGACGCGCTCTCCACGGTCGTGGTCTGGCCGGGACAGACCGCGCGCACGGACGAGGACGGCAACGTCTGGTTGGAGCGCGCGTGACGCTCGAGCCCGCGCAGCTCGAGGTGATCCGCCAGGCCACGATCGCCGTCGCCGAGGAGATGAAGTTCGATCTGATGCGCACGGCGCGCTCGCCGGTGCTGCGCGAAGCCGGCGATCTTTCCTGCGCGCTCACCGACGCGGCCGGCCGGACGGTCGCGCAGGGCCAGGACATCCCGATGCACCTCGGCGTGCTCTCCTTCACGGCGCGGCGATTGCTGGAGACCGTGCCGCCGGAGCGGTTCGTGCCCGGCGACGTCTACTTCACCAACTTGCCGGCCTGCGGCGGCAATCACCTGCCAGACGTCAAGGCCGTCCGCCCGGTGTTCGCCGACGGCTCCCTCGCCGCCTTCGCCGTCGCGCTCGCCCACTGGCCCGACGTCGGCGGCGCGCTCCCCGGCAGCTACGTCCCCTACGCGCGCGAGATCTACCAGGAGGGGCTCGTGATCCCACCGACGCGACTCTTCGCCGCCGACGGGCCTTGCGAGGAGCCGCTCCGACTCGTGCTCGCGAACGTGCGCGGCGCCGAGCAGCGCCGCGGCGACATCCAGGCGCAGGCGGCGACGACCTCGATCGCCGACAAGCGCCTGCAGGAGGTGTTCGCTGCGCACGGCCTCGAAGCGGTGCGCGAGGCCTGGCGGCGGATGCAGGACGAGTCGGAACAGCGGGTGCGGCGCGCGCTCGCCGAGGTTCCGGACGGGACGTACGAAGGCGAGGATGCGCTGGACGACGACGGGGTCGGCAACGAGCCGGTGACGATCCGCGTCGCTGTGACGGTCACCGGTGATCGCGCCGTCTTCGACTTCCGGGGGTCAGACCCCGCGGCGCGCGGGCCGGTGAACACGACGCCGTTCATTGCGGCCGCCTCCGTGGCCTACGTCGTGCGCGCCGTGCTCGGCCCGGAGATCGCCTCGAACGATGGGCTACTGCGTTCGCTCGAGGTGCTGACGGAGCCGGGATCGCTGCTCGACCCGGGTCCGGCGGCGCCGCTCGTCGCCGGCAACCACGAAACCTCGCAGCGGATCGTAGACGCCCTGCTGCGCGCGCTCGCGCAGGCGGTACCCGAGCGCGTGGTCGCGGGCGGGATGGGCTCGTCCGGGCTTGCGCTCTTCTCGATCGGGGACGACTTCCTCTACGAGACGCACGCCGGCGGATCGGGCGCGAGCGCCGAGCGTGACGGCGATGCGGCCACGCGGATCCACATGTCGAACGTGATGAACACGCCGACCGAGGTGATCGAGACGGAATACCCGCTGCGCGTCGAGCGGCACGAGTTGCGCACTGGAAGCGGCGGCGCAGGCCGCCACCGCGGGGGGGACGGCCTCCGGCGCGTCTACCGGGTGCTGGCCGAAGAGGCGCGACTGACGACGATGGTCGAGCGCGCCCGCATCGCTCCCTGGGGCCTGGGCGGCGGCGCCGACGGTGAGCCGAGCGCGGTCTGGCTCGAGCGCGACGGCGAGCGAAACGCCCTCCGCGGCAAGGGCTCGGTCGAGCTCCGCCGCGACGACGTCGTGATCGTCGAGACGGCGGGCGGCGGCGGCTGGGGCGCGGCCTAGAGCAGTTCGATCTCGATCGGGCTCGGACGGCGCCGGTTGATCGCCACGATGTCCTGCGGGCACGCCGACACCGCAACGACGATGTCCAGCTCGGCGCGCAGGACGACGTGGTCGCCCGCCGCCGTCTCCGCCGGGAGCCAGTCGATCGTGCCGTCCGGCCGCGCGGGCGTGTTCATGAACAGGTTGATCGGTTGCGGCGCGAAGCGCGGGATCGGCGCCACCCCGAGCGGCTCGAGCGCGCGATGCAGGTTCTCCTCGCACGAGGCGTGCCAGCCCTCGACGCCGAGACCCTCGTAACGCGCGGGGTCGCAGGCGGCGATCAGCATGTCGTGGATTCCCGGCGTGTTGTCCTCCTCGAGCGTGAGGATCGGGCGCCGCCGGTTCGTGACGAACTGCTCGCCGGGCCGCGGGAACAGCCTGTCGACGACCGCACGCGTGTGCTGCGCGCTGTGGTGCTCGCCGGGGTCCTCGACGACGAACGCCCAGGTGTCCGCGACCTGCCCGCCCTCGACGTCGACCACGCGAAAGCGACGACCCGCCTCGACCCGCACGGCGCGCCCCTCGCGCGCAGGGATGTGGATCGTCTCCGCGATGGGGCGATCATACGCGGCGCGCGACGTGCGCCCGTGTGACCGCGGCGGGAGACGAGCAGCCGACCTGCGCGAGCGCCAGCGCGAGCTCTTCCCGCAGCAGCTCGAACACGTGACGCACTCCCCGCTCGCCGCCGACCGCGAGGCCCCAGAGGAACGGCCGCCCGATCAGCACTGCCCGCGCGCCGAGCGCAAGTGCCTTCACGACGTCCGTGCCTCGGCGGACGCCGCCGTCGACGAGCACCTCGATCCGCCCCTCTACCGCCTCGACGACCTCAGAGAGTGCATCGATGCTCGCCGCCACGCCGTCGAGTTGGCGGCCGCCGTGGTTCGAGACCACGAGCCCTGCTGCCCCATGCTCGCACGCGAGGCGCGCGTCCTCGGCGGTCAGCACGCCCTTCACGATCACGGGCAGGCCCGAGTCCGCAGCGAGCCGCTCGAGGTCACGCCAGACGACCGAGGCGCTGACCAGCGAGAAGAGCTCGCTCGTCGTCCCGCGAACGCGGCCGCCGAGCACCGCCTCCAGACTCGGGACCGTCAGCTCCGGCGTGATCGTGAAGCCGCTGCGGAGGTCCCGCTCGCGCTTCCCCGGCACCGGCGCGTCGACGGTCAGCACGAGCGCGGTGTAGCCGCCGTCCAGCGCCTGCTCGACCAGCGACTGCGTGACGGCGTCGTCCCTGTACCAGTAGAGCTGGAACCAGCGCGCCGCCCCGGGCGCCGCCGCCGCCACGTCCGCTGGAGAGGTGGTGGCGAGCGTCGAGACGCACATGACCGTTCCAGCCGCTGCGGCGGCGCGCGCGGTTGCCGCCTCGCCGTCCTCATGCGCCAGTCGCTGCAAAGCGACGGGCGCCACGAGCACGGGCAGCGAGACGTCCGTCCCGAGCACGGTCGTCCCGGTCGACACCGCCCTCACTTCGGCGAGCACGCGCGGGCGCAACCGCCAGCGCGCGAAGGCGGCGAGATTTTCGCGCAGCGTCCGCTCGTCCTCGGCGCCGCCGGCGAAGTAGCCGAAGCGCGCCGGCTCGAGCGCCCGCTCGGCGAGGCGCTCGTAGTCGACGACGCGCAACGGTTCCACGAGCAGCGATTATCGTTGGCCCGTGGAGCCGCCACGCCACCGGCCGCTCGACGCGCAGGTGATCCCGCGCTTCGCCGGCGTACGGACGTTCATGCGGCTCCCGCACACGACCGACCTGGCCGGAGTGGACGCAGCCGCGATCGGCATCCCCTTCGACACCGCCACGAGCTACCGCACCGGCGCCCGCTTTGGGCCCGAGGCGATCCGCTCGGCCTCGGCGCTCCTGCGCCCGTTCCACCCTGGCTTCGGGATCGATCTCGTCGAGACGCTCTCGATCGTCGACTACGGCGACCTCCCCGTCGCCCCGGGCGACACCGAAGGCACGTACCGCCGCGTCGAGGAGGGACTCACGCCGGTCGTCGAAGCCGGCGTCTTCCCGCTCGTGCTGGGGGGCGACCACTCGATCACGCTGGCCGAGCTGCGGCAGCTCGCCCGAGTCACCGGCCCGCTCGCGCTCGTCCAGTTCGACTCCCACACCGACACGTGGGACGCGTACTTCGGCCAGCGCTTCTTCCACGGCACGACGTTCAAGCGCGCCGCCGAAGAGCGGCTGATCGACCCAGCCGACTCGGTGCAGGCGGGGATGCGCGGCTCGCTCTACGGCGCAGCCGACCTCGAGGACGCGCGCGCCCTCGGCTTCCGGGTGATCCCGAGCGAGGAGCTGCGCGCGCTCGGGCCGGAGCGCTACGCGCAGACCGTGCGCGAGCGGGTCGGCGACCGGCCGGTCTTCCTCTCGTTCGACATCGACTTTCTCGACCCGGCGTTCGCTCCCGGTACGGGGACGCCCGAGGTCGCCGGCTTCAGCACCGCCGAGGCGGTCGCGTTCCTGCGCGCGCTGCGGGGCATCCGGCTCTCGGGCGCCGACGTCGTGGAGGTCTCGCCGCCCTACGACGGGCCGGGGCAGCCAACCGCCCTCGCTGCCGCGAATATCCTCTGGGAGTTGCTTGCCCTGCGAGCAGCGACGGCCTAGGACGGCAGCAGCTTCCCCGGGTTGAGGATTCCGTGCGGATCGAGCGCCCGCTTGATCGCACGCATCTGGTCGATCGCAACGGAGTCGAGATCCTCGCGGACAAACGGCAGCTTCAGCAGCTCGATCCCGTGCTCGGCGCTGATCGTCCCTCCGAGCTCGAGTGCGGCCCGCAGGACGTCCCGTTCGGCTGCGTGCGCGCGCTCCGCCTGGTCTCCTGCGGCAGCGTCGTAGAGGATGCTCGGGTGGAGGTTCCCGTCGCCGGCGTGGGAGAAGACCGGGATTCGCAGCGCGTGGCGCTCCGCGATGTCGCCGATCCGCCGCAGCGCCTCCGGGACCGCGGCGATCGGGACGCACACGTCCTGGAAGACGAAGTCTCGAGCCGAGCGGGTGATCGCGGGACTGAGTGCGCGGCGTGCCGCCCACAGCCGTTCGATGTCCTCCTCGCGCTCGGCGAGCTTGCGCTCTCGGGCGCCCGCGAGCAGCGCGCTCACGTGCTCCAGGTCGGCGCCGACGCGCCCCTTGTCCGGCCCGTCGACCTCCACCAGCAACAAGGCGGCGCCCTCCGCCAGCGGCACGCCTTCGAGCTGCTCGCGCACCAGCGCCAGACACGTTGCGTCGAGCAGCTCGAGCGCCGAGGGAACGAGGCCCGAGTACACGATCGCGGCGACCGCCTCCCCGGCGGCCTCGACCGAATCGAAGCTGGCGGAAGCAACGGCCCGCGCCGCCGGCGGCACGACCAGCCGCAGCGTCACTTCGGTCACGACCGCCAGCGTCCCCTCCGACCCGACCAGGAGCTGGGCGAGTCGGAGTCCCGTCGCGTTCTTCCGCGTCGCCGCGCCGGTTCGGAAGACGCGGCCTTCGGCGGTCACTGCCTCGAGCGCGAGGACATACTCCGCTGTGACCCCGTACTTGAAGCAACGTGGGCCGCCGGCGTTCGTCGCGACGTTGCCGCCGATCGTCGAGCGGTCGAGCGCGGCGGGGTCGGGCGGATAGAAGAGCCCTGCGGCAACCGCCGCTCGCTTCACATCGACCGTCCGCGTGCCGGCTCCGACCGGGACGCGGAGGTTGTCGCGATCGACGGGATGGATCCGGTCGAGCCGCTCGAGGCTGAGCGCGATCCCGCCGTGGCGCGGGACCGCGCCGCCGGCGAGCCCGGTCAGGCCGCCGACGGGCACGACCGGGACGCGCAGCCGATGGGCGACGCCGAGCACGCGCCCGACGGCATCCGTGTCCGCCGGCCGCACGACGACGTCTGGCGGCGCCGGCTCCGCCCCGCTCTCGTCCGACGCGAACGCCTCGAGCTCTCCCGCCTCGGCCGTGACGGACTCCGGCCCAGCAGCCTTCTCGAGCTCGCCCACGAGGTCCGGCGGTACCTTCCGCGCCCTCACCGACGCACGAGTCTAGTTTCCGGAGGCTGAACGAATGCCGCCGTACCCGCGTCCCACCGGCGCCGGCTTCGAGCCCTACGTCTGGGCGGCCACCGTAGCCGACGTCGCGGCGCGTCACCACCTCTCGCCCGCACACGTCCTTCGCTTCGATGCGAACCTGCCGCCCTTCGCCGCGCGACTCGCCGTCTCGCCCCGCCACGCGCTCGCGGCCCGCGGCGAGTACCCCGAGGGGAGCTATCGGGAGCTACGCGAGGCCGCGGCGGCCTACGCGGGCTGCGCGCCGGACGAGCTCGCTGTCGACGCCGGCGCCGACGGCCTGATCGGCCTCGTCGCGCGCACATTCCTCGGCCCCGGCAGCCGGGCAGTCACGGAGCATCGAACATACCCGCTATACGCGATCGCGAGCCGCCTCGAGGGCGCAGAGGTCGAGGCGGCGCCGCGCGAGCTCGACGCGCTGGCCGCTGCTTCGCGCACGGCCGCGGTGCTCTGGCTCTGCAACCCCGGCAACCCCGGCGGCGAGCTCTTCGCGGCGGACGAGATTGCCGAGCTCACGCGCTCGCTCCCCGCGACCCTCGTGTGCGTCGACGAGGCCTACTACGAGTACGGTGGCGAGACCGCCGCGCCCGCGGCGCCCGAGCTCGACAACCTCGTCTGCATCCGGACGCTGTCGAAGGCGTTCGGCCTCGCCGGGCTGCGCGTCGGCTACTGCGTTGCCTCGCCTCGCCTCGCTGCGGAGCTGAGCGCGCGCCGCTCGCCCGCGCCGATCTCGACGAGCTCGGCCACGCTCGCCAAGGCGGCGCTCCAGCGGGCCGAGATCGAGCCGGAGCTCCGTGCGACGACGGCGGAGCGGGAGCGCGTCCGCGCCGCTCTCCTCGCGGCCGGATTCGACGCGCCGCCGACGCACACGAACTTCGTGGTCGTTCGGACGCCGCAGGCCCGGACGCTTGCGGGGCAGCTCGAGCGCCGCGGCCTCGTCGTCCGCGCCTATCGCGACCTCCTTCGCATCACCGTGCGCTCGCCCGCCGACGACGACCTCCTTTTGGCGGCGCTTGGCGTCGACGCTCCCCCCGCCTCAACACGCGCGGCGACGGTGCTCGGTCCCGGGATCCGCGTATCGCTCGTCATCGACGGGGGCGGCCGCGCGACGAGTGCAACCGGCGACGAGGCTCGAGACAGTCGGATCGAGGAGCGGGCCCACGAGGAAGGAATCGACCTCGAGCTCGTCGCGGAGGCGGGGCTGGGCAATGAGCGCGTCGAGGCCGCACTGGCACACGCGCGCGCCCGCGCCGACGCGGGCAGAGAGGACGCGCAGGGCAACGGACGGCAACGGTTCCAGGACTGAGATCGGAGGAGGCTGTGACTACGACGACGAAGGCGCCCGCCGCCACGCACGCGCCGGCCGAGCGATCGCGCGAGGTCATGGAGACGGTCACGCGCATCATCGCGGACGTCGCCGAGCGGGGCGACGCGGCCGTGCAGGAGTGGTCGGCGCGTCTCGACAGGTGGGAGCGGAAGAGCTTCCGCCTCGACGAGGCGGAGGTCGAGCGCATCGTCGCGTCCGTACCCTGGCCCGTGCTCGAGGACGTCCGTTTCTCCCAGGCTCAGGTGCGCCAGTTTGCGGAAGCCCAGCGCGCGGCGATCTTGGACATCGAGCTGGAGACGTTTCCGGGCGTCACGCTCGGGCATCGCAACATCCCGATCGCGAGCGCCGGCTCGTATGTTCCGGGCGGGTGCTATCCGATGGTCGCCTCCGCGCAGATGGGCATCGTCACGGCAAAGGTCGCCGGCGTCGAGCGGGTGGCCGCATGCACGCCGCCGCTCGCGGGTGAGCTCCCGGCGGCGACGATCGCGGCGATGCACCTGGCCGGTGCGGATGAGATCTACTGCCTTGGCGGCGTCCACGCGATCGCGGCGCTGGCGCTCGGCACTGGGACGATCCAGCCGGTCGACTTCATCGCCGGGCCCGGGAACGCTTACGTCGTCGAGGCGAAGCGGCAGCTGTTCGGTCGCGTAGGGATCGACCTTCTCGCCGGCCCGACCGAGATCCTGGTGGTCGCTGACGAAACCGCCGACGCGGAGCTCGTCGCGGCCGACCTGCTTGGCCAGGCCGAGCACGGGCCGACCTCGCCCGCGATCCTTGTCACCACGTCCTGGAAGCTCGCCGGTGACGTCGAGCGCGAGATCGCCCGCCAGCTCGAGAGCCTCCCGACCGCGGACGTCGCGTCGGTAGCGTGGCGCGACTGCGGCGAGATTCGCGTCGTCGGCGACGACGAGGAGGCGCTTCGCGAGGCAGACGAGCTCGCGTTCGAACACGTAGAGGTGCACACGCGCGACCCGGACTGGTACCTCGCGCGACTGCGTAACTACGGCTCCCTCTTCCTCGGCGAGACGACGACGGTCGCGTACGGCGACAAGACGATCGGAACGAACCACATCCTCCCGACAGGGCGCGCGGCCCGGTACACGGGCGGGCTCTGGGTCGGCAAGTACCTCAAGACCGTGACCTACCAGCGCGCAACCCGTGAGGCGAGCGTCGAGATCGGCGAGATCTGCGCGCGCCAGTGCCGGATCGAGAACTTCGAGGCGCACGCAAGAAGCTGTGATCTCCGCGTCGACCGCTGGCGGACCCGCTGAGGCGTGTCGGCGACGACGGTGTTGAAAAAGCGCCTCGGAACTCCCGATCATGTGGGATCGCCTGACTGAAGATCGATCCGGAGAGCACAGCTCGCGGCCGCTCATCGGTATCCGAGTGCTCGAGCTCGGGCGTGGTCCTTGCCGGACCGTTCTGCGGGATGTTGCTTGCCGATCTCGGCGCCGAGGTGATCAAGGTCGAGCCGCCGCGCGGAGACGACGCCCGCACGTTCGGTCCGTTCGTGGACGGCGCGAGCGCGTACTACCGGCTCTTGAACCGCAACAAGCTCGGGATCTCGCTCGACCTCAAGCGGTCCGACCAGCTCACCGTCCTCCAGCGGCTGGTCGAACGCTCTGACGTCTTGATCGAGAACTTCCGGCCCGGGACGCTCGAGCGCCTCGGGCTCCCCGTCGCGCGTATCAGGGAGCTCCAACCCCGTGGGGTACGTAAATCCGTCTGGCGCCGGAGAGGGCGAGTCGGAGCTGGTTCGCGGCCGTAGAGTCGGCTTCTTCTGTACTCGGGTGGAGGGAGGCTGCTTCTTGGTCGTGTCGTTGCTGTACCTGTTGTTTCGGCGTGCGCTTGCGGTTGCGGCGTTGCGGCTGCGCTCGCGCGAGTTCAAGGAGCTCGAGATCGTGGTGCTTCGACACGAGCTTGCGGTTCTTCGCCGCCAGGTCTCCCGTCCGCGCCTGGACGAGAGAGACCGGGTGTTCCTTGCCGCGGCCAGCCGACTCCTGAACGGCAAGAGCCAGCACTCGTTCTTCGTCCGTCCCGACACGCTGCTGGGCTGGCATCGCCAGCTTGCACGGAGACGGTGGACGTACGCTGGACGGCGACCGGGTCGGCCGTCGGTGTCGGAAGAGATCCATGAGCTGGTGCTGCGCCTTGCCCGCGAGAACCCACGTTGGGGCTACCAGCGGATCGTCGGTGAGCTGGCAGGTGTGGGCGTGCGCGTCTCGGCCACGACGGTGGCCAAGATCCTCCGGGAGGCCGGCCTGCCGCCCGCCGACGCCCGGGCTCGGCTCTGCTGGCGTGAGTTCCTGCGTGCACATGCCGAGTCGATGCTCGCCTGCGACTTCTTCACCGTTGAGACGCTCTGGCTCGGACGACTGTACGTCCTCTTCTTCCTCGAACTCGGCACGCGACGCGTGCACCTCGCCGGCTGCACCGCCAACCCGGATGGGCGCTGGACAGCGCAGCAGGCGCGCCAGTTCGCCTGGTCACTCTCCGAACGACCGAGGCCGATCCGTTTCCTGATCCACGACCGCGACACCAAATTCAGCCGCGCCTTCGACGACGTCTTCCGCAGCGAGGGTGTCGAGATCATCCGCACCCCGTTTCGGGCGCCGAACGCGAACGCGTTCGCCGAACGCTGGGTCGGCACCGTCCGTCGCGACTGCCTCGACTGGCTCCTGATCGCAAGGCGAAGACAACTTGAGCGCGTCCTGCGCGTCTACGTCGACCACTACAACCGACACAGGCCCCACCGAGCGCTCGAGCTGACAGCACCGATACCAGCCCGTCCCCTACGCCTCGCAAGCTCTCAACCACCCGGCCAGATCCACCGGCGCGACCGACTCAGCGGACTCATCCACGAATACGCCCGAGCAGCATGACGACGGATTTACGTACCCCACGGGCCTCGTCGCCGCCCATCGTGACCCCCGACCCGGCCTGTCACGCCGGAGGTCGCGGGTTCGAGTCCCGTCGCTGCCGCTCTCAGTCAC
>DAIMGZ010000014.1:0-26453 GCA_036723535.1 Gaiellaceae bacterium
AGAGAGACACGGCGAGGGGCCGGGAGCGATCCCGGCCCTTCGTCGTACGGGCCGGTCGGTCGAAGCTCGCCGCTAGCCGGCCGCGAGCGCGGCCGCTGCTCGTCCGCATCCGCAAGCACCGCGCAAAGCAGCTCGACGACCTGCGGGTCGAACTGCCGGCCCGCGCAGCGATGGAGCTCGGCGACCGCCTCGTCCGGCGTGCGGGCGGCGCGGTACGGCCGGTCGCTCGTCATCGCGGCGTACGCGTCGCAGGCGGAAACGATCCGCGCCGCGAGCGGGATCGCGTCGCCGGCGAGCTTGTCTGGATACCCGCTGCCGTCCCAGTTCTCGTGCGTCGAGCGCACGATCAGGCCGACGAGCCGCAGCGCCGGAGCCGTGCCGAGGATCCGCTGCCCGATCAGCGTGTGCGAGCGGACGAAGCCCCACTCGGTCGCGTCGAGCGGCTCAGCCTTCTGCAGTACGACGTCGGGAATCGCGAGCTTGCCGACGTCGTGCATCTCCGCGGCAATCCGCAGCTCCTCCAGCTCGTCGCGCCCAAGGCCCAGCCGCTCGCCCACTCGCACAGCGAGCGACGACACCACCGCGACGTGGGCACGGAGCTTCGGCTCGCGCTCCGCGAGCGTACGCAGCAGCGGCTCGTGCGCGCTACCCCGGCGCATCTCGGCCAGCAGCTCCTTGTGCGCGTACAGCCGCTCGTCGGCCACGCTCAGCGCGGTCGAGAGCGTCGCAGCGTCGTCCGGGACGATGGCCGAGCCGTAAGCGCTCGTCACCGTGAAGCCCTCGCCACTCTCGCGCAGCGCGTTCGCGGCCCGCTGCAGCGCGGGCTCCGACGCAGGCAGCAGCACACAGAACTCGTCTCCGCCCATGCGGTACGCACGCCCGGCCGGGGCAACAGCCGCCATGAGCTTGGCCGCGAGGCGCGACAGCAAGGCGTCGCCGGCGGGATGGCCGAAGCTGTCGTTGTACGCCTTGAAGCCGTTGAGGTCGAAGAGCACGAGCATCCGCGGCTCGCCGTCACGTGCGCGCTCGAGCTCATCCGGGAGGTCGAGGAGGAGCTGGCGCCGGTTGGGGATTCCCGTGAGCGAATCGGTGAGGGCCTCGCGGCGGCTGTCCTCCAGCAGTTGCGCGTTCTCCCGCAACGTGAAGGCGGTTCGAACCAGGACGAGCACGATCGTCGCGGACGCGAGGAAGAGCGCCAGCACGTGCACGGGCCAGCGCGTCCCGGCGACGAGCACCCCTGTCGCCACGAGGCCGCAGACGATCGGCGTGCCGAGCATCGCGCGGTCCTGAAGCTCGATGCGAGCGACGCGACCGGGCCGCTGCCAGGCCGAGAGTGCCACAAGGACGAGCGAGAGCGGCCAGGCGAGGTCCAGGTACGTGCCTTCGACGTAGGAGCCCACGGCCGTCTGGTAGAGGAAGATCGCGTCGCCCACCGTGTTGACGACCAGCCCGGCGGCGATCAGCGCCCAGGCGCGGCCCGGCTGCCAGCGGGTGACCGAGAAGACGAAGACAACGAGGGCGAGCAAGAGCACGTCCCCGATCGGATAGGCCATGTTTGTCAGCACGACCAGCCGGCTCCCGTTCGTGGAGTTGATAACGACCTCGACGACCACTGACGCGCCGAGTGCTCCTGCAGCCGTCGCGGCGACGAGCCCGTCGAGCCAGAGGCTCGCGCTGAAGGTCGACACGCGCCGGCGGAGCAGGAGCACGATTCCGACGTAGAGGAGCGGATAGAAGGCGAGGTACGCGATGTCCGCGGCAGACGGGAAGGGCGGGTTGCCGCCGTACCAGAAGTCGAAGAGGATGTCGCCGCACGTCGTGGCGAGTAGTGCGGCGCCTATGAAGAACCAGGCGGCCCGTTCGGCGCGGACGAGGAGGGCGCGACCGAGGGCGCCGAGGGCCGCAAGCAGCTCCAGCCCCTCGTAAACCCAACTCTGATACAGCCGCGACCCGCCCGGCGAGAAGTGGCCGATGTAGGAAAGCCCGAGCAGAACCAGGCCGGCGACGAGGATCGTCTGCCAGAGCCGGAGGACCGACGGGGCGCGGAGATGAGCCGCAACTTCCATGGCGCTATGCGAGGTATCGACACGTTTCGGCGTGCGCTTTACTCCGCGACGCCGCCGCCTATGCCACTGCGGCCGTGGCTCCGAGCTCAGCCCGCAGGCGGATCAGCAGCGCTTCGATGGCGAGCGGCGTCGAGACCTGCAGCTCCTCCGCCTCCCGCCAGGCCGCGCGCACGAGCTCGCACGCCTCTTCGGCGCCGTGCATCCGCTCGAGGGTCGCGTCCGTCCGTAGCTCCTCGAGCCGGTCGACGTGGACGGCCGCAGCCTCGGCGCCCGCGGCGACGACGACGAGGTCGCGATACCAGGACTCGAGCTCTTCGAGCAGCGCGAGGTGCTCCTCCCGCTCCGCGCCGCGCTGAGCGCGACGCACGCGCTGCTCCGCCTCCCTCCCGGTCAGCTCGAGGGACTCGACCTGCACCTCGGCCGCCGTCTTCGCCTCCGCCCCACGCTCCGCGATTCCGGCGAGCAGGGCTTCGGTGCCGTCCGCGGGCTCGAATGCCGGATCGGCGTAGACCGCGCGGGCGACGCCGATCAGCGCCTCCCGCCGCTGGGCCGCGGCGGGGTCGAGGAGCTGGAGCGCCCGGCCGAGCCGGCCGCCGGCGACGCGCGCGAGCGTCGTCAACTCCTCCTCGCCGAGCTCGGGTGCGTGCTCGTGGATCGCCTGTCGCACGGCGGGCTCCGACAGGCGCCGGAAGGGCACGAGCTGGCAGCGCGAACGGATCGTCTCGGGCAGCGGTCCGAGCCGCTCCGCGACGAGGACGACGACGGCGTACGGCGGCGGCTCCTCGAGGTCCTTGAGGAGCGCGTCCGCCGCGTCCTCGTTCAGCGAGTCGGCGCCGAAGACGAGGTAGACGCGCCGCTCGGCCTCGAACGGCCGCATGTGCAGGTCGCGGCGGAGCTCCCGGACGTCGTCGATCCGGATCTGCTCGCCCAGCGGCTCGAGCAGGTAGAGGTCGGGATGGCTGCCGCGCTCGACTCGTGCGTGGTCGCCGAGCAGCTCGGCCGCGAAGCGCCGTGCGAGCTCGCGCTTGCCCACGCCGGCGGGGCCGTGGAAGAGGTAGGCGTGCGCCGGCCCTTCCTGGAGCGCTGCAGCGAGCAGCCGCTTGGCCTCGTGCTGCTCAGGAACGGTCTCGAAGCCGCTCACGTACCTCCCTCGCTATCGCCTCGGGTTCTCCCGTCGCGTCGATCGTGACGATTCTCTCGGGGAAGCGCTGCGCGAGCTCGCGGTAGGCGGCGTCGACCTTCGCCTGCAGCTCCGTTCCCTCCCGCTCGAGCCGGTCGGGCTCGACGTGGCGGCCGGTGGCGACACCGGGATCGATGAGGAGCAGAAAGGTCACGTCGGGGAGCAGCCCGCCGGTGACGGCGAGGTTGAGCTGGAGCACGGCATCGACCCCGAGGCCGCGCGCGATCCCCTGGTAGGCGAGCGAGGAGTCGACATAGCGGTCACAGAGAACGTCGCCGCCGCGTGCGAGCGCCGGCCGGATCACCTGCTCGACGTGCTCGGCGCGGGAGGCCGCGAAGAGCGCCGCTTCCGCCCACGCGCCCATGACCGGCCCGTTGAGGACGAGGGCGCGCACCGCCTCGCCGAGCTCCGTGCCCCCCGGCTCGCGCGTGAGGACGACGTCGCGCCCCTCGGCGGCCAGTGCCGCACGCAGGAGCTCAGCCTGCGTCGACTTGCCCGAGCCGTCAGCTCCCTCGAAGGTCACGAACACCGGCGCTCAACGATACGCGGAGCAGGAGGAGGAGCAGCCGCTCGCAGGGCGAACCGTGACGGTCCGTGGAGCACGTCCAGCCGTTCGATCGTCCCTTCCCGTGGCGCACCGCGGCACTCGCCGCGAGCGTCATCGCGCTCGCGGCAGGGAGCGGGCTGCTGCTCGCACACCGGTCGGAAGGGACACGGCCGGTACCAGGTACCGGCCGTGTCCCGAAACGGCAGGCGGCGACGCCGCTGCGGCCTCGCTCTCGCCTCTCTGTCGTCGTTCTCAACGGCAACGGGATCTCGGGCGCGGCCGGCACGGAGGCGACGAAGCTCCTCTCCGCCGGCTACCGCCACGCCATCCCGGCCGACGCGCCGAGCCTCGACTACGCGCGCTCGCTCGTCCTCTTCCGACCCGGCTGGCAGAGCGAGGCCCAGCGGCTTGCCCACGAGGCGGGAATCAGCGCCGTGGCACCGCTCGACGGCCGCCTGCCGAGCGCCGACGCCAGGTACCAGCTCGTCCTGATCCTCGGCGCGAACTAGCACCCGACGGCGCCTCCAAAGTTCCGTCCGATGCGGGGTCTACGGTCCCGTACCCCGTCGGCGGATTCGGTTGCCGGCGGCGCGGTCGAGAAGCGGTTGACGACTAAAGTTCCGGGAGGGGAAGATGGCGAGCGTAGAGCAGGTTCAGAGCAGCGAAACGGCGGCCGTAGAGGTCGTCAACACGGTCGTGGAGGAAGGCGCGCGCCTAGGCGTCAAGCGCTACTTCACGATCCCGGGCCGCGACCCGTTCGACGAGATCGAGTGGGAGACGCGAGACGCCGTCATCCCCGGCCGCGACGGCCCTGCCTTCGAGCAGCGCGGCGTGGAGTTCCCGAAGTTCTGGTCGCAGACCGCGACGAACATCGTGGCCCAGAAGTACTTCCGCGGCCGCCTCTCCTCGCCGGAGCGCGAGTCGAGCGTCAAGCAGATGATCGGCCGCGTCGTCGACACGGTCGTCGCCTGGGGCAAGGAGGGCGGCTACTTCGCCGAAACCGACGAGGCCGAGACGTTCGAGGCCGAGTTGAAGGCGATCCTCGTCAACCAGTACGCCTCGTTCAACAGCCCCGTCTGGTTCAACGTCGGCTTCGAGGCGGCGCCGCAGTGCTCCGCCTGCTTCATCCTCTCGATCGACGACTCGATGGAGTCGATCCTCGACTGGATCCGGCGCGAGGGAGTCATCTTCCGCGGCGGCTCCGGCTCGGGCGTCAACCTTTCCCACCTGCGCTCCTCGAAGGAGCAGCTGTCGAAGGGCGGCTACGCCTCCGGCCCGGTCTCGTTCATGCGCGGCGCCGACGCGTCGGCCGGCACGATCAAGTCGGGCGGCAAGACGCGGCGCGCGGCGAAGATGGTCGTCCTCGACGTCGACCATCCCGACGTCGAGGAGTTCATCTGGTGCAAGGCGAAGGAGGAGCGCAAGGCGCGCGTCCTCGAGCAGGCCGGCTACGACATGTCGCTCAACTCGCCGGACTGGGCCTCGATCCAGTACCAGAACGCGAACAATTCCGTCCGTGTCAGCGACGCCTTCATGGACGCTGCGACGAAGGGCGAGGAGTTCAACCTCACCGCCCGCACCGACGGCACCGTCCTCGACACTGTCGAAGCGCGCGACCTGCTCCGCCAGATCGCGGCCGCGGCGTGGGAGTGCGCGGATCCCGGCGTCCAGTACGACACGACGATCAACGGCTGGCACACGCTCCCGAACACGAGCCGGATCAACGCCTCGAACCCCTGCTCGGAGTACATGTCGATCGACGACTCGGCGTGCAACCTCGCCTCGCTCAACCTCATGAAGTTCCGCCGGGAGGACGGCGAGCTCGACGTCGAGGCGTTCGAGCACGCGGTCGACGTCGTCTTCCTCGCCCAGGAGATCCTCGTCGGCTACTCGTCGTATCCGACGTCCGAGATCGGGCGCAACGCGAAGCGGTTCCGCCAGCTCGGCCTCGGCTACGCGAACCTCGGCGCGCTCTTGATGGCGCGCGGCCTGCCGTACGACTCCGACGAGGGACGCGCGTACGCGGCGGCGATCACCGGCCTCATGACGGGCCGCGCCTACCGCAAGTCGGCGGAGATCGCCGCGCGGATGGGCGCGTTCGACGGCTACCAGGTCAACCGGGCGCCGATGATCGGCGTGATCGCGAAGCACCGCGCCGCCGTCGGCAACATCGAGCATTCCGACTCCGTCCCGGCCGACCTGCTCGGCTGCTGCCGCAAGGCGTGGGACGACGCACTCGACCTCGGTGAGATCCACGGCTACCGGAACGCGCAGGCGACCGTGCTCGCGCCGACCGGGACGATCAGCTTCATGATGGATTGCGACACGACCGGCGTCGAGCCCGACTTCTCGCTCGTCAAGTCGAAGAAGCTCGTCGGCGGCGGCGAGATCACGATCGTGAACAAGACCGTCCCGATGGCGCTCGAGCGGATCGGCTATGCGCCGCGCGAGGTTGAGGAGGTCGTCGCCTACGTCGACGAGCGGAACAGCGTCATCGGCGCGCCGTACGTGAAGGCGGAGCACTTCCCGATCTTCGACTGCGCCGTCGGCGAGCGGGCCATCCACTACCTCGGTCACGTGCGGATGATGGGCGCCGTTCAGCCCTTCATCTCCGGCGCGATCTCGAAGACCGTGAACATGCCCGAGGAGGTCACGGTCGACGACGTGATGGACCTCTACGTCGACGCGTGGAAGCTCGGCGTCAAGGCGATCGCGATCTACCGCGACAACTGCAAGCTCGCGCAGCCGCTCTCGAGCTCCGGCAGCCAGACTGCGGTCGCGACGCCGCCGCTGCCGGTGCACGAGCGGAAGCGGCTGCCGCTCGACCGCACCGAGGTCGGGAGGAAGTTCCAGGTCGGCGACCACGAGGGCTACATCCACGTCGGCCTCTACGACGACGGCAGCCCGGGTGACATCTTCGTCGACATCGCGAAGGACGGAACGACGATGGCCGGCCTGATGAACTCGCTCTGCCTCGCGGTCTCGATGGGCCTGCAGTACGGCGTGCCGCCGGAGGTGTACGTGTCGAAGCTCAGCCATATGCGCTTCGAGCCGAGCGGCCTGACGAACGACGCGGACATTCGCACGGCGAAGTCGATCGTCGACTACATCTTCCGCTGGTTCGGCAAGCGGTTCCTCACGCCCGAGCAGCAGGAGGAAGCCGGCATCCTCTCGCCCGAGGTGAAGCAGCGGATGGCGGAGCGGTACGCGAACAGCGAGACCGCAGCGCCTGCCGAGCCCGGCGAGGCGCCGCCTCCCGGCCAGACCGCGCTGTTCAACAACTGGGAGGACGCGGTCGAGTGCGCCCGCTGCGGCGGCCGGATGGTCCGCACGGGGAGCTGCTACACGTGCCGCGACTGCGGTACGAACACCGGCTGCTCCTAGAACGCGGGACTGAGGAGCCTCGATGCGCGTCACGAGGATCCGACCGGCGGCGGCCGCCTTGGCCGGCGCGCTCGCCGTCGGCGGCCTCGTGGTCACGCCCACGGCGCAGGCCGCGATCACCGGGTCGCAGATCACGACGCCGACCGACCCGTCGTTCCTCGTCGCCGACGAGACCGCGGCTACGCAGACCTTTGCGATCTCGGGAACCACGTCGGGTGGTAATCCCGCTACCGACAAGGTCGACGTGCGCTGTTATTACGACGGAACGTCCGCGCTCGTCGCCAAGAACGTCGCGCTCGGCGCGAACAGGTCGTTCTCGGTGCCCGCCGCCGACCTGACCAAGATCCTCGATCTCACCTGCCGGCTGCGGGCCGTCCCGGCAGGCTCGAGCCCGGCGAACCTGACGCCGTACGCGGGGCCGCTGCTCGGCGTCGGCGAGCGAGACTCGAGCACGGTGGGGGGCGGCCCGAACAACGGGAAGGTGTACGACTACTACCTCTACGCCGCACAGAAGACGGCCGCGTTCGACTACGTCTCGCTCGGCAGCTGCGGGCTCAAAGACGGGTACCTCTTCGACCCGTCGTACGCGCTGACCACGTCCACGTTCTTCTGCAATGCGGGCCTCTTCCCGGGAGAGGCGGGTACCGAGTCGACGCGCTCGGAACTCCGGATCGACGGTGCGAACGCATACACCCCGGCGGCGGCGCAATCGATCGACGCGAACGGCTCGGGGCTGCCGGCTCTCACGTACTCCTTCGGCGTCGACGCGCACACCGGCAACCTCACGGTCCACGAGACCAATCCGCTCGTGAAGTGCGCCGACGCGACATATCCGCCCACGACGGTCAGCTGCGCGACGTTCATCTCCACGGGCGTCACCGACAACCGGACTATCACGCAGGACCACGACGGTCACATCGCCTGGATCAGCGACGTGTTCACGGGCACGGACGGCAAAGCGCACTCGCTCGACCTGCTCTGGGACAACAGCCAGCACTTCCGCGGCAAGAGCGGCGACTCCACCCAGGTCGAGTACGCGTTCCCCGGCCACAGCGGCTACTCGACCCACCTCGCCGGCGACGCGCTCGCCCTGCCGACCTCCTCGCCCGGGACGATCCTCGCCCGGATGCACGGCGCAGCCGACGGCGATACGTCAACGGGACAAGGCGCGATCGTCTACGACAGGCCGGCAACGAGCGCGTCATTCACCTCGGTCTCGACGGCCGCGAGCGAGTTCGCGCTACACCAGACCGCAACCGTCCCGGCCCAAGGCTCCACGCGATTCCGCTTCGCCTACGCGCACGACTACCACGCGGCCAACCTCGCCTCGCTCGTGCAGGCGGCCACCACCGCGTTGCTGAACACGATCACGGTCTCGAGGGCGGGCAAGGGAAGGGGCAGGGTGACGAGCTCGCCGGGCGGGGTCTCGTGCGGTAAGACCTGCTCACACGGCTATGGCTACGGAACATCCGTCACCCTGAAGGCGAAGCCCACGAAGGGATCGAGGTTCGTGCGCTGGTCGGGCGCCTGCAAGGGCAGCGGCCGCTGCAGGATCACGACCACCGACAACGTGACCGTGAAGGCGAGGTTCGTCCTGCGGCCGTGCGTCGTGCCGAACGTCGTCGGCAAGTCTCTGAAGCTGGCGAAGCGTGCACTGACGCGGGCCTACTGCTCCGTGGGCAAGATCACGACGGTTGCGTCCTCCAAGGTCAAGAAGGGACGCGTCGTCTCCCAGAAGCCGAAGCGCGGCAAGCGGCTGAAGCAGCACGCGAAGATTCGGCTCGTCGTAAGCACGGGCTAGGCCCCGCGGGCCGATCCGCACCGCAGCAAGTCTCGAATCCGTTGCTGTAGAGCCGAAACGCTGCCAGGATGCGGGAATGCCCCAGTGCACTGCCTGCGGCCAGGACAACCCCGACATCGCGCGCTTCTGCCTCGCGTGCGGCGCTTCGCTCGGCGAGGAGACGGCGCGGCGCGAGGAGCGCCGGATCGTCAGCGTCGTCTTCGTCGATCTCGTCGGCTTCACGTCCCGGTCGGAACGGCTCGACCCGGAGGACGTGCAGGCGATCCTGACGCCGTACCACGAGACGGTGCGGGCCGAGCTCGAGTCCTTCGGCGGCATCGTGGAGAAGTTCGTCGGCGACGCCGTGATGGCGGTCTTCGGCGCGCCGACCGCGCACGGCGACGACCCCGAGCGCGCCGTCCGCGCAGCTCTGGCCGTGCGCGAGGCGGTCGCGGCCCTCAACGCGGAGCAGCCCGAGCTCGAGCTCCGGATCCGCGGCGCCGTCAACACCGGCGAAGCGGTGGTGGCGCTCTCGGCGCGCCCGGCGCTCGGAGAGGCGATGGTCGCCGGCGACGTCGTCAACACGGCATCCCGGCTGCAGCAGCACGCGCCGGTCGGCGAGATCGTCGTCGGCGAGGAGACATATCGCGCCACGCACAGCGCAATTTCGTACGAGCCGCTCGAACCGGTGACCGCGAAGGGAAAGGCGGAGCCGATCGCAGCCTGGCGAGCGCTGAGCCCCGCCTCGCCGACGGGCGAGCGACACCTGTCGAGCACACCGTTCGTCGGTCGCAACCGCGAGGTCGACTCGCTCGTTGCGACCTGGGAGCGCGTCAAGCTCGAGCGCCGCCCGCACCTCATCACGGTCCTGGGGCCGCCCGGCGTCGGCAAGTCGCGACTGACGGCAGAGTTCACCGAGCGCATCTCGGCGGCCGGCGGTCGCGTCGTCCGCGGCCGCTGCCTCCCGTATCGCGAGCGCAGCGCCTACGGCGCCTTCGCGGCGCAGGTCAAGGAGCTCGCCGGGATCTTCGACAGCGACGACGTCGCAGTGGCGACGGGAAAGCTGCGCACGCTGGTAGAGCGGCTCGTCGGCAAGGACGAGGCCGCCGTCGTGGCCGGGCACCTGGCGATCCTCCTCGGCTTCGAGACCGAGGCGACCGCGCCCGACCGCGACAGCCTCTTCCAGTCCGTGCGCGTCTTCATCGGGGCCGGCGCGCGGGACGAGGCCACCGCGTTCGTGTTCGAGGACATCCACTGGGCCGACCCGGTGCTCCTCGACCTGATCGAGCTCCTCGCCGCGCGACTGCAAGGCTTGCCGGTGCTCCTGCTCACGCTTGCCCGGCCGGAGCTGCTCGACGCCAGGCCCGCCTGGGGCGGCGGCCTGCTTGCCTACAACGCCCTTCCCCTCGAGCCCCTGGGCGGCACCGACGCCGCGCAGCTCGCACTCCACCTCCTCGGTGCCGACACGAAGGCGTCCCAGGTCGCCGAAATCGCAGAGGGAAACCCGCTCTTCATCGAGCAGCTCGCCGCGGTGATGAGCGAGCGTGGCGGCGAGGAGGACGGAAGCCTGCCGACGACGATCCGCGGCCTCGTCGCAGCCCGCCTCGACGCGCTACGCGCCGAGGAGCGCGAAGTCATCCTCGACGCCTCGATCGTCGGACGGATCTTCTGGCGCGGCGCGCTGGAGCGGATTGCGCGCGACCCCGACTGCCTTGCCGACGCCCTCGCCGGGCTCGAGCGGCGCGACCTCATCCACCGGGACGCGGTCTCCCGGATCGAGGGAGACGACCAGTGGTCGTTCAAGCACGTCCTCATCCGCGACGTCGCGTACGACCTCCAGCCGCGCGGCCGCCGGCGCGACGGTCACCGTCACGTGGCCGAGTTCATCGAGCAGTCGACGCCCGAGGTCGGCGAGGCCGGGGCGGCGCTCGCACGCCACTGGCGCGGAGCAGGCGAGCTCGAGCACGCCGTGAAGCACTTCGTCTCAGCCGCCGAGGAGGCGGAGCGCGGCTGGGCGAAGCAGCTCGCGGTGACGCTGTACAAGGAGGCGCTGGACATGACTCCGGCCGACGACAAGGAGCGCGTCCGCTTCCTCCGCAAGCGGCTCGCCGTCGCCCAGCAGGCGTACATGCACACCGACGACGCCCACCTGCTCGGACTCGGCAGCGGCGGCGGCTAGACGGGCGGGAAATCGGCGGGCGTCACGTCGCCGGCGATCTCGAGCAGGGCGTCGATCGTGTGCTTGCCGAGCTTGCTCCCGTGCTCACGGACGATCTCCTCGTTCGGCGCCCCGTAAATGCAGTAGCTGTGCACGAGGCCCTCGTCGTCGACGACGATATGGCTGTGCTCCCACGTGATCTCGGGGAACTCCTGCTCCGTGAGCTCGCGGGAGCGCCGGCCGATCGGCGGCATCTGCTCCTCTCCCACCTCGAAGCTGCGGACAATCATGTAACGCGGCATGGCCGCGAGTCTAACGCTGGCGGTCGGCGAGGAGAAGGGCGCGCAGCTTGGCGCGATACACACGCATGTCGGCGCGCTTCCAGTCCGCATGGGTCTGGCGCGCCCACGGCTTGTACAGCTCCCTGTGGTACGGGCTCGAGAGGCTCTCGTTGTGCCCGATCACGTTGCGGATCCTGATGTGGAAGCGACCGACGAGCCACGCGGTCAGCTCGAGCGACGAGCGGAGCTGCGCGAGGTCGTGGAGGATCTCGGCGTCTGATGTGCCTACGTGCTCGATCCCGATCGCGACGTAGTTGAGCCCGACCGTGTGCCGGCACATGACGTTCAGGCGCACGAGCTGGTAGATCGTCCCGTCCCGGCCGACGATGAAGTGCGCACAGTCCCCGGGGAGCCCGCCGAGCTCGGGATCCGGCCTGTTGGCTGCGAACGTGTTCCACGCCGCCGAGAAGCTGTCGCTGCCCGTGTAGTGCTCGACGATCACCTTCGGGTGGAGCCGCCAGGAATGGATGCCGTAGTGCTTCGCGGCGTACGCGGCCATCTCCGCCTTCCGCTGCGGGCCGTACGGGATCGGCTTCCAGACTATGTGCGGTCTCAGCGGCGCCGCAGGCGCCGCGGTCTTCTGGCCGGGCGTCGCCGGCTTTGCCGGCGACGCTTCCAGCCCGGGCGCGACAGCGAGCGAGATCGCGAGGGCGAGGGCGGCGAGCACGGCTCAGCAGGCTAGCGAAGCCGGTAGATCCGCTCTCCCACCGGCTCGGCCCCGAACCGTTCGAGGAACTCCTTCGCGTACGGACGGCCCGGCTCTGCGAGCAGCACCTCAGTGCGCGTAGGCTCGACGGAGCGCACGAACGCGGAGGCGGCGGCTTTGCCGACGCCTCCGCGACCAATACAGCCGAGCTCAGGAAGGAGCGCGGCGAGCTGCTCGGCGTTGCGGGCCTCGTAGAGAAGGTCGGCGCCGAGGACGAGATCCCAGGGCGCCGCCCGGAGCAACGGCTCGGGCTCGCTCCAGCGGACGCGGGCGGCGCGCACGAAGATGCGGTTGCGCTCGGCGTTCCGCTGCAGCAGCTCGATCGCCTCCTCCGCCCAGTCCGTCGCGAGCACCTCGGCGCCGCAGAGTGCCGCCGCGAGCGCGGGCAGGCCGAGCCCGCAGCCGAGCTCGAGCACCGTCAGCCCGCGCAGGTCCCGCCCCGCGACGTGACGCGCGAGGGCAAGGCCGCTCGGCCAGAGCTCAGCCCAGTAGGGCAGGAACTCCTCCTCGTCGAACGCCGCCTCGTCGATCAGCTCCTCCGCGCTCGGCGGACGGAGGATCGACAGCCCGAGGCCGGGCCCGAGCTCGACCTCCTCCTCGACGAGGTTCAGAGTGAGGATCCCACCCGGCGGCCCATGTCCGCCCCCGGCCCGCGATCACACGGCGCGAGAGCCCGCGCGCGCCCTCGCCAAGGCGCCCGGCCTTCGCTTCGAACGCGCGCAGCCTCTCGCTTGGTGCTCGCGAACCGGGAGCTAGACGGCACCGCCGGGCGGGATCCTGGCGAAGAGATCCACAGGAACGCCGTCAGGGTCGCTGAGCTGCGCGTAGCGCTGGCCCCAGAGGGCGTCCCACGGCTCCTTCTCGCCGTCGAAACCCGCCGCGACCACGCGGGCGTACAGCTCGTCCACCTCCTGGGGGCTGCTGCACTCGAATGCGAGCGCGAGCTGGTTGCCCGCTGCCCGGATCCAGTCCGGCCGGAAGCTGCTGATGACCTCCTCGGTGTCGAACATCAGGCGCACGCCGTTCGGAAGCGTCGCCTCGACGTGGCCGTTGCCCTCTGGAAACTCGATCCCGAGCTGGCCGTAGAACGCGACGGAGCGACGCATGTCGGAGCAGACGATCCCGATCGCGTTCAGCTGCGGCACGGGCGCGGACGCTAACCGTTAGCGTCGGCGTATGCGGCGTCGGCAACTCGGCTCGAGCGACCTGATGGTCTCCGAGATCTCGCTCGGATCCTGGATGACGTACGGCGGCGCCGTCGAGCGCGAGCGCGCCGAGGCGTGCGTGGCGAAGGCGTTCGAGGCCGGGATCGACTTCATCGACACGGCGAACGTCTACTCCGGCGGCGGCGCCGAGGAGTTCCTCGGGGAGGTCCTCGCCGACCGGCCGCGCGACTCGTACGTCCTCGCGACGAAGCTCTACTTCCCGATGTCGGAGACGGATCGTGGCCTCTCGCGCGAGCAGGTCTCCAAGCAGATCGACGCCTCGCTGCGCCGCCTTCGCACGAACCACGTCGACCTCTACCAGTGCCACCGCTACGACTGGGACACGCCCCTCGAGGAGACGATGGAGGCTCTGACGGAGGTCGTGCGCCAGGGGAAGGCGCGCTACCTCGGCTTCAGCGAGTGGCCGGAGGAGAAGATCCGCGAGGCGCAGGCGATGGACGGTGTCGAGCACTTCGTCTCGAGCCAGCCGCAGTACTCGATGATCTGGCGCGGCCCGGAGCGCGACGTGATCCCGGCGTCGCGCGAGCTCGGCATCTCGCAGATCGTCTGGTCGCCGCTCGGCCAGGGCATCCTCACGGGCAAATACCAGCCGGGCGAGCCGCCGCCGGGCGACAGCCGCGCTGCACACGAGCGGATGAGCTACTTCATGGATCGAGCCGGCGACCAGGCTCTACTCGAGCGCGTGCAGCGACTACGCCCCCTTGCCGAGGAGCTCGGGCTGTCGATGGCCCAGCTCGCGCTCGCGTGGGTGCTGCGGGAGGAGAACGTTGCCTCCGCCATCATCGGCGCGACTCGTCCCGAACAGGTCGAGGACAACGCTGCGGCCTCGGGGGTCGAGCTCGACGCCGCGACGCTCGAGCGGATCGACGAGATCCTCGGCGACAGCGTCGCCTGGGAAGGGCCCGCGTCCTAACCGGCGTCGCCGTTGCGCGACGCGAGGACCGAGTCCGCCAGCCCGTACTCGACAGCCTCTTCCGGAGCGAGGAACCGGTCCCGGTCGATGTCGCGCACGACCTGCTCGACATCGCGACCTGCGTGATGGGCGATCATCTCCGCGTAGCGGCGCGTGAGTGCAAGGATCTCGCGCGCGGCGATCTGGATGTCGGCGGGCGTACCGCGGAAGCCTCCGGAGCCCTGGTGGATCATCACCTTCGCGTTCGGCAGCACGAACCGCTTGCCGTGCGCGCCGCCGGCGAGCAGCAGCGCCGCAGCCGACATCGCCATTCCGACGCAATACGTGTGCACGTCGGGCTTCACGTACTGCATGGCGTCGTAGATCGCCATGCCCGCGTACGCGTCGCCGCCGGGCGAGTTCAGGTACAGCCGGATGTCTGCGTCCGGGTCCTCCGCCTCCAGGAAGAGCAGCTGGGCGACGATCAGGTTCGCCGACGATGCCTCCACCTCCGTCCCGAGGAAGACGATGCGCTCCCGCAGCAGGCGCGAGAAGATGTCGAAGGAGCGCTCGAAGCGGCCGTCGGACTCGACCACCATCGGCACCAGGTGGTTCGATACGCTACTCATCGGTTGCACATTATATGCAACTAAACCGTTGCGCGTTAGCCGAAGGAGGCGGATGTGGACGTGGAGCGCGAGATCGTCGTCCCCGAGGCGCCCGACGAGGTGTGGGAGGCGCTGACGGAGCCCGAGCGGCTCGAGGAGTGGTTCGCGTCGGAGGTAGAGCTCGACGCCCGGCCCGGAGGCGAGGGAGTCTTTCGCTGGGGCGACGGCGACGAGCGGCGGGCAGTCGTCCGCGAGCTGGAAGAGGCGGAACGGCTCGTCCTCGACTGGGACGACGGCGGCAGTGTGGTCGTGGAGCTCGAGCCCGTCGTCGAGGGCACACGCGTCCGCGTCGTCGAGTCCTCTCCCGAGTTCGGGCCGGCACTGGAGTTGCGCTCGTTCGCGTGGACAGCGCTCGCGGCGGCATAGACCGCGTCTTCGCCGCGCTCGGAGATGCCGGGCGACGCTCGCTCGTCGAGGCGGTGGCCGAGCGTGGCACGGCGACGGCGACAGAGCTGGCCGCCGAGCGGCCCGTCACGCGGCAGGCGGTGGCGAAGCAGCTTTCCGCGCTGGCCGACGCCGGCCTGCTTCGCGCCACCCGCAGTGGTCGCGAGACCCGCTACGAGGTTACGCCCGCGCCGCTCGAGGGGGCGGTCGAGTGGATGGTCTCGGTCGGCTCCGCCTGGGACGAGCGGCTGGCGGCGCTGCGACGGAGCCTTGCGAGGAAGACGTGACGGTTCCGTAAAGGTGGCTGCGACCGCGACGGAAGCGTCACGGGAACAGCCGTGCGACCGACCAGCCTCCTCCGGGCTCGCGTTCGTAGCGGAAGCGGTCGTGGAGGCGGCTGGCGCGGTGCTGCCAGAACTCCCAGGCCGCCGGAACGAGCAGGTAGCCGCCCCACGTCGGCGGCCGAGGCACGGGGCCGCCGGCCAGGTCTCCCTCCAGCTCGGCGAGCCGCTCGTCCAGCTCCGTACGCGAAGCGAGCGGATCGCTCTGCCGCGAAGCAAGGGCGCCCAGCTGCGCGTCGCGCGGCCGGGTCGCGAAGTACGCGTCCGACTCCTCGTCGGGCACGCGCTCGACGTTCCCCTCGACCCGCACCTGGCGGCCGAGCGGCCGCCAATGGAAGAGGAGAGCCGCCTGCGGGTTCGCCTCGAGCTCGCGCCCTTTCCGCGAGGTGTAGTGCGAATAGAAGACGAGCCCTCGTTCGTCGAAGCCCTTCAGCAGCACCATCCGCACCGACGGACCGCCAGCGGGAGTCGCGGTCGCGAGCGCCACCGCTTCCGGCACCTCGAGCGCGGCGGCCGCCTCGGTGAACCAGAGCCGGAACTGCTCGAGCGGATCGGAAGCGAGGTCGGCGTGACGGAGCTCCCGTTCCGGCTCGCTACTCAGCGCCACCCTCCGCGAGCAGCCCGCGATCGATCGCGTGCCTGACGAGCTCGGCGCGCGTCTCGAGGCCGAGCTTCTGCATGATCCGTGCCCGGTGCGTCTCGGCGGTGCGCACCGAGAGGTAGAGCTGGCTCGCGATCTCCTGGTTCGTATGTCCGAGGGCAAGCAGCCGCAGCACCTCTCGTTCGCGGTCGGAGAGCGGATCCTCGGCCGAGGCGGCCGCGGCGGCGGAGTCGGCCGCGGCGAGCCGCGCGCCGAGCTGCGGGTCAACGTAATTACCGCCTGCCGCGACCTCGTGCACGGCGGCGAGGAGCTCGTCGTCGGCGGCCTCCTTGAGCACGTAGCCGCTCGCTCCGGCTGCGAACGCCTGGCGGACGTAGCTCGGGTCGTCCTGCATCGAGAGCGCAACGATCTTCGCCTCCGGCGCCGCCTCGCGGATCTCGGGGATCGCGTCGAGCCCGGAGCCGCCCGGCATGACCACGTCGAGGAGGATCACGTCGGGCTTGTGGAGACGCGCGAGCCGTACGGCGTCGGCAGCGGTGCCGGCCTCGTCCTCGACGGTCAGGTCCTCCTCGCCCTCGAGCAGTCTGCGCAGCCCGGACCGGACGAGCTGATGGTCGTCGACGATCAGGAGGCGGATCACGGCAACGGCGCCTCCGCCACGAACGTCGTCCCGGCGCCCGGGCGGGACTCGACGGTGACGCGCCCTCCGAGGAGCCCGACGCGCTCGCGCATGCCGACGAGACCGAGGCCTCCCTCGCGAGCACGCGCGGGCTCGAAGCCGACGCCGTCGTCCTCGACGACGACCGAGACGGAGCCTGCCTTCTGCGTGAGGACGATGCTGACGTGTCCGGCCTGCGCGTGCTTGACGACATTCGTCAGCGACTCCTGCACGATCCGGTACAGCGCAGTCTCAACCTCCGGCAGGAAACGGCCGTCGGTGGGGACGTTGGTAACGAACTCGACCGCGATGCCCGTCTGCTCGCCAAAGCTTTCGGTGAGCCGCTCGACTGCAGCGACGAGCCCGAAGTCGTCGAGCGCCTTCGGCCGCAGCTCGACCGCGAGCCGGCGCACGTCCTGCAGCGTCGAGCGGACGAGGGCGCGCACCTCCGCCACCGCAGACCGCAGCACCTCGGGGTCCTTCGCCTCCTCGAGCCCCCGCAGCCCTAGCAGGATCGACGTGAGCGCCTGGCCCGTCTCGTCGTGCAGCTCGCGTGCGAGTCGCCGCCGCTCGTCCTCCTGCGCGCTCAGGACACGCTCGAGCGCGTCTCGCGCCACTCGCTGCCGGAGCTCGACGGCGACTGCGGCCCGCGCGGCGAAGACCTCCGCAAGCCGCAGGTCGGCGTCGCCGAAGCGCGGATCGGCGCCGGTCTTGTCGTGCACGGCGATGACGCCGATCGCCTCGTCCCGGACTAGGAGCGGGACGTAGAGCGCGGATCGGGCACCGAGCCGCCGAGCCGCCTCCTGCTCGACCTCCGGGTCGTCGAGAACCGAGTCGACGCGCTCGCTCCGCCTTCGCCCCATCACGCGCATCGTCTTCGAGCGGGCGGAGAGCTCCAGGCCTGCGTAGCCCCCGGCGCCCTCTCCCGCCACCGCCGCGAGCCGCAGGGCATCGCCGTGCGGCAGCGCAATCGCGACGAGGCGTGCGCCGATCAGCTCGCGCAGATTCTCCGCGACGAGCTCGAGCAGCGTGTCCAGGTCGAACTCGGTCGCGAGGGCGTTCATCACCTCGTTCAGCGACTCGAGCTGCGCGGCCCAGCCTGTGGCGGTCTCGTAGAGGCGCGCGTTCTCGATCGCGACGGCCGCCTGGCCGGCGAGCAGGACGAGGGTCGCCTCGTCATCCTCCTCGAAGTCGACGCCGCCGGCCTTCTCCGTCAGGTAGAGGTTGCCGTAGACGACGCCGCGCAAGTTGACGGGCGCGCCGAGGAACGACTGCATGGGCGGGTGGTTCGGCGGGAAGCCGACCGACCGCGGATCCGCGTGCAGATCGTGCAGGCGCAGCGGCTGGGGGTCGTGGATGAGGACGCCGAGGATGCCGCGGCCGTGCGGGAGGTCGCCGATCGCCGTGCGCGCCTCCTGGTCGATGCCGGTGGTGATGAAGCGCTCGAGCTTCTCACCCGACGGATCGAGGACGCCGAGCGCGGCGTAGCGCGCGTCGGTGAGGGCGGCCGCCGTCTCCACGAGCTTCTGCAGGACGGCGTCGAGCGAGAGCTCCGACGAGAGCGCGATCCCGGCCTCGATGAGCGCCCGGGTGCGATCGGGCCGCGGCTCCACCGGCTAAAGCTTCGCGCGCAGCTCGGCCGGCCGCAAGATCTTCGCGCCGAGGTCGGCGTCGGTCGGGACGAGCTCCCGGACGACGCGGAGAACGACCTCCGCCTCGTCGCTGAGGGGGCTGAGGATCTTGTTCCCTTTGAGCAGGGCTTTTCCCCGGGGGCCGGTGTGGACGGCGAGGTCGCGCTCCGCGTAACCTCTCTCCCTGAGGAGCGCGTTGGCCTCCTCGATTGCGTCGCTCACGCCACGGGTTCTAGCGGAAGAGATCCGTCTCGGGCGGGATGACGAGGTCGGCGGCTCGGCCGTCGCCGCGCACGTCGAGGCCGCGGACGACGGCAACGGGGACCCGGTCGAGCTTGCCGAACACGAGCTGCGCGGCGCCGGCGATCTCGTCCGCGACGGCGATCCGGGTCGAGTGCAGCTCGTACCCGGCGGGATCGCGCGCCCCCGCGAGGTCACGGACGACCTCCACGCCGGCGGCGCCGATCGTGACGTCGGTCGTCGCAGCGCGCCACGGTCTGCCGAAGGAGTCGGTGACGAGGACGCCGACCTCGGCACCGGTCCGCCCGCGCAGATCCTCCCGCAGCTGTGCAGCGGAAGCGTCGGAGTCGAGCGGGAGGAGGACGACCGTCTCGGGCGCCGGCGCGTTCGAGGCATCGACGCCTGCGGAGCCGCAGACGAAGCCGTGCCGGGTGCGGGCGATGAGGAGCGGCGGGCGCACGCGGACGAGCTCGACCGCCTCGTCGAGGATGACCTGGATCCGGCGCGGATCGGCCTCGTCGCCGGCGAGCTCGCGTGCCCGGTCCGACGGCTCGACGCCGGCGAGTGCCACGACTCGGCCCTCGACCTTCGAGACGGCCTTCTGCGCGACGACGACGACGTCCCCGTCCTCGAGCTCCGCGCGCTCGGCGATGAGCGCCGCGAGATCGTCACCCTCCCGCAGCTCGGGCAGCCCCTCGACCGGCGTAACCGAGAAGCCGGCACCGACGTCCTTGACGAGGATGAGAGCCGGGTTCTCGTCGTCCCAGAGACCGTGGAGCTCCTCGAGCGCGACGAAGCCGAGCGCCTCGTAGAACGCGCGTGTGGCGCCGTAGCCGCGGCTCGGCCGCGAAGGGCCGAGCGTCTTGACGTGGAGGTAGCGGATGCCGCGCGCACGGCACCACGATTCGGCCGCGTCCACGAGGGCTCGGCCGATGCCGCGTTGATGGTGCTCTCGCCGGACGCCCATGACGTAGAGCTCCACCGCCCTCGGCGTGTGCTGCTTGAGGCAGAAAAAGCCGACGTCCGGCTCCACCGCGAACGTCGGCAGCGCTGCGGCAGCCTCGATGTACGCGGTGGTCGCCTCTTCGATCCCGAACCATTCGGGCAGGTCGCGGAGGACGGCTTCCGCGATGCGGGATCGCGTCGCGGGATCGGCGATCTCGACGACTTCGGTCACGGAAGCCCGGTGACGCGCAGGCCGGCGTGGCCCTTGTAGCGCTTGTTGAGGTTGACGATCACCGCCGTCATCCCCTCGAGCGCACGTGCACTCGCGAGCGGTCCCGCGTCGAGCGCACGGCCACCGACCACCTTCGCCGTGAGCTCGAGCGCGAGCGCCTTGGCACCGGCGTCGTCGCCGCAGACGAACGCGTCCTCGTCGGGGCGACGATGCGCGAGCTTCGCGGCGGCAAGCGAGTGGAGGCCTGCGACGACCGGTGCTCGCACGAGCTCTTGCGCGCGCTCCGCAAGCGAACGCGGGTCGGCGCCGGGGTGCGCGCCCTCGGGCGTGAAGCGAAGCTCGCTCGCGACGCTGAGGAGCGGCGTCTCGCCGAGCTCGTCCGCCAGCGCGGCGGCAGTGGCGAGCGCCGCGTCGGCTTTCGTCGCGAGCACGGCGAGGTCGACGCCGTGGACGGCCTCCTCGTTCGCCGCGGCGCCCGACGCACCGACTTCGCGCGCGCTCTCCTCCGCCCTCTCCGGGTCGCGGGAGCCGATCACGACCTCGTCGCCCGCCTCGACGAGCCGGCACGCGAGCGCGAGCCCGAAGTCGCCCGTGCCCCCCACGATTGCCACTCTCATGCCGGCACCGCTCCCGGATTTTCCGGCCGGGCGCCGGCGGCTTTGCCGACGGCGCTTCCAGCCTTGAGCGCGACCTCTGCTAGCCGGCGGCGCGCGTCGCCGTCGGACATCAGCGTCCCGGTCACGATCGGCCGGACGTCACCCAGCCCGTCGAGATCGTCGGCGTCGGCCCCGTCCACGACGAGCGCGTCGATCAGGCCCGGATAGCAGCTCGCGACGTGCCGGGGGGACGTGCCGCCCGCGAGGCGTCGCAGCATCCGATCGGCGGGCCCCTTCACCGCACGGCCGGCGATGAGCGGGCTGACGGCGACACAGGGCACCCGGCGGTGGGCGAGCGCGTCGCGCAGCTCGCGCACGGCGAGGATCGGCGCGAGCGAGACGTACGGGTTGCTCGGCGCGAACAGGATCAGATCCGCACCGGCGATGGCCTCGAGCGTCCCCGGCGCCGGGCGCGCGTCCTCGTCCCCCTCGAAGCGGACCGCGTCCACCTCGTCCCTGTGGCCGCGGGCGACGAACCACTCCTGGAACGGGAACGTCCCGGCCGGCGTGTCGAGCCAGGTCCGCAGCCGGTCGTCAGTCGCGGGCAGCAGCGGCGTCTCGACGCCGAGCGCCCTGGCGAGCCGCGCCGTGACGGCCGACAACGGCTCCCCCGCCTTCAGCGCCTGCGTCCGCACGAGATGGAGGCCCAGGTCGAGGTCGCCGAGCGCGAACCAGTCCTCGCCGCCGAACGCGCCTGCCGCCTCGAGCGCGCGCCAGGTCTCGTCGCTGCGACCCCAGCCGCGGCGCTCGTCGGCAAGCCCGGCGAGCGCGTAGAGGATCGAGTCGAGGTCCGGCGAGACGTGGAGACCGAGCACCTCGACGTCGTCGCCGACGTTCCCGATCACGCTCGTCGCCGCCGCGCCCGCGACGTCGACGACTCCGCAGACGAAGCGCGCGCCGCCGACGCCTCCCGAGAGGACCACGACGCTCAGACGAGGCTCCCCTCGAGCTCGGCGAGACACGCTTGCGTGCGAGGGCCGGCGCGCAGCTCGAGCCGGGCGAGGTCCTCCATCGTGTCCACGTCGTCGGCGAGGTTCGGCAGCGCGGCGGACACGGCCTCCAGCCCGAGCGAGGCGGCGTGCTCGCGGAAGCGGTCGGAGCTGGCGGGGCCGTACAGCGGCGCGAACGCCTCGGCCGTGGGAAGGCTGAGCGCGTTGGTCGTGCCGTCGAGCGCCTCGACGAGCGCGAGGCAGCCGGCCGGGGTAGCGGAGAGCAGCGAGCGGAGGTCGTGCGGCACGACGCAGGGGACGTCGGCGTTGACGACGAGGATGCCGCCCGGCCCGAGGCCTGCCAGCCCGGCCTGCACCCCGGCGCCCTGGCCGCCGCCCGGATCCGGGACGACGTCGGCGCCGGCGTCGAGAGCGGCGGCCGCACCCTCCTCGTCCGGCGTCACCACGCGGGTGCGGCCGACCGCGACGCACGCGCCCAGGACGTCGCAGAACATCGCGTGTGCGAGCGCCCGGCGGACGCGGCGCGAGGAATGGAGGCGCGTCTTCCCCTCCGCGCCCGCGAACGGGATCACGACCGTGACCACGGGTGTCCCGTCCGGTGATGGTCTCGCGTGCCTAGCGAGCGAAAAGCGAGCAAGGCAAGGACGCAGGGAGCCTCGATAGCCGAAGCTATCGGGGCGACCGAGGACGCCGCAGCCGGCGACGGCCTGCCGGCGCCGGCCGACGAGCGAAGCGAGGAGTTGCGAAGCTCTGCAGCCGCCAGGGACGCCCTGACTATCGCCGGACGGGGCACTGCCCAACTATGCACGCTTCGCGACCGGCTCCGGAGATACTGCGGCGTGCGCATCGTCGCCACGCAACGCCTGCCCGGAGAGGCATGGAACGAGCTGCCGGAGGTCGAGGTGCTGGACTCGTGGCCGCCGCCGGGGCCTGTGCCGCGCGCGGAGGTGCTCGTGGCAGTCGTCGCCCGGGTCGGCGCGGAGAAGCTCGACCTCCTCCCCGACCTGCGTCTGGTGGCGAACTACGGCGTCGGCTACGACACTGTCGACGTCGCTGCCTGCCGCGACCGCGGGATCGCGGTGACGAATACGCCGGGCGTCCTCGACGCGGCGGTCGCCGACCTCACGCTCGCGCTGATCCTCGCCTGCCGCCGCCACCTCGTCGCGTCCGACCGGTTCGTCCGCGAGCAGCGGTGGCGGCGCGGCTGGGCCCGGCCGGAGCTGCTCGGGCGCGACCTCGCCGGCTCGACGCTCGGCCTTGTCGGCATGGGACGGATCGGCAGTGAGGTCGCACGGCGGGCCGACGCCTTCGGAATGCGCGTGGTCAACCACCGCCGGAGCGGCGGCCTGCCGCTCGACGAGCTCCTACGAACTGCGGACGTCGTCTCGCTCCACGTGCCGCTGACGCCGGAGACGCACGGCCTCGTCTCGCGTGAGCGACTCGCACTGCTCCGCGACGGCGCGACGTTGATCAACACCGCCCGCGGAGCGATCGTGGACGAGGAGGCGCTCGTGGACGAGCTGGCGTCGGGCCGGATCTCCGCGGGGCTCGACGTCTTCGCCGAGGAACCCGAGGTGCCGGAGCGCCTGCTCGAGCTCTCGAACGTGGTGCTGACGCCGCACGTGGCGAGCGCGACGGTCGAGACGCGGGCGGCGATGACGCGCGTCCTCGTCGACAACGTGCTTGCCTTCCTCCACGGCAGCCCACTGCCGAACGAGGTTTTCGCCTAGAGCTCTCCGGGCCTGCCGGACGTAACCCAGCCGCGCACCTCGAACCAGTGGCTGGCCAGGAGCGCCTCCGCCACGCGCTCATCGGTGTGACCCGCGTAGAAGACGTGCCGGTCGAGGTCGCAGCAGATCGCGACCTCCGAGAGCGAGATCTCGGCCACGTGCATGAGCGCGTCCGCCGGCAGCTTCGCCTCGGCGACGGTGTAGTGCTTGAACTGGAGCTCCGGAGCGATCTCCATCAGCTCCGGCCAGTCTGGGCAGGTCCGGGAGCTCACGCAGGTGACGGTACCGACAGCGTGCGTCTCACAATCCCCGCGAGCGTGCGGACGAAGGCAGGGTCGGCGTTCGGCATCTCGATCCGCTCGAGCCGCATCCCCAGCTCGGCCGCCTTCTCCCGCGCCTCGACGTCGAGGTCCCAGCGGATCTCGAGGTGGTCGGAGACGAAGCCGACCGGACAGAGGAGGACGCGCTCGACGCCCTGGCGGCTCAGCGACTCGAGGTGGTCGAGAATGTCCGGCCCGAGCCACGGCTCGCCGGTCGGAGACTCGCTCTGGAAGGAGAAGCTCCAGGCGCCGAGGCCGGCCGCCTCGGCGACGAGCCGCGACGTCTCGAGCAACTGGTCGCGGTACGGGTCGCCGGACGCGAGGATCCGGGCGGGCAGCGAGTGGGCGGTGAAGACGACGTGGGCGTCGGCGCCGCCGACGCGATCGGCGAGCAGCTCGACGAAGCCGGGCTCGTCGTGCCAGCTCTCCACGACGCGCAGCTCCGCCCGGTCTGCGACCGCGCGCTCGAGCTGCTCGCGGTAACCCGCGATCGAGAGCGCCGAGTAGTGCGGCGCGAGGACGAGGCCGAGTATTTGTCCGGCTCCTGTGGAGACCGCCGATTCCGCGGCGTCGGCGATTCGCGGCTTCCAGTGCTTCATTCCGGTGAAGACCGGGAGCTCGAGCTCGGCCTGGAGCGCCGCGCGGGTCTGCTCGGTGATGGCGTTGAGCGGCGAGGAGTCCTCGATGCCGAGCCGCCGGTAGCGCTCGACGAGGTCGGCGAGGTGCTCGGGCGCGATCGGACGGCCGCCGCGGATGTCGGCGTAGTAGGCCGGGACGTCCGACAACCGCTCCGGCGACCCGTAGGCCATGAGGACGACGGCTGCGGTCATCGGCCGTGACGGTAGTCGCGGACGAGCTCCGCGAGCCGCGTGAGCACATCGGGATCCGTCTGCGGGAGGACGCCGTGCCCGAGGTTGAAGACGTGCGCCGGCCGCCCGCCCGCCCGTCGCAGCACGTCGAGCGTCGCGGCCTCCACCCGCTCCCACGGGCCTAGCAGCACGGCGGGCTCGAGATTCCCCTGTACCGCGCGCTCCTCCCCGACGACCTCCCACGCCGCGTCGAGCGGGATGCGCCAGTCGACGCCGACGGCGCTGCCGCCCGCGCGGGCCATCTCGGCGAGCAGCTGCGTCGTCGCGCCGGTGCCGAAATGGATCGTCGGGACGCCGGCAGCCTCGAGCACGCGCGCCGAATAGGGAGCCACAAACTCGGCGTAGTCGGCGACGGAAAGGACGCCGGCCCAGGAATCGAAGAGCTGGATCGCGTCGGCGCCGGCCGCCGCCGTCGCGGCCACGTAGCGCGCGAACTGCTTCGTCAACCGCTCCATGAGCGCATGCCAGGTCGCGGGCTCGCGGTACATCAGCGCCTTCGTCCGGACGAAGTCACGGCTCGGCTTGCCTTCGACGAGGTAGCCGGCGACGGTGAACGGCCCGCCGCAGAAGCCGACCAGCGCGCGCTCAGGCTCGAGCTCGCCTCGCACGAGCCGGACGGCCTCGAGGATCGGGGCCGCCCACTCCTCCGGCTCCGAGACCCGCAGCCGCTCGACTGCGGCGGCCGAGTCGACCGGCTCGTCCACCACCGGCCCGACTCCCTCGACGAGCTCAACGTCGACGCCCATGCCGAGGACGGGGGACATGATGTCCGCGAAGAGGACCGCGGCGTCCACGCCGTGCCGCCGCACCGGCTGCAGGGTCACCTCCGCGCACAGCTCCGGCGTCCCCGCTATCTCGAAGAAGCCGTGCCGCTCCCGCAGCGCGCGATACTCGGGCAGGGAACGGCCGGCCTGGCGCATGAACCAGACCGGGGTCCGCTCGGCGGGCTCGCGCCGAAGAACGCGGACGAGGAGGGGCTCCGCGCTCAGACGCCGATCGGCTCGCGGCCCTGCTCGCGCAGGAGCCGGGAGAGCCCTTCCTCGAGCGAGACCTCGGGCTCCCAGCCGAGCAGCTGCTGCGCCCGCGTGATGTCGGGCTTGCGCTGCATCGGGTCGTCGATCCGGAGCGCCTCGAAGACGATCTCGCTCGACGCGCCGGTGATCCGCTTGACGATCTCGGCGAGGTCGAGCAGCGTCCGCTCGTCGGGGTTGCCGAGGTTGACCGGCAGGTGCTCGCCGCTCTCTGCGAGGAGGACGATCCCCCGGATCAGGTCGTCGACGTAGCAGAAGCTTCGGGTCTGCGAGCCGTCGCCGAACACGGTGATCGGCTCCTCGGCGAGTGCCTGGCGGATGAAGTTCGAGACTGCCCGCCCGTCGTTCGGCCGCATCCGAGGCCCGTACGTGTTGAAGATCCGGACGATCGCAGTGTCGACGCCCTGCTGGCCGTGGTAGGCCATCGCCAGCGCCTCGGCGTACCTCTTCGCCTCGTCGTAGACCCCGCGCGGCCCGATCGGGTTGACGTGCCCCCAGTACGTCTCGGGCTGCGGGTGCACCTGCGGGTCGCCGTAGACCTCGCTCGTAGAGGCGAGGAGGAAGCGGGCCCGCTTGAACTTCGAGAGCCCGAGGGCGTTGTGCGTCCCGTACGAACCGACCTTGAGCGAGTGGAGCGGCATCCGGAGGTAGTCGTCCGGGCTCGCAAGGGCTGCGAAGTGGTAGACGAAGTGGATCGGCTCGTCGACGTGGATCGGCTCTGCGACGTCGTGGTCGAGGAAGGTGAACGCGTCGCCGCGGACATGCTCGATGTTTGCGAGCGAGCCGCTGACGAGGTTGTCGACGCAGATCACGCGGTGGCCGCGCTCGAGGAGGTAGTCGCAGAGGTGCGAGCCGAGGAACCCGGCGCCGCCGGTCACGAGCGCGGTGGGCACGGGCCGATAGTAGCGAGCGGGTGC
>DAIMGZ010000015.1:0-25843 GCA_036723535.1 Gaiellaceae bacterium
CGGCGACCGGCCCCCATCAGCCGCGTTCACAACGTCCGTGGGTAGGACAACTAGCCGGCGTCGGCAACAGCGACGCGGCGGACGGTGACGCCCCACGCCGCTCCGGTCGCGAACAGCTCGTCGGGATCGACCTGGCCCAGCCAGCCGAGGAAGTGCGGCTCCGGATCGTCCTCTGTGCAGCCGTACACCGCAGCGTGCAACTCGGGTGCGGGCGGCTCGTCCTTTGCACGCGCCGCCTCCTCGGCCCGGCGCTCGGCCTCCTCTGCAGCGGGACCCTCCATGTAGCCGCGCGGCATGGCGGGAGCGTAGTGGCTGTACGCTCGCTCGGTGCCCCACGCACTCGCCGTCCACGGCCTCGAGAAGCGGTACGGCTCGGTCGAGGCGCTCAAGGGCGTCGACCTCGCTGTGGAGGAGGGCGAGCTCGTGGGACTGCTCGGCCCGAACGGCGCCGGCAAGTCGACGCTCGTGAAGATCGCGGTCGGGCTCGTACGCGCCACGCGCGGGCGGGCCGAGGTCACCGGCGTCCGCGCCGGTTCCCGCGCCGCCCGAGCGGAGCTTGGCTACCTCGCCGAGCTCTTTCGCTTTCCCGGCTGGTACGCCGCCGACGAGGTGCTGGCGCTCCACCAGCGGCTCGCCGGCTCTGACGGCGGGGCCACCGAGCGGAAGCGGCTGCTCGAGCTCGTCTCGCTCGCCGATGCGCGCGATCGTCGCGTCGACGGCATGTCGAAGGGGATGCAGCAGCGGCTCGGGATTGCGCAGGCGCTCGTCGGCTCGCCGCGTGTGCTCGTGCTCGACGAGCCGACATCGGCTCTCGATCCGGCCGGCCGCCGCGTCGTCCGAGTCCTGCTCGAGGAGCTGCGTGGCAAGGGAGTCTCGGTCCTCCTCAACTCGCACCTGCTCTCCGAGATCGAGCTCGTTTGCGACCGCGTGGCGATTCTCCGCGCCGGGGAGGTCGTCGCGGCCGGGTCGCCCGCCGAGCTCTCGCGGCCGCGCGGAGTCGAGCTCGACACGGACGAGGGAGTGCGCACGGTCGAGGGCGCGACGCGGGAGGACGCTCCGCGGCTCGTCGCCGAGGCGGTTGCCGCCGGCAGGCGCGTCTACGGCGTTCGGGTTCTGACGTCCACCCTCGAGGACACGTACCTCGAGGCCGTCGGGGACGAAGTCTCGTGAGCGTGGTACTCACGATCGCGGGCTACGGCTTCCGCGAAGCGGTGCGCAGGAAGGTGTTCGCGGTCGTCGTCCTGCTGACGGCCCTCTTCCTCGCCCTCTTCTGGCTCGCGAACCACTACGTCTTCACGCGGCTCTCCACGATCTCGCCGCCTACGGACGTCCACGTCGACACGAGGACTTTCGCCGGCGCGTTCCTGCTCGGGCTCGCGATGTTCGCGACGCTCTTCCTCGGCGTCGTCCTCGCCGTCTTCCTCACCCTCGGCGTCGTCTCGGGAGATGCGGAAAGCGGCCTGCTCCAGCCACTTGTGGTGCGCCCCGTCGGCCGTACGACGCTGCTGCTCTCCCGCTTTCTCGGTGCCGCCGCGGTCTGCATCGTGTACGTCCTCGCGGTGTACGGGATCGCCCTGGCCATCATCGACGTGACGGGGCACTGGACGCCGGCGGCGAAGGTGGCGCCCGGGCTCGAGCTTGCCGGCGGCGTCGTGATCGTGATCGCCCTGTCGATCCTCGGCTCCGTCGTCCTCTCCTCGACGGCGAACGGGATCGCCGTCTTCATGCTCTTCGGCGCCGGGCTCGTCGCGGGGCTGCTCGGCACGATCGGCCACGCCCTGAACTCACCTTCGATCCAGCACGCGTCGAAGGTCGCCGCCTGGGCGCTCCCGTTCGAGGCGCTCTACCAGGACGGGCTGCGGCTGATCTCGAGCAACGCGAGCGGGCTCACAGGCTTCCTCCTGCAGCTCGGGCCGTTCGGCGGCGCCTACGTGCACGGCTGGGGGATCCGCGTCTGGGCCGCCGGGTACCTCTGTGTTGCGCTCGCTCTCGCGCTGCTCGCCTTCTCGCGACGAGATCTCTAGCTCAGCGCGGCGAGGGCGACCGCGACCTCGCCGGCGAGACGCGCGTTCTGCGCGACGAGCGCCCGGTTTGCGGCCTCCGTGCGGCCGCTGCTCTCGCGGTGGAGGTGCGCGAGGACGTACGGCGTCACCGCCTGGCTGCTCACCCCTGCGGCCGCCGCGGCGGCGAGCGCCGCCTCGAGCAGCGGCTCCACATCGTCGAGCGGCTCGTCCGGCGGCCGACCGAGCAGGAGCCCCGCGCCGCCGAGCTGCCAATGCGCCTCGGCCACGCGCGCCGCCTCCTCCGCCGACTCGACGCGCGCCGAGACGGGCGGCCCGCCCTCGGCCGCGTAGAAGAGCGGCAGCGTGTCGGCGCGGAACCCGAGCACCGGCACTCCGAGCGACTCGAGGACCTCAGCCGTAGCCGGCACGTCGAGGAGCGACTTCACGCCCGCCGAGACGACGAGCGCGGGCGTCCGCGCGAGCTGCGCGAGGTCGGCCGAGACGTCGGGCGGATGCGGGAAGCCGCGATGCACGCCCCCGATTCCGCCGGTCGCAAGGACGCGGATTCCCGCCGCCCGCGCGACGGCGAGCGTGCCGCCGACCGTCGTCGCGCCGATCGCGCCCTGGACCGCGGCGGCTGCGAGGTCGCGCGGCCCCGCCTTGCGCGCATCAGGCCCGAAGCGGGCGAGCTCCTCCGACGTGAGTCCGACCCGCACCCCGCCGTCGACGACGCTGACGGTCGCCGGGACGGCGCCCGCCGCGCGGACCTGTCGTTCGGACTCGAGCCCGACCTCGACACCCTCGCCGGGCGGGAAGCCGTGCGCGACGAGCGTCGTCTCGAGCGCGACGACAGCGCCGCCCGCCGCCAGCGCCTCCCGCACCTCGTCGGCGAGGCGGATCACGCCGACCGTTCCATCTCCACGAAGCGGCTCTCCTCGCTTCGCCCTGCCTCGTGGAAGCCGGCGCGCCGATACGCGCGGAGCGCCCGTTCGTTCCAGCTGGCGACCCAGAGCCGGAACGTCCGCGGCCGCCACTCCCGGCGGGCGTAGTCGAGCCCGGCCTCGATGAACGGCTGCGCGAGGCCGCGGCTGGTGAGGTCGGGCCGCATGCCGAGCCCGAGGCGGATTTCGTTCCGCTCGGGGACGAAGTTGAAGAAGCCGACGAGCTCGCCGCCGTCGTCGACGACCGCGCGGAGGTGCGTTCGCCGGGCCGGGTTGGCGAACAGCTCGACGCGCCGCGGGTCGGCCGACGTGTCGTACCACTCGTAGGGAAACTCGTACCGCCACTCCGCGATCGCCGTCGCCTGCTCGTCCGTGATCGGCTCCACCCTCACGGCATGGACCCTACGGTCGCGACGCAGCGTGCAGCCGCGTCGAGGCCGCGCCGCGCCGCCTCCTCGAGCGACCCGCCCAAGAGGAACCCGGCCGCGAGCGCGTCTCCGGCGCCCGTCGGATCGACGACCTCCGCGTTGACGGCGGCAAAGTCGAGCTTTGCCTCTTCCGTGAAGACAGTGCAGCCGCGCGCGCCGCGCTTGAGGACGCCTAGCGGCGCCGTCAGATATGCGCCCCCCAGCAGCTCCCATTCGGCCTCGGTCGCGAAGAGGACGTCCGGCGCGAGCTCGTCGAGTAGCTCGCGGAACCGAACCGGCCCATACGAGCGGATCTCGGTCCACGCCGCGACGTCGACCGAGACGCGCGCACCCTGTTCGCGCGCGAGGCGAGCGGCGAGGAGCGCTGTCGCCGCGATCGGCTCCCGCAAAAGCGCATAGCCGGAGAGGTGAAGGACGTCGCACGCGACCCAGGCGGCGTCTAGCTCCTCCGGCGTGAACGACGGAGCCACGCCGCGGTCGGAGGCGAGCGAACGCTCGCCGTCGCGGACGATCGAGACGACGACGCCGGTCGCGCCCGCCGCCACGGGGCCGACCAGGTCGACACGGCGCTCGGCGAGCTCCCGCGAGACGAGCTCGCCCGCGGGGTCGTCGCCCCGCTTGGCGATGCACCGGGCCTCGGCGCCGAGCTCGGCGGCCCAGGCGGCTACGTTCGCCGCCTGGCCTCCGGCCGACGCCCGGTTCGAGGCGCGCACATCGCCGCCGGGAGCGAGCGGGTCCGAGAGCAGCACGATCACGTCGAGCAGTACGTCACCGAGCGTCGTCACGCGCAAGGCACAATCGTCCCATGGATGTGGAGAGGAGACGGGGGAGAGCGAGGGACTTCCTGCTCGGCGGGCTCGTCGGCGCCTCGGCGGCGGTCGCGACGGCACGCCGCCGGCGGCTGGTGAAGCGCCGGCGCGAGCAGCGATTGGAGCAGCCGGCAGGCCTCGCCGCGTTCGAGGGCGCCCCGTGCTTCGAGGAGTTGCTCGAGGAGCGCGCGGCGGTGCCCGGACAGTGAACCTTCGTTTCGCGTCGCGCTTCGGCGAGTATGGTCAACTGATGGTCCGGCCGGTCCGCCTCCTTCCCCTGCTCGCTGCTCTCGCCGCAGTCGCCGTCGTGCTCGCCGCGCCCGGCACGGCCGCTGCGCGCTATGCGCCGGTCGGCGCGTCATTCCGGGTTGTCGTCCTCGACCGGATCAGCGACGCGAACTTCGCCGCGCTCGCCGAGCGCGGCGCCGTCGGACTGTTGCGGCCGGGATACGGCCCGACGACGAACCGCCGCCGCGCCCTCGCAGAGCTCGTGCGCGGGACGGAGGTGAACGCGAGGCTCGGCGGCGTCCCGAAGGGCAAGCCGCTGATCGACGCCGGCAAGGCCAGCGTCTTCCCGAACTGCCACATGTGCATCGTCCTCCAGTTGCCACCGCGCGGCGCGCCGACGTCGAACGACCGGCTCTACCGCATCGCGGTCATCGGCCGCGGCTTCCACGGCCTGCTCACCTCGCCGACGACGCAGATCCCCGGTCTCGTCTCCATCGTGGACGTGGCGCCGACCGCACTTGGCGGTCACCCCTCGACCACCCTCTCCTGGACGCCGTCGAACGATGCGGTGGGCCATCTCTCACGTCTCGGCCACGCCATCGGCTCGAACAACCGGCTCAAGTTCGCGGTCCTGTTCATCCTCGCGGGCGTCCTGCTTGCGCTGGCGCTGCTCGGCCTGCGCGCGGCTGTGACTGCCGTCCCGGCTGCGCTGCTCGTCAACCTCGCCCTCGGGATCGGACAGGTTTCGAACGAAGTGCTTCTGTGCGCGGCAATGTCGGCGGGGACCGTGCTCCTCGCGCTCGGGCTCGAGCGCGTCTGTCGCCGGGAAACGGGCCTCCTCGCTCTCTACGGCGGCGTCGTCGCGCTGTACGCGCTCGTCATGGTCCGCCGGCCCGAGTGGCAGGCCGTCAACCCGTTCGGCCCCACCCAGAACTCGCGCTTCTGGGGGTTCGGCAACCAGGTCGAGACCCTGCTGCTCGTGCCGATACTCGCGGGGGCCTACCTCGCCCGCCGACGCTTCGGGCTCTTGGGCTTCGTCCTCTTCGGAGTCTTCGGCCTCGTCGTGATGACCGACAACCGGCTCGGTGCGGACGGCGGCGGTGCGATCGTGCTCGGGATCGCGCTGGCGGTTCTGGGGACCCGCTTGTTCCGGCTCGGAGCGCGCGGCTTTGTCGGGCTGCTCGCGTCCGCCGCGCTCGCCGTGCTGTGGATCGTCTCGCGCGGCCTCGCACAGCCGGGCCCGAATCATCTGCGTAGCGCGTTCTCGGGCGACGGCGGCGGCCTGCTCGCGTCGCTCGAGAGCCGGGTGCCGCTCTCCTACCTGCCTGCGCTCCACTCGTGGCAGCTCGTCGTTCCGCTCCTGCTCGTGCTGGCGGTCGCGTTCGGGCTTGCGTGGCGTGCCGCGCGGCAGCGGTCGACGCGGGACCTCCTTCTCGCCTTCGGCGTCGCGATCGCGACGTCGCTCCTGATCAACGACTCCGCCGCGTACGAGCTCGCTGCGGGAATCGCCGTCGTAGGCGGCCTCGCCCGCTTCGCGCCCGCACCTGCGCCCGTACGCACTCCCGTGCTCGTGGCCGCCAAGCTCGAGCCGCAGCCGGTGCCGAGCGAGTCGCCGCCAGGCTGAGTCCGCCTGCGGCGCTGGTACCGTCCGCAGCCGTGCCGTTCTACGAGTACCGCTGCCCCAACGGGCACCACTTCGAGCGCTTCCAGGCCATGACGGCCCCGGCGCCCGAGAAGTGCGATGTGTGCGGTGCCTCCCCCGTCGAGCTCGTCCTCTACCCGGTCGCGATCCACTACAAGGGCTCCGGCTTCTACACGACCGACTACGGCAAGGCGAAGGCCGGCAAGAAGGGAGGCGACGGCGCCTCGTCGGGCGGCGACAGCGGCAAGACCGAGTCGAAGCCGGCGGAAAAAAAGGCCGCCGCAAGCGGCGACTAGCCGAAGCGGACCCCGAGCAGGCGCTGTACTCGTCGAAGGAAGTGACCGCCGATCAGCGGCAGCTCACGGTGCCCGCGGATGCGGAAGTCGATCGGGTTGCACGGCCCGGAGAGCCCGTGGAAGGCGTCGAGGACGCTTGCACGTGCGAGGACGTTCCCGTTCGTGTCGCGGAAAGCGAACCGAACTGTGGGGCTGTTGGCCCGGATCATGGGGCAGGCGTACATGCCACGCGATCGGTCGACGTGCAACGCGTCGAACCAGCGCACGATCGTGGTCACCTCGGCTGGATTCGTCACGCGACGTGAGATGCCGCGCGAGCTGCGGACGTCGACCTCGCCGACGCGGGCGGGAACGACCTCGGTGCGCCGTGGGCCTGCGCCGCCGTTGCCGGCGACTGCAAGGCCTGCCTCGCCGAGCGTCAGCGCCGCCAGGAGCAGGACGAGGAGTCGCACCAGCGCGGCCATCACGTCGAAGATACGGCGCCGCCGCGCTCATGGTCACAGCCGGCTACTTGAAGTTGGCGTTCGCGCCCACGACGCAGCCGGGCGCGTACGGGTTGCCCCTCTCCGGGGGCTGCGGCGCCGACTGTCCGAGCACTTCGTCGATCACCCGGATGTTCTCCGGGCCGCCGACGATGTAGTCACCGCCGCCGATCGTCTCACCCGTGCCGCCGAGCCGGCAGTGGAGCGTGCTCCCCGACCGGAACTTGACCCATGCGAGCTGTAGGAGCTTCCAGGTCGAGAGGTCGGTTGCGATCGGCTTGAGCAGCGAGCCGCCGGAGAAGGGGAGGGAGAAGAAGAGCGACGGGCTCGAGAGCTTGCTGAGCGTCGCCTGCTCGACGAGCTGCTGGTCGTGCTGGCGGTCGAAGTCCGTGAACGAGGAATCGAGCCGGTTCTCGCGGACCCGGGAGAAGATCAGCGCCTGGTGCCCGTTCATATGGGTCGGGCCTTTGTGGAAGCGCCAGCCCTGCCATTCCGAGCAGCGCTGCGTGGTTGGGTACGGGCAGTCGAATCGGTTCGAGAGGATGTTCTTCGGCACGTTCACCGTGATCCCGCCGACCGCGTCGATGAGCTTCTCGAACTGGTTGAAGTCGACGATCACGACGTGGTTGATCGGGAGCGCCGAGCCGACGAGGGCATCCACGGTGCGGACTGCGAGCTTCAGCCCGCCGAACTGCATCGCCGCGTTGATCTTCTGTTCCCCGTAGCCGGGCACGCTCGTGCGCAGGTCGCGCGGGATCGAGAGGTAGATGAGCCGGTGCCGGCCCGGATCGGTGTGGAGGAGCGTGATCGAGTCTGAGTGCTCGTCCGTGCCGCGGCCGGCGCTGCCCCTGCCGGTCGCGTGGTCGGTGCCCAGCAGGAGGATCGTCGTCGAGCCCGAGTAGAGGAGCCCCTTGTCCGGAGCGAGCACCGGGCGAACGTTGTTCGGCAGTCGCTTGTTGGCGTCGCTCACGCCGCTCGAGACGGAGAGGTAGCCCGCGACTCCCCAGACCGCGAAGAAGACGATCAGGCCGAGGATCGTGACGAGCGTCCAGCGCCGCCACGTCCAGCCGAGCCAGAGACGCCGGCGTGGGCGCCGCTCGACGATCTTGCCGGGGCCTTGGCCGTCGCTGCGGACGGCCCGCCGCGCCTCACGTTCGTTCCGCGAGAGCGGCACTTTCCCCTTCGTCCGGCCGCCGCGGTAGACGCGATACGGCTTCTCCCCGGAGGCGGCCATGCGGAGGTTTACGGTACCCACTGTGCAGGCGGGCCATGCGATCGGAGTGGATCTCGGCGGCACGAAGATCCTCGCCGGCGTCGTGGCCCGCGACGGGAGCGTCGTCCGCCGGCACGAGCGCGCCACTCCCCAGGATTCGCAGGATCACGTCCTCGCCGAGCTCGAAGCCGCCGTCGCTGAGCTGCTGGACGAGTCGGTGGCGGCCCTCGGCTTCGGCGCGCCGTCGCCGATCGACCAGGCGCGCGGCGTCGTCGTCCGCTGTCCCAATCTGCCGCTCGAGGATGCGCCCTTGAGGGATCGGATGCGGGAGCGGTTCGGCGTCCCGGTCGGGCTCGACAACGACGCGAACGCGGCGGCCGTCGGCGAGTGGCGGGCCGGCGCCGGGCGCGGCGCCGGCGACGTCGTGATGCTCACGCTCGGCACCGGCGTCGGCGGCGGCGTCATCGCGGGCGGGAAGCCCTTCCGCGGCTGGAACGGCGCCGGCGTCGAGCTCGGCCACGTCGTGATCGTCCACGACGGCCGTCCCTGCCAGGGCGCCTGCACCGGCCGTGGCCACCTCGAGGCGTACGCGAGCGGGAGTGCCGTGACGGCGGCGGCGCGCGAGGCTTTCGGCCCGTCGGCGGACGCGCACCGGCTCGTGCAGCTCGCGGAGGAGGGCGACGCGCGAGCACGTGAGGTGCTGACCGAGGCTGCCCGCTACCTCGGCTCCGGCATCGGCTCCTTCGTCAACGTCTTCGGGCCGCAGCTCGTCGTGCTCGGCGGCGGGTTCGGCGTCGCGGCCTACGAGCACCTGCGCGAGCCCGTCGAGGAGGTGGTGCGGCGCGAGGCGCTCGAGCCGATGCGCAGCACCGTGCGCCTGGCGAAGGCCGAGCTCGGCACGGAGGCCGGCCTCATCGGCGCCGCCTTCGTCGGGTTCGAGGCGCTGGACGCTTCCTGATGCCGCTCGCCGTCTGCGCGACGCCGATCGGGAACCTGGAGGACATCACCCTGCGAGTCGTCGCCGAGCTCGCCGCCGCCGACGTCGTCCTCTGCGAGGACACGCGCCACACGCGCGTCCTGCTCGAACGGCACGGGATCGCCGCTCGTCTCCTCTCGTACCACGAGCACAACGAGGCGCAGCGAACGGCCCAGCTTCTGCCGCGGCTCGAAGCGGGGGAGCGGGCCGCGCTCGTCTCCGACGCCGGCCTGCCGGGCGTGTCCGACCCGGGCGCGAGGCTCGTGCGCGCGGCGCTGGACGCAGGCGTCGAAGTGACGGTGCTGCCGGGGCCGTCGGCGGTCGAGACGGCCCTCGTCGCGTCGGGGCTCGTTGCGGAGCAGTACCGCTTCCTCGGCTTCCTGCCGCGCGGCGAGAAGCAACTCGCAGCGCTCTGGGCAGTGTTGCGGAGCTGGCCCTGGCCGGCCGTCGCGTTCGAGTCGCCGCAGCGGCTGCCGGCGACGCTGCGCTCGCTCGCGGCGGCCGATCCGGGCCGGCAGGCCGCCGTGTGCCGTGAGCTCACGAAGCGGTTCGAGGAGGTGGTGCGGGGGACGGCCGTCGAGCTGGCGGGGCGGTTCGAAGCGCCGCCGAAGGGCGAGATCACGCTCGTGCTCGGGCCGGCGGCGGCACGTAGCGACGGAGAGGGCGACGAGCGGGCGGTTGAGGCCGTTGCGGAGCTCGTAGCCTCGGGAATGCCGCGGCGGCGGGCGGCGGAGATCGTCTCGCGCCTCGTCGGCATCCCGCGGAACCGGCTCTACAAGCAGTCGCTGTAAGCAGATTTGACAACGAAGGCCGGGCTGAGCTACTCTGTGGCCTCCGTTGCTGAATCTGACAACAAGCGTCCCGCGGCTCGCCCTGCCCGTCCTTCTCTTTCTGGCCTGGACGCCCGCCGCGCACGCCTGGAGCTGGCCGGTGCACGGGCCGGTGGTGCAGGCGTTCGCCTACGACGAAACGCATCCGTACGCGTCCGGCCAGCATCGCGGCATCGACATCGGCGCCGACGCCGTGGGTGAGACCGTCAGCGCGCCGGCGGCGGGCAGGGTGAGCTTCGCGGGAACGGTGCCGACGAGCGGCAAGTCGGTCACGATCGAGACACCGGACGGGTACTCCGTCACGCTGACGCACCTCGGGTCGCCCGCGATGGCGGAGAGCACGCCGCAAGCAAGCACGCGAGGGTCGACCGTCCGCACGAGCAGCGCCCGCGCCTCGCGACACGGCCGCGGGCGTGCGCCGGCGTCCCGAGTCGAGCCTCGGTGGCATCGGTCCGCGCAACTGCCCGCGACCCACGCCGAGACGGCCGGCGCCGGCGCGTCGCATCACGGGGCGACGCCCCGCCGTCGCGTCAGCGCGCCCACGAGCTCCACGCGCCGGCCGGTCGTCGAGGCGGCGGCTCCCCGCGAGCCGACTGCTCTAGACGCCGGCCACGAGATGCGACCGGCACAGGCCGGGCGGCCTCAACCCGGGGCCTCGGCTGCGCTGCTCCCGCTCGTCTGCAACGGGGCAGCCGCAGTGGTCGCCCTGGCGGCGGCCCTCGCTGCGGCGCGTCGCCGGCGCCGCGACCCGCCGGCCCGGATCGTGGGCGCCGAAGTTCTCCACTTGCCGCAGCCGGCAGTGGAGCGCCGAGCGGCCTGAGAGGCCGAGACGCGCCTTCGTATCATGGTCGCGTGCGCTTCTACCTGACCACGCCGATCTATTACGTCAACTCGACGCCGCACATCGGGCACGCCTACACGACTGCGATCGGCGACATGCTCGTCCGCCACCAGCGGCAGCGGGGCGCCGACACCTTCTTCCTCACCGGCGTCGACGAGCACGCGACCAAGGTCTGGCGCGTCGCGCAGGAGCAGGGGCTCGAGGCCCAGGAGTACGCCGACCGGATTGCCGTGCCGTGGCGGGAGCTGCCGGAACGGATGAACGCCTCGATCGACTTCTTCATTCGTACGAGCGACGAGGGCCACAAGCGCTTCGTCCGCGAGTTCCTGCAGCAGATGTACGACAACGGCGACATCTACCAGGACGTCTACGCCGGCTGGTACTGCGTCGGCTGCGAGGAGTTCAAGAACGAGGACGAGCTGAGCGAGGACGGGCTCTGCCCGGTCCACCTGACGAAGCCCGAGTGGATCGAGGAGAAGAACTGGTTCTTCCGGCTCTCCGCGTACCAGGAGAAGCTGCTCGCGCTCTACGACGAGCGCCCGGATTTCGTCCGCCCCGACTTCCGGTACAACGAGGCGCGCTCGTTCATCGCCGGCGGGCTCCGCGACTTCAGCATCTCGCGTGCCGGCCAGCCTTGGGGCATCCCGCTGCCGTGGGACGAGAGCCAGGTCGCATACGTCTGGGCTGACGCACTCGTCAACTACGTCAGCGCTCTCACGTACGCGCGCCCTGGCGAGGACCTGCGCGAGCTCTACTGGCCGGTCGTCCACCACGTGCTCGCCAAGGACATCCTCCGCTTCCACTGCGTCTACTGGCCGGCGATGCTCCTGTCCGCCGGCTACGAGCCGCCGCAGCAGCTCTTCGTCCACGGCTACCTGCTCCTCGACGAGCGCAAGATCTCGAAATCGCTCGGCAACGTCGTCGACCCGCTCGAGCTCATCGACGTGTACGGCTCCGACCCCGTTCGCTACTGGATGGCGCGCGCGATCTCGTTCGGCCAGGACGGAAGCGCCTCGGTCGAGGGGATCCGCCAGCGGTACGAGAACGAGCTCGCCAACGATCTCGGCAACCTCCTATCGCGGACGACTGCGATGGTCGCGCAGTACCGCTCGGGGAGCCTGCGTCGCGGCGAAGCCGAGCCCCCGCTCGACCTGAAGGCGCTCGGCGCCGACGTCGGGGAGCGGCTGGATCGCTTCGACGTCACGGGAGCGCTCGACGCGGTCTGGGACGGCGTGCGCGCGCACAACCAGTACGTCACCGCCGAGGCGCCGTGGCAGCTGGCGAAGGACGAGGCGAACGACGCCCGGCTCGACGGGGTTCTCTACAACCTCGTCGACGGTCTCACGGCGCTCGCCGTCGCCCTCGCGCCCTTCCTGCCCGAGACCGCCCCACGCATCCTCGCCGCGCTCGGCCAGGACGGCGATCTCTCCTGGGACCGCGTCCGGAATGGGGTCGCGGCGGAGGTCGACGGGATCGTCGCCGCGCAGCCGCTCTTCCCGCGGATCGAGCTTCCCGCGCCTGCTGCGTGATCGACACGCACGCGCACCTTGCTGCGCTCGACGACCCCGACGAGGCGATCGAGCGTGCAGCGGAGGCGGGAGTGACTCGCATCCTCACCGTCGGCACCGACGTCGAGGACTGCCGCCGCGCGCTCTCGCTCGCCGAGCGGCACGACGGCGTCCACGCGATCCTCGGCATCCACCCACACGAGGCGGGGACGGCGACGGGCACGGATCTCGCGGCGCTGCGCGAGCTGCTCGGGCACCCCAAGGCCGTCGCGGTCGGGGAGACGGGGCTCGACTGGTACCGCGACTACGCGCGGCGCGACGACCAGCGTCGCGTCTTCGCTGCCCAGCTGGAGCTCGCCGCCGAGCTCGCGAAGCCGGTCGTGATCCACACGCGCGCGGCCGACGACGACACGCTCGCCGCGCTCGCCGAGTTCACCGGCACCGTCGTGCTCCACTGCTTCTCCTCGCCGCGGCTGCTGCCGACCGCGCTCGACCGAGGCTGGTACGTCTCGTTCGCCGGCAACGCCACCTTCCCGAAGGCCGTCGACCTGCGGCTGGCCGCGACGCAGGTGCCCGCCGACCGGATCCTCGCCGAGACCGACTCGCCCTACCTGGCGCCGCAACCCGTCCGCGGCCGGCGAAACGAGCCTGCGAACGTCGTCCACACCGTCGCGTCGCTCGCGCGCGCCCGCGGCGAGGAGCCCGGCGAGCTCGCGGCGCAGATCGAGCGGAACGCCTCGGAATGCTTCGGCCTGTGAAGAAATCGCTGGGCCAGCACTTCCTCCGCGACCCGAACATCCTCGGTGTGATCGGCCGGCTCGCCGAGCTCGAGCCGGCCGACGTCGTGCTCGAGGTCGGCCCCGGCGAAGGGGTGCTCACCCGCTACCTCGCTGAACGCGTTCGCCGCGTCCACGCGATCGAGATCGATCGCGCGCTCGAGCCGGCGCTGCACGACCTGCCGGACAACGTCGACGTCGTCTTCGGCGATGCGCTCCGGGTGGAGCTCCCGCAGGACGCGACGAAGCTCGTCGCCAACCTCCCGTACAACGTCGCGACGCCTCTGATCGTCGAGAGCCTCGACGGGCTGCCGAACATCCGGCTCTGGTGCGTGATGGTGCAGCGGGAAGTGGCCGACCGCCTCTTCGCCTCGCCCAGAACGAAGGCGTACGGCGCCGTCTCGGTGCTCGTCCAGCTCGCCGCGGAGCGAACGGGCTTCCACGCAGTCTCACGCACCGTCTTCCGGCCGCCGCCCAACGTCGACTCCGCGCTCGTCGCCTTCCGGCGCACGGAGCTTCCGTCGGATTACGACCGCGTGAAGGAGGTCGTGACGGCGGCCTTCTCCCACCGTCGCAAGACGGTCCCGAACTCGCTCGCCCTCGCCGGTCTCGTCGCGCGCGAACGAGCAGAAGACGCGCTCGGCGCAATCGACCATCCGCCGCAGACGCGTGCCGAGGCGCTCGCGCCCGACGAGTTCGTTGCACTGACCGAGGCGCTGCGATGAAGCGCGCTCCTGCCGCGGCCAAGATCAACCTCGCGCTCGTCGTCGGACCGCCGCGGGACGACGGCAAACACGAGGTCCTGACCGTCCTGCAGCGGATCGACCTGGTCGACCGGCTCGGGCTCGAGGAGGCACCGGAGCTCCGGGTCGAGGGCTTCGCGGGCGACACGCTCGTAACCACGGCGCTCCGCGAGCTCGCGCACAGCGCCGGGATCGAGCCGCACTGGCGCGTCCGGATCGAGAAGCGGATCCCGGTCGCTGCCGGCCTCGGCGGCGGCAGCTCAGACGCGGCGGCGGCGCTTCGGCTCGCCAACGCGACCCTGCCCGAGCCGCTTCCGGACGAGGAGCTGCACCGGATCGCCGCGGGCGTCGGCGCCGACGTCCCGTTCTTCCTCACGAACGGCCCGCAGCTCGGCTCGGGCAACGGAAGCGAGCTCGAGCCCCTCGACCTGCCGCAGGACTTCTGGGTGATCGTCCTCCTCCCGCGCGGCGCCGCAAAGACCTCGACTCGCGACATGTACGCCGCCTTCGACGCGCGCAAGGGCCCTGCCGGTTGGGCGGAGCGGCGGCAGACCCTCCTCGACGGGCTCGCCGCGGTCGAGCGGCCGCGAGATCTCACTCCTCTGCCGCCGAACGACCTCGTGAGCTCGCAGCTCGCGGAGGCGATTCGCGCGGCGGGAGCCTTTCGCGCCGACGTCTCCGGTGCGGGCCCGGCGCTCTACGGCCTGTTCCATCAGCGTCGCGAAGCAGAGGCCGCGAGACGCGCACTTCGCCGTCTGGGGCCGACCTGGCTCGCCGCGCCTGCGTGGTACGGTTGACCGGTGCTGGCCGAGTCGTCGCACGCCGTCGAGCCCGGTCCGGGCGGGTGGCTGAGGAAGCGACGCAACCGGCTCGCGCTCTGGATCGCCGCGGCGGAGGGGATCATCGTCGTGATCTCGCACGACGTGACGAAATGGGCCGTCATCGTGCTCGCGGCGGTCGGCGTTTTCGCCTTTGCCTACGGCCGCAACAACAGCTCGAGCCTCGTCCGCCAGGTGCTGTGGATCTTCGCCGCCTCACAGCTGCTCGCGCTCCTGCTCGTCCTGTTCGCCGTCGTCGTGAAATGGTTGGTGATCGTCGGGCTCGTCGTCTTCGCCGTCCTCGGGCTCGGTTTCCTGCTCCTCGACCGCCGGTAGAATCGGGATCGCCCTCGGGCGTAGCCAAGGGGTAAGGCAACGGGTTTTCACCATGGGGGAACCCCATGGTTCCCCCATGTGCCCCCTCCTTCTAGAATCACAAAGCTTTGGGGCGTAGCCAAGAGGTAAGGCAACGGGTTTTGGTCCCGTGATCCCAGGTTCGAATCCTGGCGCCCCAGCCACTTTTCGCTGACATGGCAGACGAGCTCGCAGCAGTCGTGATGGCCGCCGGCATCGGCACGCGCATGAAGAGCGCGACGCCGAAGCACCTGCACCCGCTGCTCGGTCGGCGGATGGTCGACTGGGTCGTGGAGGCGGCGCGCGGCGCGGGAGTCGAGCGGATCGTCGTGGTCGCCTCGCCGCAGGCGAGCGACCTCCTCGAGGGCGTCGAGGTCGCCGTGCAGGAGGAGCCGCTCGGCACCGGTGACGCCGTCCGCTGCGCGCGCGCGGCACTCGAGGACTTCCACGGCGACGTGCTCGTCCTCAATGGCGACGTTCCGGCGCTCAGGTCCGAGACGATCCGCGCGCTCGTCGACACGCATCGCGCCGCCGACGCGGCAGCGACCGTCCTCTCCTTCGAGCCCGCGGACGCGGGCGCCTACGGGCGTATCGTTCGTGGCGGCGACGGCCGGCTCGCCCGGATCGTCGAGGCCGCCGACGCTTCGGCCGAGGAGCTCGCCCTGCGCGAGGTCAATTCGGGGATCTACGTCTTCCGCGCCGAGAAGCTCTGGCCGGCGCTCGAGCGGCTCGACCCGCACAACGCCCAGGGCGAGCTGTACGTGACGGACACGCTCGGCCTGCTGGTGGCCGGGGGCGAGTCCTGCGCCGTCCAGCTCGCAGAGGATCCGCTCGAGGCGGAAGGTGTGAACACCCGCGCCGAGCTCGCGCTCGCCGCCGCCTCTCTCCGCGACCGGATCAACGAGGCGCACATGCTCGCAGGCGTGACGATCGTCGATCCGGCGTCGACGTGGATCGAGGCGGGCGTGGAGATCGAAGCCGATGTCGTCGTGCATCCGTACACCGTGATCCGCGGCGGTGTTCGGGTCGAGAGCGGCGCCGAGATCGGGCCTTTCGCCTATGTTCGCGCGGTGACCGTGGTCGGCGAGGGAGCGAAGATCGGCACCTTCGTCGAGGTCAAGAACACGGCGGTCGGGACAGGCGCGAAGATCCCGCACCTCTCGTACGTCGGCGACGCCGAGGTGGGCGAGGGGGCGAACGTCGCGGCCGGCAACATCACGGCGAACTTCAAGCACGAGCCCGGCGAGCCGAAGGCGCGGACGAAGATCGGCCGCAACGTCAGGACCGGCGTGGACACTGTCTTCGATGCGCCGGTCGAGATTGGCGACGACGCTTGGATTGCAGCGGGCTCGGTCATCACGGATGATGTCCCTCCCGGTTCGCTGGCCGGGTTCCCCCCGCGGCAGACAACGAAGGAAGGATGGGTCTACGAGAAGCATGGAAAGCCCGACGGCGACTGAGCTGGCTCTCCCCGGCCTGGAAGGCAGCGTGGTGAGCGAGCCGCAGCCCCAGCACTCCATCGTGCGCGGGCCGAAGAAGCGGCTGATGGTCTTCTCCGGCCGCTCGCACCCCGCTCTCGCGCTGGCGATGGCGGAGAAGCTCGGCGTGGAGCTCGGCGACGTCGAGCTCAGCACGTTCCCGAACGACGAGACGTACTGCCGCTACCTCGAGTCGATCCGTGGCGCCGACGTCTTCATCGTCCAGACGGGCTGCCCGCCGGTGGACAAGAACCTGATGGAGCTCGTCCTGATGATCCAGGCGGCGAAGCTCGCGTCGGCGAAGCGGATCACGGCCGTGATTCCCTGGTTCCCCTACTCGCGGCAGGACCGAAAGGCGAAGCCGCGCGAGCCGATCTCAGCCCGCCTGGTCGCGGACATGCTCCAGCTCGCCGGCGTCGACCGCGTGCTGACGATGGACCTTCATGCCGGCCAGATCCAGGGCTTCTTCACGATTCCGGTCGACCACATGACCGCGCTGCAGTTGTTCGCGACGCACTTCCGCGACCTTGGGCTCACCGGGGAGGGCGTCGTGGCCGTGGCGCCGGACGCCGGCCGGGCGAAGCACGCCGTCCGCTTCGCGGAGATGATCGAGGGGAGCTTCGCGATCATGCACAAGATGCGGGTCTCGGCCGACCGGGTCGAGATGACCGAGGTCACCGGCAAGGTGCGCGACAAGAAGGCGATCGTCGGCGACGACGTCTCCACGACCGGAAACACGCTCGTCGCCGGTGCGCGGGCACTCAAGGAGCACGGCGCTTCGGAGGTGAACGTGTTCGTGACGCATGCCCTCTTCTCCGACGACGCGCTCGAGCTGATCGGCGACTCGGAGATAGACCGCATCGTCGTCACCGACACCATCCCGGTCGACCCGCGCAGGCGTCCCGACAACATGACTGTCCTCAGCGTCTCGGGTCTGCTCGCGGAGGCGATCATGAACGTCTTCGCCGACGACTCCGTCTCGGCGATCTTCGGCGGCGAGAACCAGCTCTTCTAGCTCGAGTGCTTACGAGACGACGACCGAGACGCCCGGCTCATTCCCTCATCGTCGTCGGGGCCGCCTTCGGTGCCGCCGTAGTGGGCCACACCCTTTCTGCGGGGAATCCGTACTGAGCGGCCTAGGCCGGCCGCCCCTCCGCGAGGCGCCGGCGCACGAGTCGATCGGCGGCTTCGGCCGGCGTGATGCCGTCCGCGTCGGCCTCCGCGAGGAGCGTCCGCAGCGTCTCGCCGATCCCCGCGAGCCCCTGCTCGAGTTGCGCCTCGTCCCACCCTTCGTCCTCGAGGCCGATGAGCTGGACGATGCCGCCGGCGTTGACGACGTAGTCGGGCGCGTAGAGGATGCCGCGCTTGTGCAGCCGCGCCGCGTCGTCGGGCTCGGCGAGCTGGTTGTTCGCGCAGCCTGCGATTGCCCGGCAGGCGAGGCGAGGAATCGACTCGGCGTTGAGCGTGCCGCCGACGGCCCAGGGCGAGTAGACGTCCACCTCCGTCTCCAGCGCGCGCTCGGGCGGCACCGTCTCGCAGCCGGTCGCGGCGGCGCGCGCCTCGTCGACGTCGCTGACGAGCACGCGGGCGCCGGCCTCCGCCAGCTCCTTCGCCAGCACGCCGCCCACGGCACCCGCACCCTGGACGAGGATGCTGCGGCCGGCGAGCTCCGGCGAGCCGAACACGTGCTCCGCGGTCGCGCGGATCGCGTGCAGCCCGCCTCGGGCGGTGCCCCGGCCGCTGTCCCCGCCGCCACTTGTCGTGCCGTACACCCACGGGCACGTCTCGGCGACGACGTCGAGATCGGCCGGCGAGATGTTCATGTCGCCGGCCGTCCGGTAGCTGCCGCCGAGCGAGGCGACGAGCTCGCCGTAGCGCCGCAGCAGCCGCTTGCGCGGCTCTCCCGCCGGCAGCTCAGGCACCGCGAGCACTGCCTTGCCGCCGCCGCGCGGCATGCCCGCCGCGGCCATCTTCCACGTCATCGCCGCCGACAGGCGCATCGCGTCGGCGAGACCGTCGGCCGGGGCGGGATAGACGCGCATGCGCGTGCCGCCGCCGGCCGGCCCGCGGGCCGTGGAGTGGACGCAAACGAACATCCAGGTGCCGCTCTCGGCGTCGTAGCGGACGACCGCGTGCTCGCCGTCCCAGCCTGCGAGCAGCTCCTCGACGCGCATGCGATGGACGGTACCGGAGCGCCTCTTGGCTACACTCCTCGGCCGGAATGGCCGGAGAACGGACGAAACTCATCGTCGTCCAGCGCGAGGGGCTCGGCTCGCCCGAGTCGCGCCGCCTGCGCAGGGAGGGGTTCGTTCCGGGCGTCCTCTACGGCGACGGCGAGCCGGTGGCGATCAGCATCGCGGAGCGGGAGCTCCGCCGCGCGCTCACCGGTGCGGGCGGCCTGCACGCGATCCTCGACGTCGAGATCGACGGCAAGGGAGAGACGCACGCGTCGATCCTCAAGGAGTACCAGGTCCACCCGGTGCGGGGCGTCGTCACGCACGTCGACCTGCAAGAGGTGCGGCTCGACCAGGCGATCCAAGCCTCGGTCACCGTGCTGCTGCTCGGCGGCGAGGACGCGCCCGGCGTCCGCGAGGGCGGCGTGCTCTCCCAGCCGCTGCGCGAGGTGACGGTCGAGGCGCGGCCGCTCGAGGTGCCCGAGCATCTCGACCTCGACGTCTCGGGGATGGAGATCGGCGGGACGCTTCGCATGTCGGACCTCACCGCGCCGGACGGCGTCACGCTCCTCGACGATCCCGAGCTGGTCGTCGCGACGGTCACTGCCCCGACCAAGGTCGTCGAGCCCGAGCCCACGGAGGAGGAGCTCGCCGAGCTGGAGGCTCTCGAGGCCGCCGAGGGCGAGGAGCTCGCCGAAGGGGAGGAGCCGGCCGAGCCGGAGGCGGAGGCCTCCGGCGACGAGGACACCAGCGAGGGTTAGGTTCTGCCGGTGCGCCTCTGGCCGCGCCGGTCAGGCTCGTCTCTCGACCTGCTCGTCGTCGGGCTGGGCAACCCTGGCCGCGAGTACGAGCGCAACCGTCACAACGTCGGCGCGATGGTCGCGGACGAGCTCGCCCGCCGCCACGGCGGCTCCTGGCGCTCGAAGTTCTCGGCGCGGATCGCGGAGATCCGGATCGACGGCCACAAGCTCGCACTGCTCAAGCCCGAGACGTACATGAACGAGTCGGGCCGCTCGGTCGGCGCGGCGGCGACCTTCTTCAAGGTTCCACCCGAGGCGGTGCTCGTCGTCCACGACGAGAGCGACCTAGAGCTCGGGCGGCTCCAGCTGCGGCTGGGCGGCGGCCTCGCCGGGCACAACGGCCTACGCTCGGTTGCACAGCACCTGAAGACGCAGGAGTTCCTGCGGCTCCGTGTCGGCGTCGGCCGGCCCGAGCGCGGCGACCCGCGGCCGCTCGCGGACTGGGTGCTCGCGAACTTCGAGGCGCACGAGGACGCGGAGGCGCTCGTCGCACGCGCCGCGGACGCCGTCGAGACGCTCGACGCGGAGGGCGTCGAGCGGGCGCAGATCCAGGTCAACCGGCGCTAGCCGGTGAGGGAGCGCGAGGACGGCGTAGGCGAGCTCTGACCCGCGATGAGATCTGGCTCGGCGCGGAGTCGGAACTCATGGTTACCCTCGGAAGGAGAATCATGCTGGCTCGTCTTGCACACGTCGTCGCACGGAATCGCTGGAAGGTCATCGGCGCCTGGATCGTCCTCACGCTCTTCGGCGGGTTCGCCGCAGGACAGGTCTCGAAGCGCTGGTACCAGAGCTTCTCGATTCCCGGCAAGTCGGCCTACGAGGCGAACCAGCGCACGCTGAAGACGTTCGGCACGGGCGTTCGGCCGCCGGACGTCGTCGTCTTCCACACGTCAGGCGATGCGACGAAGAGTGCACCGATCGCCGCGGCGATGCGGCGGGCGGCCGCAGCGATGCCGGGTGCCCGGACGAGCTCGTACTTCTCGACCCACGACCTCATGTACGTCTCGCAGGACCGCCACACGACCTTCGAGGAGGTCTACCCGCCGGGGCCGTCGACGTTCTCGACGACGAGCAAGGCCGCCGCAGTACGCGCCGCCGCCGCACGTGGGCTGCCGAACGGGATCCAGGTCGAGGTGACGGGGCACGACCCGCTCGAAGAGGCGAGCTCGCACGGCAGCGGTAGCGGCAACATCCTCGTCGAGGCGATCGTCGGCGGTCTCGGCGCGATCGTGATCCTCCTCTTCGTCTTCGGGACGCTGCCCGCGATCCTGATTCCGATCGCCGTCGCGGCGGCCGCGATCCTCAACACGTTCACGCTCGTCTGGGCGCTCACGTACATTACGAACGTCTCGATCATCGTCGAGTTCCTGATCGCCCTCGTCGGTCTCGGCGTCGCGATCGACTACGCGCTACTGATGATCTTCCGCTTTCGCGACGAGCTGCGCGAGGGCGAGGACGTCGAGACCGCGCTCGTGGAGACGATGACCCACGCCGGCCGCTCGGTGATCATCTCCGGGTCCACCGTCGCGGTCGGGCTCCTGTCGATGGTGATCCTGCCGCTGCCGTTCATCCGCTCGATCGGGATCGGCGGGATGCTGATCCCGGCCGTCTCGGTGCTTGCGGCGATCACGCTGATGCCGGCGCTGCTCGCGGCGCTCGGCGAGCGGATCAACAGCGTGCGCGTGTTGCCGAAGCGGTTCGTCGATCGCGGCCATCCCGAGGACGGCGCCTGGGGACGCTGGGCGCGCTTCGTCCTGCGGCGGCCGTGGGCGGTGGCCGGCGTCGGTGCCGCGATCGTCGCCGTGCTCGTCGTGCTCGGCGTCCAGCTGAACCCGAACGAGTCGCAGCTGAAGAACTTCCCGGGAGGCGGCACCGCCATCGCCGGACGCACGCTGCTCGCCAACGCCCACCTCTCGCCCGGCGTGATGAAGCCGTTCGTGACGCTCGTGGAGCACGGCGGCGACGCCCAGGCCGTCGCGACGAATGAGCGGCACTTGTCCGGCGTCTTCGGCGCGACGGTGCCGCCCGGCCCCGGCTGGCACCGCGGCCAGGACACGCTCGTCGAGGCGTTTCCGACGATCGACGGGGCGGCGCCGGGGATCCAGGGGATCATCAATCGCGTCAACGACACGCTCCGAGGAACGGACGCGACGCTGGGCGGAGTGCCGGCCGTCGACCGCGACTTCGTGCACGCCGTCTACGGGAACTTCCCGTACGTGCTCGCGTTCGTGCTCGTGCTGACGCTGGTCCTGCTGACGCGGGCCTTCCGGTCGATCGTGCTGCCGATCAAGGCCGCGCTCCTCAACCTCGTCTCGCTCGGCGCGGCGTTCGGGATCGTCGTCTTCATCTTCCAGCAGGGCCACGGCTCCTCGCTCTGGAACATCACGGCGACGCAGGCGATCACGGCCTGGATCCCGCTGATGATCTTCGCCTTCCTCTTCGGCCTCTCGATGGACTACGAGGTCTTCATGCTCACCCGGATGCGCGAGGCGTACGACGAGACGGGCTCCACCGACGGCGCGATCGAGCTCGGGCTCGCGCGGACCGGGAAGCTCGTCACGAGCGCGGCGCTCATCCTGATGTTCGCGTTCCTCGTCCTCTCGTCGAGCCCGGGCTTCGAGATCAAGGAATTCGCGATCGGCCTCGCCGCCGGGATCATCTTCGACGCGACCGTGATCCGCGCCCTGCTCGTGCCCGCGTTGATGCGCCTGCTCGGCAGGGCGAACTGGTGGCTGCCGCACTGGACGCGACGGGTGCTGTTCATCGGCGACGAGCGCCGCCCCGAGCCGGCCCTAGAGGGGCGATAGCGCCGGAGCGGGCTCGGGTTCGCGCTCAGGCCCGTCCCGGCGCTGCACGTCCCGCACTTCGCGGACGAAAACGACCACGAGCAGGTTGGGCACGCACATCAGCGTCCCGGCCAGCAAGAGCGTCGCGCGCACCCCGAGCGCGGCCGACAGCGGCCCTGCGAGTGCCTGGCCGGCCGGCATCAGGCAGACGGAGAGCAGCAAGTCGATCGACGCGACTCGCGCCAGCCGGTTCGGCTGCACCTCCTGCTGCATCGCCGTCTCCCAGAGCGTGTTGCCGATGAGGATCGACCCGCCCAGGACGAGGGCTGCGGCCATGACCGCCGGAAGTGGAAACGGCCGGACGAGCGCAAACGGCGGCAGCGCGCACAGTGTCCAGATAGCGAAAGCCGCGGCGACCGGATGCTGGGGCCGGATCCGGTAGGCGACGACGCCGCCGAGCATGCCGCCGAAAGCGGCGGAGCCGACGATCAGGCCCCAGGCCGGGGCGCCGCCGAGGTGGTGGATGGCTACGAGCGACCCGATGACGATGTACACGCCGATCCCGAAATTGCCGACGGCGTAGCCGAGGAAGCCGGCGGTCAGCCAGCGGTGCCGGCGCACCTCTCGCCAGCCGTCGGCGAGATCGCTCCAGAAGCGCTGGGCAACAGGCTTGGCATGCGGCCTGACGCGCATCGCGCCGACGAAGAGGACGCTCACGAGGAAGCTCGCAGCGTCGATTCCGAACACCCAGCCCGCGCCCGCGACGGCGACGATCGCGCCGGAAAGCCCGGGGCCAAAGACGTTCGTCGTGCTGCGCGACAGCGAGAGGAGCGCATTCGCCTGCTGCAGGCCGCCGGCGCTCACGGTCTGAGGGATCAACGCCGTCGAGGCCGGGTTGAAGAAGCCGCCGCCTGCTCCCGCGACGGTCTGCAAGACCGCGATCTCCCAGACGTGTGCGGTGCCGTGGAACAGGAGCACAGCGGTCGTGCTCTGCGTGCCGAGGCGGGCGAGATCGGCGCAGATCATCACCGCCCGACGCGGCAGCCGGTCGGCCCAGACGCCGCCGGCGAGGGTGACGGAGGCGCCGCCGATCGTGTAGCAGGCGAGGACGATGCCGACGCCCCCAGGCCCGCCGTGGAGATCGTGGCCCACCGCCCAGATGAGAGCGACCGGGATGAGCGAGTCGCCGATTGCCGAGCCCGTCCGCCCGAGCCAGAGCAGCCGGAACGGCCGTTCCCTCAGCGGCCCGAAACGTTCGACCCCGCGCACTCCTGCAGCGTACGCGGCGCGGCGCCGAGAGACTAGGCGGCGGCGAAGCGCTTGGCCGCGCGGGCGCGAGCCCGCTCCGCCTCGACCTCACGGTCGCGCGGCGCCGCCGTCGTCACGAGCGCGTCGAGCAGTCGCTGGGTCGTCGAGGCGACTTCGTCGACCGCTCCGGCGAACGCCTGCTCGTTCGCTCGAGACGGCTTCGGGAAGCCGCTGACCTTCCGCACGTACTGCTCGGCTGCGAGGCGCACCTCGTCCGGGGTGGCCGGCGGCTCGAAGTTGTAGAGCGTGTGGATGTTCCTGCACATGCCTTCATCAATACCATGACCCGCGCGGAACGCGAGTTCCGTCCTTCGTCATGGACCGTCCCGTACTTCACGCGTTCGTCCGGCAGCTCGTCGAAAACGAGCGCCTCGCCGAGCTCGCGGACGCTTTCCCGACGCGTGCCCGGGTCTCCGAGTCGGCGTTGCCGCTCCTGCTCGCCTCGCTGCACGAGCGGCTAGAGCGCGGCTTGGTTGTGCTCCTGCCGGAGGACGCTGACGCGCGCGACGCCGCCGAGAGTGCGGCCTGGTTCCTCGGCGACGACGTCGTCGGCCTGCTGCCCAGCCGCGGCATCACCTGGGAGTCGGGCCTCGCGCCGCCGCCGCACCTCGTCGGCGAGCGGGCGCGGGCGCTCCACGTGCTCGCGCGCGGCGGTCTCGTCTGTGCCTCGGCGCGGGCGCTCGCCGAGGGCCTGCCGCCCGCGGAAGCGCGGCCCGAGCCGATCGAGCTGAGCGCAGGTCTCGAGCTCGGCGTCGAGGGGCTCTCGGAATCCCTTTCCCTCGCCGGCTACGAGCGCGTGGAGCGGGTCGACGACCGCGGCCAGCTCGCCGTGCGCGGCGGCATCGTCGACGTGTTCCCGACGACCGGCCGAGAGCCGCTGCGGGTCGAGTTCTTCGGCGACGAGATCGAGTCGGTCCGCGCGTTCTCGCCCTTCACGCAGCGGGCACTCCACCCGGTCGTCGAGGCAACGCTCTACCCGGCGGCAGAGCGCCGACTGGACACTGTCGAACTTAGTAACAGTCTGTTACTTGCGGAGGAAGGGGAGGAGGTCGTCGAGGCGTCCGTTCCCGACGACCTGGTGCCGCCGCTCGACGGGCCGCCCGACCTCGTCTTCCAGCCGGACGACGTCCGCCGCGTCTGGGAGGAGGACGGCCTGCTCGCCCCGGCTAGCTTTCGCTCCGGTGCCGGCAAAGCCGGCACCTCAGCTTCGCGGGCTCCGTCAAGCCTACGCCCGCTGCTCGCCGGGGCGACGGAACTCGACTCGTTCCCGCAGGCCCAACCCTTCGCGTTCGAGGCGCAGCGGCCCGCGATCGCGGCGCGCGGCCTCGCCGAGGCCGAGAGCGAGCTTGCCGCGCTCCTCCGCTCGGGCCAGCGGGTCGTCGTCGCCTTCCCGCATCGCGGCGAGGCGCTGCGGACGCAGAACCTCCTCCGCCGGGTCGAGGCGCGGATGCTCGAACCGGGAGAGGAGCTGCCGGAGGAGCCCGAGCTTCTCTTCGCCGTGGCGCCGGCCCGTCGCGGGTTCGTCTGGCGCGACCTCGGTCTCGTCCTCCTGCCGGACCACCAGGTCTTCCGCCGCCGCGCGCCGGGCGAACGCCGCCTCGGCGGCCGCGCGCTGCAGTCCTTCGCCGACCTCCGCACGGGTGACTACGTCGTGCACGAGGATCACGGGGTCGGCCGGTTGCTCGGGTTCGAGACGAAGACCGTCGCCGGCGTCACGCGCGACTATCTCCTCCTCGCCTTCCGCGGCGAGGACCGGCTCTACGTCCCGCACGAGCAGCTCGGCAAGGTCTCGCGTTACGTCGGCGCCGACGGCTCGGCGCCCGCGCTCTCGAAGCTCGGCGGCAAGGCGTGGCAGACCCTCAAGTCGCGCGCCCGCGAGTCCGTCCGCGATCTCGCCGGCGACCTGATCCAGCTCTACGCGCAGCGGCAGACGCGCGAGGGAATCGCGTACGACCTCTCGCACGAGTGGCTCCCACGGCTCGAGGCGAGCTTCCCGTATCGCGAGACGCCGGACCAGGAGGGGGCGATCGAGGCGGTGAAGGAGGACCTCGAGACACCGCGGCCGATGGACCGGCTCGTCTGCGGCGACGTCGGCTTCGGCAAGACGGAGGTCGCTGTGCGCGCGGCATTCGCCGTCGCCGTGAACGGACGGCAGGTTTTGCTCCTCGCGCCCACCACGATCCTCACCGAGCAGCACTACAACACCTTCCGCGAGCGCTTCCGCGACTTCCCGGTGCGGGTCGAGATGGTTTCCCGGTTCGTGCCGCCGAAGGAGACGAAGCGGATCCTCGCGGACTTCAGCGCAGGCAAGGTCGAGGTGCTGATCGGAACGCATCGGATCCTCAGCCGCGACGTGATCCCGAAGGAGCTCGGGCTCGTGATCCTCGACGAGGAGCAGCGCTTCGGCGT
>DAIMGZ010000016.1:0-23262 GCA_036723535.1 Gaiellaceae bacterium
TCGATCTGGAGCGGCATGTGGAGGCGGAGGCGGTTGTAGATGACCGCGGCGACCAACGGCCGCTCCTTCGGCACCTGCGCCTCCCCCTCGACCATCGACGCGATCGTGAGGACGTCGTAGGGCGTGAGATTCTTGCTCCGCGCGTAGGAGAGATTCAGCGTCGCCCACTTCGAGGCGAACTCCTGGAGCTGCTCTTGCATGAGCTGGCCCGAGGTCGAGGTGCGGTCGAAGTCGTAGGTGTCCGGAAAGAGGAAGCCTTCGAGCGACCGCTTCGCGGGCCCGAATCCCGCGACGGCAGGCGGTTGCGCCGTCGCCGCGAGGTACGTCTTCTCCGAGAGCTTCACCTTGCGGTGCCCCTCCCGGTCGGCGATCTTCGCCACTGCCTCTACCCGCGCCGCCATCTTGGCGCGCGTGAACCCCTCGGGAAAGAGAATCCGGAACTGCCGCAACTGGCGGACGGTGGTGGTCGGCGGAGCGTCGCTGCCCGACCCTCCGCAACCTGCGGCAGTCAGAGCGAGCAAGGTGGCGAGGGCTACGAGCGTGTTGCGCATCGCTCGAGCCAGCCGGAGAGGAGATAAGCAGCCGCGAGCGCGTCTTCCGGCGCCGCGCCGGCGGTCCGCTGCGCGAGGTCGGTCGTGAAGCGCTCGTCGAACAGCTCGACCGGGACGGCGAGGACGCCGCGGAGCGCCTCGACGAACAGCTCGGTCTCGACCGCCTGCTCGCCACGCGTGCCGCGCATCGTCAGAGGGAGGCCGACGACGACGCGCTCGGCCTCCTCCTCCCGCACGAGCCGGGCCAGCTCGGCCAGTCCCGCCTCCCCGCCGGCGCGCTCGACGACGCCGAGCGGCCGCGCGAGCGTCCCGGTCGGGTCGGAGACGGCGACTCCGGTCCGCGCGGAGCCGTAGTCGAGCGCCATCACCTTCACGCGAACGCCTGCTTGGCCGCCTCGATCGCAACGGGAATGTCGTCGGGACGGTTGCCGCCAGCCTGCGCCATCGTCGGCTTGCCACCACCGCGCCCGCCGACCAGCTCCCCCAGCTGCGCCGCGAGCTGCGCCGCGTCGACGCCGAGCATCTCGTCGAGGTTGACGATGATGTGGACGCGCCCTTCGGTGACCGAGGCGACGATCGCGCCGTCCGCCTTCTCCTGCTGCCGGATGCGGTCGGAGAGGTCGCGGAGCGGGCCGGGCTGGAGGTCGCTCGTGCGCGCGAAGACGACACCGTCGACGCGGTCGCTCACCTCGTAATCCGCGGCCTCGCTCTTCGGCCGCTTCGCCTCCTTCCGCGTCCGTTCGAGCTCGGCCCGCAGCAGGTCCGCCTCTCGTGCCCGCTCGTGCAGCAACGCGAAGGCCTCGCCGGCGGTCACCGCCTCGATCCGGCGCGAGCCGGCGCCGACCGAGCTCTCGGAGAGGATCGCAAAGGGGCCGATCTCGGCGGTCGAGCGCACGTGGGTGCCGCCGCAGAGCTCGACCGACCAGCCGTCGACGTCGACCACGCGCACGATGTCGCCGTACTTCTCCCCGAAGAGCATCATCGCGCCGAGATCCTTCGCCTCGGACAGCGGGGTCTCGAAGATCCGCACCTGCAGGTTCGCAAAGACCCGCTCGTTCACCCGGGCCTCCACCTCTGCGCGCTCCTCCGCAGACAGCGGCGACGGATGCGTGAAGTCGAAGCGGAGCTTGTCGGGGCGCACGGCGGAGCCGGCCTGGCGGGCGTGGTCGCCGAGCACCTCCTGCAGCACCTTGTGGAGCAGGTGCGTCGCCGTGTGGTTCGCCATCGTCGGGTAACGCACGCCCCACGGCACGACGGCCCGGACGCGGTCGCCCTCAGCGAAACCCGACCCCTGAAACACGAGCTCCTGGTCGCTTTCGAGCCGCAGCGCCTCGACGAGATCCGCGCGCGAGCCGTCCTCCTTCTCGATCCGGCCGGCGTCGGTGACCTGGCCGCCCCCCGCCGGATAGAACGGCGACTCGGCGAGCTTGACCTGGAAGAAGCCGTCGCCGAGGTCGGTGTACGCGGTGATCGCGGTCCGCACGTCGAATTGCTCGTAGCCGACGAACTCCGTCCACGGCGCGCCCGGGAAGCGCGGCTCGTACCGTGCGGTGCCGCTCTGGCGCGAGACGACGCGGTGCTGCTCCATCTGCCGCTCGTACTCCTCCTCGTTCACGGCGAGGCCCCGCTCACGCGCGAGCTCTTGGGTCAGCTCGATCGGGAAGCCGTATGTCGTCGCGAGGTCGAAGGCGTCGTCCCCGGTGATCTCGCCCTTGGCTGCAGCCTCCTCGAAGATCGCCATCCCGCGCTCGAGCGTCTCGCCGAAACGCTCCTCCTCGGCGGCGAGGGCGCGGCGAATCTCCTCCCGGTGCTCGACGAGCTCGGGATACGCCGGCCCCATCTGCTCGATCACGACGTCGGCGAGGCCCGGCAGGAACGGCGGCTTCATCCCGATCCGCAGCCCGTGCTGCGCGGCGCGGCGGATGACCCGCCGCAGGACGTAGCCGCGTCCTTCGTTCGACGGGGTCACGCCCTCGGCGGCGATGAAGGTCATACCGCGCCCGTGGTCGGCGAGGACGCGGTGCGCTTTCGTCGCGTCCTGCGTCTCGCCGTAGGCGACGCCGGACTGCTCCGCGACCCACTCCATGATCAGCTGGTAGCCGTCGGTGTCGTAGACGGACGCCACCTGCTGCACGACGCGCGCCACGCGCTCGAGCCCCCAGCCGGTGTCGATGTTCTTGCTCGGGAGCTCGGTGAGCGTGCCGTCGGCATGGAGCTCGTATGACATGAAGACGAGGTTCCCGAACTCGAGGAACCGCTCGCAGCGCGTGCACCCGGGCTGGCAGTCGGCGGTGCCGCAACCGGCCGCCTCGCCCCAGTCCCAGTACATCTCCGAGTCCGGACCGCACGGCCCCGGGCCGCCGACCGACCAGAAGTTCTCGGAGGAGGGCAGCGGGACGATCCGCTCCGGTGGCATCCCTATCTGCTCCCACAGGCCGATCGCCTCTTGGTCAGGACCGAGCTTCAGACCCGGGTCGCCGGCGTGCACGCTCACCCAGACGCGGTCCCAGTCGAGCTTCAGGTGCTGCTGGATGAACTCGGTCGCATACTCGATGGCGCCATCCTTGAAGTACTGGCCGAACGAGAAGTTGCCGAGCATCTCGAAGAACGTCAGGTGGTACGTGTCAAGCCCGACCTCGTCGATGTCCGGCGTTCGGAAGCACTTCTGGCACGTCGTCGTCAGGGACGCCGGCGGCGCCTCGCGGCCCAGGAAGTACGGCATCTGCGGCTGCATGCCGGCGCTCGTGTAGAGGGTCGAGCGGTCGTCGGCGCGCGGGATCAGCGACGCAGACGGCTGCCGCAGGTGTCCCTTCTCCTCGAAGAACGCTTGGAATCCCTCGCGCAACTCGGCCGTCGTCTGCACGGCGGCCATTCTAGGAGTGGGGTCCTGGGGGCCCGCCGCCCACCCGGCTAGCATCGCACGGTGTCGCTTGACGTGCTCGTGCCGGTCGAGCGCCGTCGCCGAAGGCGCCGGTACCGCGCCAGGAGGGTCGCTCTGCTCGCCCTCGTCGTCCTGCTCGCCGCCGGCGCAGGCATCTGGCTGGGACGCCGATCCGCGACGACGCCTCACCATCCCGCCGCCGCTCCGCGCCAGAGAAGCAAGCCGGCGGCGCGGAAGGTCGCCCACTCACCGCAACCGCTACGCCTCCTGCAGGGTGCGCCGCTCCTCGAGGGGCAGGTCCACGTTCGCGTCGCCGCGCCCGCTGCGATCCTCGTCGACGCCCACACCGGCCGCGTCCTCTGGGCGAAGCGCGCCCACGAGCGGCGGAAGATCGCCTCGCTGACGAAGATCATGACCGCGACCCTGGCGCTGCGGGAGGTGCCGTGGGACAGCACGATCACCGTCGACAAGAGGGTGACGACGGTCCCGCTGGTGAAGGAGGGGCTGCGCGCCGGCGAGCGCGTCAAGGCCTGGAAGCTCTTCTACTCGCTCCTCCTCTACTCCGGGAACGACGACGCGGCCCAGCTCGCCATCTCCTCCGCGGGTTCGATCCATGCGTTCCTGCGCCAGATGAACGACGAAGCCCGGCGTCTGGGCCTCCATGAGACCCACTTCCGCAGCCCGAGCGGCGTGATCGACCAGGGCAACTACTCCACGGCGCGGGACCTCGCTGCGCTGACGCGCTATGCCTTCCGCAATCCGCGCTTCGACCGGCTGATCCGGACGAAGCGCATCCAGGTGCGGTGGTCGCGGCCGACGAACTCGAAGATCTACCTCAACAACAACTACCTCCTCCACCAGTACCGGGGCGCGAACGGCGTCAAGACGGGCTACACGCACGAATCTGGCTGGTGCCTCGTCGCGTCCGCCACGCGGCACGGCCGGAGGCTGATCGCGGTCGTTCTCGACTCGCCGAACCTGTACGGCGACGCCAGGACGCTCCTCAACCTCGGCTTCAGTCACGGCTGAGACGGCCAATTGCGCGGCTTCTTCGCGCGGAGCATGCTGTTTTGATGGCCGAACCGCTGATCGATCGGGACGAGGCGGTTGCCCTACTCTTCAACGTGGCGGACATCGCCGCCGTGATGAGGAGCGTCGATGAGCTCCTGTTCGGAGAGGATGGAGACGGTGAGGAAGAAGCTGACGAAGGCTGAGATCGAGGAGCACAAGGCGTTCCGCGAGCAGATGCAACGGAACATCGACAGAACGCGGCGCCTCGCCGAGAAGGCGCAAGCGGAGCTAGACGCAAAGCGCGACCGCGAGCAGCAGGCGTCCTGACCGACAGCCAGTCGCCACTCGCCGGCGGCGCGACGCACGAGGGCGTCGTTCGGGTCGGCGACACCGTCCGGCGGCCATCGGGGCCGAATCCGCAGCTCGTCCGCGACGTCCTTCTCCACCCGGAGCGGACCGGCTTCGATGCCGCTCCGCGCTGGCTGGGCTTGGACGACGAGGACCGCGAGATCCTGAGCTGGATCGAGGGCGAGACGTTCACCGAGCGCGGCCAGATGCACCCCTACGTCGGCGACCCGCCCGTGCGCGTGACGTTCACCGACGACCAGCTCCGCGCGGTCTTCCGCCTCCTCCGCAGTTACCACGACGCCTTCGGCGACGAGGTGATCTGCCACGGCGACTTCGGGCCGTGGAACCTCGTCTGGCTCGACGGAGCGCCCGTCGGAGTGATCGACTTCGACCGCGTCCACCGCGGCGATCCGTCGGAGGACGTCGCGTACGCGTTGCGGACGTTCGTGAGCTACGGCTTGATCGACGCGGAGCCGGCCGAGCTCGTCCGGCGGACGCGACTTGCGCTAGACGCCTACGGCCGCGTATTCGACGTTCCGCTGCTTCTCGAGCGCGAATACGAGCTCGTGGAGGAGCGCTGCCGCCGCCACGGCTGGCACCGCGCGCTCGCGAAGCTTCCGGCGGAGCGCGCCTGGTTGGAGGCAAACCGCGGGCTGTTCTGAAGGGACGGCTACGGTCAAGGACATGAGGCTGCCGCAGCTCGTGTCCGGCACCGATCTGGCCGTCGACCTCGGCACGGCGAACACGGTCATCTTCCGCCGCGGCGAGGGCATCGTCCTCTTCGAGCCGTCGGTGGTGGCGATGGACCAGCAGAGCGGGCAGGTCTACGCGGTCGGGGAGAAGGCGCGGCAGATGCTCGGCCGCACGCCGGCCACGATCGTCGCCACCCGGCCCTTGCGGCATGGCGTGATCGCGGACTTCGAGACGACCGAGCAGATGCTCGGACACTTCGTCCGCCGCGTCGGTGGCGGGGGGCTCCGGCGCGCGGTGATCGTCTGCGTCCCGAGCGGCTTGACCCCGGTCGAGCGGGACGCCGTCGTCGAGGCCACGCTGGCGGCCGGTGCGCGGGAGGCGCATCTGATCGAGGAGGCGATGGCCGGTGCGATCGGCGCGGGCCTGCCCGTCGAGGACGCGATCGCGTCCCTCGTCGTCGACGTCGGCGGCGGCACGAGCGAGATGGCCGTGATCGCGCTCGGGGGGATCGTCGTCGCGACCTCGCTGCCGGTCGGCGGCTACGACCTCGACGACGCGATCGTCCGGTACATCCAGGAGCAGCACCGGCTGCTCGTCGGTCACGAGCAGTCCGAGCGGGTGAAGCTCGAGATCGGGAGCGCGCTCGCGGGACACGCTGCGGTGGCCGAGGCCGACGTCGCCGGCCGCTACATGTCGACCGGCATGCTCGCCCGCATCAGCCTCGGCGAGGATGAGGTCCGCCAAGCGCTCGAGCGACCGCTCACGCGGATCGTCTCGGCGCTCAAGGAGCTGCTCGAGCAGACGCCGGCGCAGCTCGCCTCGGACATCGCTGACCGGGGCGTCACGCTCGTCGGCGGAGGCACGCTGCTACCGGGCTTCGCCGAGCTCGTGAGCGGCGAGACCGGCCTCCCCGTCAGCCGCGATCCGGATCCCCTGACGACCGTTGCCCGCGGCGCGGGCGCGGCCCTCGCGGAGCTCGATACGCTCCGGCGCTCAGACCGACACCGACGCGTCTCCCGCCGGCGCCGCCGCAGCTGAGGGGCCTCCGGTACCTCGAGCGTCCGCTCGACCCAGGGGAGCGCCTCGAGCCGGTCGACGCACGGATCCGTAAGGCCACTCGGATCTGCAGTAATGACTCCGGGAGGCAGCATGAGGTTTCTTCTCACTTCCGCCGGCATCGCCAACACGAGCATCCACGACGCGCTGGTCGACCTCCTGGGTAAACCGATTGCCGAGTCCAGCGCCCTCTGCGTTCCCACCGGGGTCCAGCCGTTCCCCGGCGGACCTTCACACGTCTACCGGTTCATCAGCGGATCAGCTCCCAGCCCCATGTGCGAATTGGGTTGGAAGTCGTTGGGAGTGCTGGAGCTCACCGCGCTACCCAGCATCAAAGAGGAGTATTGGACATCCGCGGTCCAGGAGGTTGACGCTCTGCTGGTTTGGGGCGGCAGTCCCTTGTATCTGTGTTACTGGATGCGGCAATCCGGACTGGCCGACCTCTTGCCGTCGCTGCGGCGCGAGACGGTCTATGTCGGCACGAGCGGCGGTGCCATGGTCGCGACTCCCGACTTCGGAGGGGAGAGCTACGACGACAGTGAGCCGCTCACCGGCAGCGACAAAGCGCTGGGGCTGGTTGATTTCTCGTTGTTTCCGCACCTTGAGCGCGAAGACATGCCCGATACGTCCCTGGCCAACATAGAAAGATGGGCCGCCGGCATACCAGTGCCGGCATACGCGATCGATGACCAGACCGCAATAAAAGTGGTCGACGACACCGTCGAAGTCGTCTCCGAGGGGCACTGGAAGCTGTTTACTCCCAGCCCGGACGCAGGCTAATCGGCTCAGGAGACAGGCGCGCGTCTCTAACTGTTTAGGACTGGAACTGGACTCTTAGCGCTAGCTCTCTCGCGCTGGCTAGCCGACGCGCTCGACGACGAGGATGTTGTACGGCGAGCGAGGCACCCCCGGCACCTGTTCACGAAGGGTGACACGCCATGGGCCGGACCCGTCGGATAGATAGAGCTCCTGGCCTTCCACCGGCTCTTTATCGGGAACCTCATAGACGTAGTCCCTCATGACCACTGGACCACCTACGGATCCTTCGCGGACGGTCCAGGTGTAGGGCGCCATGCGCGGGATCCTCGCAGGTCACCGTACGCAGATCCCTCGCATACCCGCCAGGCTGCTCGCCGCGCTCCCTGATCGTCGCCTCCCGCTTGGCATCCAGGCGAGAAGCAGCGGGCCTGGGCCAGTGTTCCGGAATGACCCCTGACGCTGTCCCGGAACGACAGCGCCTCGGTCGTTGGCGAGTCGTTAGGCGCTCTCCGTACTATTCATCGCGACGAGAGTCGTATCATTCTTCGGGAGGAGCTCTGAAAATGGGACCTTCCGGGTACGAAATTACCAGGAGAGGAAATGAAGAAGATCGCTGTTATCGCTGTAGCACTTGTTGCGGCACTGGTTATCTCAGTGACCAATGGCACTGCTAAGACAAGTGACGCATCTCACTGTGCCTATGGCAAGCGCTTCCCTGGCAAGGGAGTGATTTATTTGAAGCTGGCAATAACGCCTCGCGCTCCCACTGCATGTCTGACATTCAACGCACGCTACTTTAAGGGTGGCCGCGTCTTTCGTAAGAAGCTTGGTACTGGCGTGAGCTACTGCAGGCTCTCCCACAACACAAGTAACTCTCAGGCCGTTATAGGAATCTATGCAGATAGGCCGGCATCAGGCCGGGCATTCTGCCGAACATTTCATCCAAGCTGGCCTAGACTCTAAGCGCCAAAGCTCGAGCGTGCCGAGCAATTCGTCGAGCGAGTGCTCCGGAAGCAGCTGGTAGCTGAAGCGCATCCGAGCGATGATCTCACTCCACCGCCTCGTCGACGCTCAGCGCGGCGGCATGCTCCAGGGAGGATGCGGTGGTGGAAGAAAGAACCTTGCTTCGGTCTTTCGCTTCCCTCCGGGCGACTAGACGCTGGCCTGGGCCAGTGTTCGGGATGTCCCCTGACCACTTACGAGCGAGGCGCGATCCGAAAGCCAGCGGCGCCCAGTAGCTCGACGATTCTTTCGCGGTCGCTCCGCGTCGCCCGGAAGACGAGGCCGTCACGCTTGTCGGTCGGGTCGAGCGTTCGAAAGCGCAGACTCCGGGAGAACGGTGAACCGAAGGCTGGTTCCACGACGCGGACTTCGCCTGCGTGAAGGCTCGTTCTGTGCGGGATATCGAGCCCAAGCATCCGCATGACGAACCGAACATGTCGCTTTAGGGTGACCGTGACCTGATCGGCCTCAACATCAAGTCGAGCGAACGGCCAAGACGCCCTGAACCGCGCCGATGCGAAGCCGCCCGTGGCGTGGTACTGAAGGCCGTCGATGAACGACGGCGTATCCGTCTCTCCGTGTGAAGCCACGGGGAGCAGGATAGGCGTTGCCGAATCCAATTTCCTCCGTCCTTCGAGCGACGCTTCGCGTGGGCCAGCGTTTTCTCGCCTGACGCCTAGCGGGCGAGCGACTCTTCGTCCTCGGCGATCGTCTCGCGGATCTTCTCGAGCGAGCGCCGGATCAGCCGGGAGACGTGCATCTGCGAGATCCCGACCTGCTGCGCGATCTGGGACTGCGTCAGACCTTCGAAGAAGCGGAGCTGGAGGATCTTCCGCTCCCGCTCGTCCAGCACCTTGAAGCCCGGCGCGAGCACGGCCCGGTCCTCCGAGACCTCGTACTGATGCTCCTCGGTGCCGAGCGACTCGAGCGGGTCGAGGTCGTCGTCGTCGCCTCCACCGCCGCCAACCGAGAGCGAGAGGGACGTGTACGCGCGGCCCGACTCGAGCGCCTCGAGCACTTCCTCCTCCTCGACGCCGGCGGCCTTCGCGAGCTCCGGGATCGTCGGGGAGCGGGCGAGCTGCACCGTGAGCTGCTCGACGAGCCGCGACAGCTGGACATTGAGCTCCTGGAGGCCGCGCGGCACCCGCACCGACCAGCCCTTGTCGCGGAAGTGCCGCTTGATCTCGCCGATGATGTTTGGCGTCGCGTACGTCGTCAGCTCGACGCCGCGCTCGAGGTCGAAGCGGTCAATCGCCTTGATCAACCCGATTGCACCGATCTGGACGAGGTCCTCGAGCTGCTCGCCGCGGTAGGAGTAGCGCCTCGCGAGGGAGCGCACCAGCGACATGTACTGCTCGATCAGCTGCTCCCGCGCCTGGAGATCGCCGCCCTCGTGGTAGCGGCGGAGGAGGATCTTGTCGTCGACCCGCGTCATGCGTCCGCCTTCGCGGGGCTCGCAATCCGTTTCGTCAGGTCGACCCAGGCGCTGCCCTCGCGCTCCTCGATCTCGTGCGTGTCGCAGACGGTGTCGAGCACGCGCTGCAGGTCGAGTCCGCCGTCCGACTCGCCCGCGCGCACTTTCTCCGGCGCAAAAGGCCCGAGCGAGGCGTGCAGCACGCCGTCGTCGGCGGAGAGGGACAGGACGAGCTCGCCCGCGTCGTCGCGGAGCGCGAGCAGCGCCTCGATCCCGACTTGCAGGTCGTCGAGGTCGTCGTACGTCACGTCGAGCCGCATGGCGAGGCCTCCGGTGACGAGGTGCGCGATCGGCCTGAAGTCCTCCTCCGCCGGTATGACGAGCCGGATCTCCTCGGTCGTCACGTGCCCGCCTCCCGCAGCTCTTCGGCGAGATCGCTCTCGCGCCGGGCCGCGGCCTCCTTGCCCGCCTGCACGGCGTGGCGCCAGCCATGGCGCGCCTTGAAGTCGGCGGCGCCGTAGCTGACTCCGGCGGCGAAACCGGAGACCTTCTGCACCGGACGGGTGATGGCCAGGCTCACGGCCCGGACCGCCGTGTCGACGCTGTCCGCCGCGTCGACGGCGCTGTCCGTTATCCGGTCGACCTTGTCGAGCTGCCCATTCACACGGTCCACACTGCCTCCGACCTTGCCGATCACGGGGAGGAGAGAGTCTTCCGCCCCACGGATGAACGCGGAAACCCGTGCGACGGTTCCGGCCAGCCGAATGATGAGGTACGCGGCCGAGAGGCCGACCGCGAGCAGAAACACGGCCAGAGCGAGCCGCCAGAGATCCCCCCAGGTGAATGCCGCGACCAGCATCCTCGGCCGATCTTAGTGGGACGAGGCGATCAGCCCGTATCCGACGACAGCGTCGGCGTCGTAGAGCACGGCAGCCTGGCCCGATGCGACGCCGTAGGCCGGCTCGTCGAGCTCGAGCCGGAAGCCGCCGGGCGCCGGCTCGACGCGCGCCGGGACCGACGCCGAGCGGTAGCGGAGCTTCGCCTCGACGCGCTCCACGTCCACATACAGCCGGCCGCGTGCGTCGACGTGGCTACGCGCGAGCGACTCACGGGGGCCGACGACGACGGCGTTCACGGACGGGCGGGTGTCCAGGACGTAGAGCGGCTCCGGGGCGGCGAGCCCGAGGCCGCGCCGCTGGCCGGGGGTGAAGCGCCAGTAGCCGTCGTGCCGGCCGAGCTCGCTCCCGTCCTCTCCGACGATCGCGCCGGCTTGCGGCTCGAGCCCGTGCCGGCCGAGGAACTCCCGGTAGTCGTCGCCGGCGAGAAAGCACGCCTCCTGGCTCTCCGGCCGGCGCGCGGCGTCGAGCCCCGCGCGCTCCGCCTCCGCCCGAGTCGCCTCCTTGTCCTGGCCGCCGAGCGGGAAGGAGACCTGCCCGAGGTGGCGCGGATTCAGCGCGGCGAGCATGTAGCTCTGATCCTTCGCCGGGTCCGCGCCCCGCGCGAGGAGCAGCCGGCCGTCGCGCTCGACGATGCGCGCGTAGTGGCCGGTGGCGAGTCGCTCGGCGCCGGCGCGCCGTGCGAACGCGAGCAGCTCGGCGAAGCGGAAGCCGCCGTTGCAGCGGATGCACGGATTCGGGGTCTCGCCGCGTTCGTAACCGCGCACGAAGGGAGCGACGACCGCACGGCGGAACTCCTCGCGGAGATCGAGCGTCACGTGCGGCACGCCGAGCCGGTGGCACGTCTCGCGCGCCGCGATCACGCTCTCGGGCGAGCAGCAGGCGCGCTCGGAGTCCGGCCCGGCCGGATCGAGCCAGAGGCGCAGCGTCACCCCGACCGCGTTCGGGAGCGCGCGCAGGAGAGCGACCGCGCTGTCCACACCGCCGCTCATCGCGACTGCGACGCGGCCGGGGGATGACGCCGCGCGGAACACCGGCCCGAGCGCGTTCGCGAGCGCGTCGACCGCGAGAGTCTCGCCGCCGACGCCCGCAGCCTCGAGGAGCGTCAAGCCTGCGACGTCGCGCTCGAGGCCCGGCGCATCCGCTTCGACGATCCGGTCGCCGTCGACGAGCAGGCGGACGGCGGCCCACTCGCCGTCGCTGCTCGAGTCTCCGAAGACCTCCTGCATGCGGTCACGGTAGACGAGAGCCCGGCCCCGGGCTTCGAACCGAACCATGTGATCCTGGTCTCCCAGGTGGGTGCCGTGCCCTTCGTCGGCAATGCCTCGGTCGGGACGCCGGCTCCCTTTCACGTAGCGTTGGATCTACATGAATGCCCGGTTCGGGCACGGGGCCGAGCCGAGAGACTGTAGCGCCCGCTACTCGGGCGGGGGCTCGAGCAACCGGATGCCGAGCTCCTGCAGATGGTCCGTCTCGGCATCGCTCGGCGCACCCGTCATCGGATCGACCCCTGCCTGGTTCTTGGGGAAGGCGATCGTGTCGCGCAGGTTCGGCTCGCCGGCAAGGACCATCATCGTGCGGTCGATGCCCCACGCGATGCCGCCGTGCGGCGGCGCACCCATCGCGAGCGCGTCGAGGAGGAAGCCGAACTTCGCCCGTTGCTGTTCTCCGCTGATCCCGAGCAGGTCGAATACGCGCGCCTGGATCTCGGGCTCGTGGATCCGGAAGGAGCCGCCCGCGAGCTCGTTGCCGTTGCCGATCAGGTCGTAGGCGAACGCGCGCGCCTTCCCGGGATCCTCGTCGAAGCGCTCCTCCCACTCGGCCGTCGGGCGGGTGAACGGGTGGTGCTGCGCCGTCCAGCGTCCCTCGGTCTCCGACCAATCGAACATCGGAAAATCCGTCACCCAGAGCCATGACAACGCGTCCTCGTCGACGAGCCCGAGTGTCTCGGCGAGGTGGATGCGCAGCGCGCCAAGCACCCGGGACGTCATGGGCCACGCGTCGGCGGCGAAGAGGAGCGTCTCGCCCGACTTGCCGCCGAGCGCTGCGAGCGTCTCCTCCGAGAGGAACTTCGCGATCGGCGACCGCACCTCGCCCGCCTCGTCGTAGACGAGGTACGCGAGCCCCTTCGCGCCCCACTCCTTCGCGAACTCCTCGAACTGCGCCAGCTCTCCCCGCGAGAACGTCCGCGGCACGCGGAGGAAGCGCACGGTCTCGGCCGACGCGAAGACGCCGAACTCGGAGCCGCGCGTCGCCTCGGTCGCGTCCTCGATCTCGAGCTCGTACCGGAGGTCGGGCTTGTCGGTGCCGAAGCGCCGGTCGGCCTCGTCCCACGTCATGCGCAGGAACGGCGGCTCGAGCTCGATCTCGAGGCACTCGCGCCAGATCGCCTGCACGAGCCCTTCCGTCAGCGCGAGGAGGAACTCGTAGTCCGGGAACGCCATCTCCACGTCGAGCTGCGTGATCTCCTGCACCCGGTCGGCACGGAGGTCCTCGTCCCGGAAGCAGACGGCGACCTGGTAGTAGCGCTCGAAGCCCGCGATCACGAGCAGCTGCTTCGCGATCTGCGGCGACTGCGGCAGCGCGTAGAAGTGAGCCGGCTGCAGGCGCGCGGGAACGAGGAAGTCGCGGGCCCCCTCCGGCGTCGGCTTCCAGAGGACCGGCGTCTGGATGTCGACGAAGCCGGCGGCCTCCATGAGGCGCCGCATGATCCCGACCATCTGGCCGCGTAGGCGGATGTTGCGTTGCAGCCGCTCCCGGCGCAGGTCGAGCCAGCGGTAGCGAAGACGGAGGGTCTCGTCGACGTTCTCCTCGTCGAGCTGGAACGGGAGCGGCGTCGAGCGGGAGAGGATGTTGAGCTCGTCGACCTGCACCTCGACCTGGCCGGTCGGCAAGTTCGGGTTGACGGCCTCGGGCTCTCGCGGCACGACGTCGCCGCTCGCCTGGAGGACGAACTCGTTCCGGATCTCGTGCGCCATCGCGGCCGCGGCGGGCGCGCGCTCGGGGTTGAGGACGAGCTGGAGCTTGCCGGTGTGGTCGCGGAGGTCGACGAAGACGAGCCCGCCGTGGTCGCGGCGCGTGTCGGCCCAGCCGGCGACGGTGACGCGGCGGCCGGCGTCGTGCGCCCGCAGCTCCCCGCACATCGCGTCGCGCCAGGCCACTACAGCTCCGCGAGCGTGTGCACGACGCGGTCGTCCTCCCCGCGCCGGCGCACCTCGTACGTCCCGTCGCTCTTTGCGACGACGACGGTCTCCGCGCCGAGCCGCTGCGCCTGCGTGAGCTGCCCCTTCATCGAGCGGCCAGCGTAATCGGCATCGGCGGAGACGCCCGACCGGCGCAGCCGCGCCAGCGCCTCGAGCACCGGCTCTCGCGCAGCACCGTCGTCCACGGCGAAGAAGACATCGATCGTCGGCGGGGCGGGCGTGCGCCCCTCTGCCTCGAGCGCGATGAGAAGCCGCTCGATCCCCGCCCCGAAGCCGACTCCCGGTGTCGGTGGCCCGCCGAGCTCCTCGACGAGGTAGTCGTAGCGTCCGCCGGAGCAGATCTGCGGCTGCGCCTTCTCCTCGGGGTTGAGGTACTCGAAGACGGTGCGCGTGTAGTAGTCGAGGCCGCGCACGAGCGTCGGATTGACCGTGTATGCGATGCCGAGCAGTTCGAGCAGCCGCCGCACTTCTGCGAAATGGGCGCGGCAGGCCTCGCAGAGGTGGTCCCCGATCTTCGGCGCATCCTGCAGCGCAGTCCGCACGCGCTCGCTCTTCACGTCGAAGACGCGGAGCGGGCTGCGCCTGCGCTTCAGGCGGGCGTCCTCGTCGAGGGCGTCGTCGTGGGCGTCCAGCCACGAGTTGAGCTGCTCGAGGTACGCGGGGCGGCAGTCGCGGTCCCCGATCGAGTTGACCTCGAGCACGTAGCGCGTGATCCCGAGCCGGCGCAGCACGTCGCGGTAGAGGTCGATCACCTCTGCGTCGACCGCAGGATCGTCGGAGCCGAAGGCCTCGACGGACACCTGCCAGTGCTCGCGGTACCGGCCCTTCTGCGGCGCCTCGTAGCGGTACATCGGCCCGACCGTGTACAGCTTCACGGGCTGCGGCAGCTGCTGCATCCCGTGCTGGATGTAAGCGCGCGCGATTCCCGCCGTCCCCTCGGGCTTCAAGGTCAGCGACCGGCCGCCGCGATCGTCGAACGTGTACATCTCGTTCTGCACGACGTCGGAGCCCGCGCCCGAGGTGCGCGTGAAGACCTCGGTGTCCTCGAAGTTCGGCGTCTGGATGCGCCGGTATGCGTACAGCTCGGCAACCTCGGCGAGGGTGCCGGTGACGAGCTGCCACGCCGGCTGGTCGGCAGGCAGGACGTCGTGCGTCCCGCGCGGCGCCTGAAACTTGCTCATGCCTGCGCGCGGAGCTCGGCGAGGAACGGGTTGCGCGCGAGCTCGACGCCGAGCGTCGTCTCGGGGCCGTGGCCCGGATGGATGACCGTCTCCGGCGGGAATCGCTCGGCAAGCATCCGCACCGAGGCGAGCAGCGTGTCCCAGTCGGCTCCGGGCAGGTCGACGCGGCCGACCGAGCCGGCGAAGAGGAGGTCGCCGCTGAACAGCTCACCGTCGGCGTGAAAGGCGATGTGCGCCGGCGAGTGGCCGGGTACGGCGAGGCACTCGAAGGAGATCCCGGCGACCTCGACCGTCTCGCCGCCGCTCAGTAGGTGCTCCGGTGCGTGCTCGCGCCCGGGAACGCCGACGGGCGCGAACTCCGGAAAGCGCTCGAGCCGCTCCCGCTCGCCCTCCGGCATCCAGACCTCGGCGCCCGTCCCCTCTGCGAGGTCGGCGACGCCGCCGAGGTGGTCGAAATGCCCGTGGGTGACGAGGATCCCCGCGCAGGCGGTGCCGAGCCGCGCCAGCTCGAGGCGGAGATCGGCCGCATCGCCGCCCGGGTCGATGACTGCGCATTCGGCTGCGCCGCGCTCGTGCCGGACGACGTAACAGTTCGTCTGGAGCGGACCGAGCTCGTATCTGTCGACCGCGAGCGGCATGGCGGCGAGTCTAGTGAAGCTTGGTTAGGCGGTTCGGCGGTGCGGGAAGAGCCTGCCTGTGCGCCACTGGAGGCTTGGCGAGGTCGAGATGCCACACGGCACGCGATCGCCCGTAGTCCTGCACTCGAAGGAGGGCGCCGAGCGGGCCGTCCTCATCGCGCTGCGGCCCGGCGAGGCGCTCGGAGATCACGGCGTGAAGGAGTCCGCGCTCCTCCTCGTGCTCGACGGGACGGTGCACGTCGAGGCCGCCGACGAGTCGGTCGAAGCCGACGCCGGGGAGCTCTTCCACTTCGACCCGGATGAGCGGCGCTCGGTCAGGAGCGGCGGTGGCGCGCGGCTCCTGCTCCTCCTCGCGCCGTGGCCCGGCGAGGGGCACTACCGGGGCGACCGGCCGGCCCGGCCCGGCGTCAGCGTTTCCTAGGCGGCTGCTTCGTTCCCTGCTGCTCGACGCGCCGCTGCCAGCGGTTGTGAGAGAAGCGGTCGATGAAGTACGTGAACGGGATGAAGAGCAACGTGTAGATCCCTCCGAGCCCGAGTGCGGTGCCGAGGTTGTGGTGGCCGTTCTTCGAGCCGAGGATGTAGAAGAGCGCGAAGATGGCCCCGCCGAGGATGAGCGAGCGCTTGGCCGCCCGCTCCCAGGACGGCGGCGGGGGGATGCGCCCCGCACGACCGCCGCGCTGCTGCGGCGCCTTCGCTCTCGGCTTGCCGTTCTCGCGCTTCTCGCGCGTTGCCGCGACGAGCTCGTCGGGCGGCTCCTCGAGCTCGTTTCCTTCGGCGTCGACCCAGACGGTCTCGTACTCGTGGCGACGTTCCTTCTTCGCGCGACGCCGCTGCTTCCTCGTCGGCATGGAGGGCTAGCGTAGCTCGCCCCCGACGACCACTTTGGCGACTACGCGGCCGCCAAGGTGGTACGCGAGGTAGCGCCAGTCGAGCGCGTCGAGGAGCACGATGTCGGCGCGGTAGCCGGGCGCGAGACGGCCGATCCGGTCGGCGCGCCCGAGCACGTGGGCGGCGTTGACCGTACAGGCGGCGAGCGCCTCCGCGGGCGAGAGATGGAGCTGGGTCGCGCCGAGCGAGCAGACGAGCGGCAGGCTCTCGCAGAAGGCGCTGCCGGGGTTGAAGTCGGTCGCCAGGGCGACGGCGGCGCCGGCGTCGACCAGCGCCCGCGCCGGCGGCATCGGCCGGTCGAGGAAGAGCGCGCTCGCGGGCAGAAGCACGCCGACGACGTCGCTGGCGGCCAGCGTCCGGATCCCCTCCTCGCCCGTCGCCTCGAGATGGTCGACCGAGCGAGCGCCGAGCTCGACGGCCAGGGGAATCGCGCCGGCTTCCGTGAACTGGTCTCCGTGGAGCCGCAGCGCGAGGCCGGCGTCGCGGCACGCCTCGAGGTAGCGCCGCGCCTGGGCGACGTCGAAGGCCCCGCGCTCGAGGAACACGTCGGCCGCCTCCGCAAGCTCGGCCGCCTCCGGGAGAACCTCGGAGAGCGCGAAGTCGAGGTAGGCGTCGGCGTCCTCGAACTCCGGGGGCACCGCGTGGGCTCCGAGCCATGTCGGGATTCCGCCTGCCTCACGGATCGAGCGGAGCGAGGCGAGCTCCGTCTCACGATCGAGCCCGTAGCCGGACTTGGCCTCGAAGGTCGTCGTGCCCTCGCGGAGCATCCACGAGCGATGCAGCTCGACCGCCGCCCGCAGGCCGTCCTCCCCCGCCGCCCGCGTCGCGCGGACGGTCGAGAGGATGCCCCCGCCGGCGGCGTGCAGCTCCTCGTAGCTCGCACCGCCGGCACGGAGCGAGAACTCGTCGACGCGGTCGCCGCCGAAGGCCGCGTGGGTGTGGCAATCGACGAGGCCCGGGATCGCGCAGAGCCCGCCGCCGTCCACGTTGACGACGTCGCCGTCGAGCGCCGGCAGGTCGCCCATCCGCCCGACGGCCTCGATCGTGTCGCCGGCGCAGAGGACGAACGCGCCCTCGAGCACCTCGGCCTCGCCGAACGCCGGTCCGCGCAACGGAGCCTCTGCCCCAGCGGGCGTCGCGAGCTGCGCGAGGTTGCGGACGAGGAGGCGCTGCGTCACGCGCCGCCGGGGACCGGATGGCTGGAAGCGCCGTCGGCCGAGCCGCCGGCGCCCGGCCGGAAAACCTGGCCGCCTTCGGCGGCCATGGGGATCCGCAGTCCGCCTTCCTCTGCGGCCTCGATCGCCTCCGGGTAGCCCGCGTCGACGTGCCGCATGACGCCCGTGCCCGGGTCGGTCGTGAGCACGCGTTCGAGCCTTTCGGCCTGCGCGTCGCTGCCGTCGGCCATGACGACCATCCCTGCGTGGATCGCGTTGCCGATCCCCACGCCGCCTCCGTGGTGGACGCTGACCCACGTCGCTCCCGCCGCGACGTTGACGAGCGCGTTCAGGATCGGCCAGTCGGCGATCGCGTCGGATCCGTCGCGCATCGCCTCTGTCTCGCGATACGGCGAGGCGACGGAGCCGGCGTCGAGATGATCCCGCCCGATCACCACCGGCGCCTTGACCTCGCCGCTCCGGACGAGCTCGTTGATCGCGAGGCCCGCCTTTGCACGATCGCCGTAGCCGAGCCAGCAGATCCGGGCGGGCAGTCCCTGGAACACCACCCGCTCGCGTGCGAGGTCGAGCCACCGCTGCAGGAACGGGTCGTCCGGAAACAGCTCCCGCAGCCGATCGTCGATGACTGCGATGTCCGCCGGATCCCCCGACAGCACGGCCCACCGGAAGGGACCGACTCCGCGGCAGAAGAGCGGCCGAATATAGGCCGGGACGAAGCCCGGGTATGCGAACGCCTCCTCTACACCACCTTCACGCGCCTCACCCCGCAGGTTGTTGCCATAATCGAAAACATAGGCGCCGCGTCGGACGTACTCGAGGAGCGCCTCGACGTGGCGGACGATGGACTCGCGGGCGAGCCGGAGATACTCGTCCGGATCGGACGAACGCAAGGCGGCCGCCTCGTCCACCGAGTACCCGCGCGGGGCGTAGCCGTTCAGCGGGTCGTGGGCCGCCGTCTGGTCGGTGACGAGGTCGAACTCCTCGCCGCGCGCGACGAGCTCCGGCACGACGTCCGCCGCGTTCCCCAGCAGCCCGACCGAAAGCGGCCGCCGCTCAGCCGCCGCGGCGCGGACCCGTTCGAGCGCGTCGTCGAGCGACTCGGTCGCCTCGTCGAGGTAACGCGTCTCCAACCGCCGCTCGATCCGGTGCGGATCGACCTCGACGCAAAGGATCGCCGCGCCCGCCATCGTGCCGGCGAGCGGCTGTGCGCCGCCCATCCCGCCGAGGCCGGCGGTGAGGATCGTCCGCCCGCGCAGATCCGGCGAGCCGAAGTGCTTCTCCCCCGCCGCCGCGAACGTCTGGTACGTCCCCTGGAGAATCCCCTGGCTGCCGATGTAGATCCACGAGCCGGCCGTCATCTGGCCGAACATCGTCAGCCCTTCGGCCTCGAGCCGCCGGAACTCGTCCCACGTCGCCCACTTCGGCACGAGGAGCGAGTTCGCGATCAGCACGCGCGGTGCACCCTCGTGCGTCGTGAAGACGCCGACCGGCTTGCCGCTCTGTACGAGGAGCGTCTCGTCGGCGCCGAGCTCGAGGAGCGCCGCGACGATCGCACGCAAGGCGTCGTGGTTCCGCGCCGCCTTGCCCGACCCGCCGTAGACGACGAGGTCTTCCGGCCGCTCGGCAACCTCGGCATCGAGGTTGTTCAGGAGCATCCGGAGCGGCGCCTCCGTCGACCACTGGCGGGCGTTCAGCTCGGTCCCGCGCGGCGCGCGGATGGACGAGAGGTCGCCGACGAGCGCCTCGACGCGGGCGGCCAGCGTGGCGGTCGCGCTCACGCGAGCTCCCCGGTGTCCGCCTCGACTGCTGCGAGGAGCGAACCGTCGCGGATCGACACGGCCACCGCCTCGATGTCGCCCGCGAGCGACCGGTCGTCGCGCAGCCTCGGCGACAGCTCCCGCACCGCCGCCCGGGCCGCCCGCCCCCCGGCTCCCGGTTCGAGCGGCGCGTGGAACTCGACCGCCTGCGCACCGGCGAGCAGCTCGATCGCGACCGACCGCTCGGAGTTGGCCAGCACCTGCCACGCCTTGAGCCCGGCCGCGTTCCCCATCGACACGTGATCCTCCTGCCCCGCGCTCGTCGGGATCGAGTCGACGGACGCCGGATGGCAGAGCACCTTGTTCTCGGAGACGAGCGAGGCGGCCACGTACTGCGGGATCATGAAACCGCTGTTGAGGCCGCCGTCCGTGGTGAGGAAGGCGGGCAGGCCGTCCGACAGGTTCGGGTTGACGAGGCGCTCGAGGCGCCGCTCGGAGATGCTGGCGAGCTCTGCGACGGCCATTGCGAGCGCGTCGAGCGCGAAGGCGAGCGGCTGGCCGTGGAAGTTGCCGTTCGACACGAGCTCCTCGTCGTCGACGAGCACGAGCGGGTTGTCGGTGGCGGCATTCAGCTCGACGCTCACGGTGTACTCGGCGTACTCCAGGAGATCCCGGCAGGCGCCGTGCACCTGCGGCGCGCAGCGCAGCGAGTACGCGTCCTGCACCTTGTCGCACCAGCGGTGCGCCTCGATGATCGCCGAGCCTTCGAGCAGGCGGAGGAGGTTCGCGGCCGCCGCGGCCTGGCCGCGCAACGGGCGGAGCGCGTGGATCTGCGGCAGGAACGACGTGCGCGACCCCTGGAGCGCCTCGACCGACAGTGCGCAGGCGACGTCTGCCGCGCGCGCCAGCCGAAGCGCCCGCACGAGTGCGAGCGCGAGCATTGCGGCCATGAACTGCGTGCCGTTGATGAGCGAGAGCCCTTCCTTCGCCGCCAGCTGAACGGGCTCGAGACCGGCCCGCGCGAGCGCATCAGCGCCCGTCAGCCGCTCGCCCTCCACCCACGCCTCTCCCTCGCCAACGAGCGGCAACGCGAGGTGCGCGAGCGGCGCGAGGTCGCCGGAGGCTCCGACCGAGCCGCGGCTCGGCACGACCGGCAGCACGCCGTGCTCGAGGAGTGCCAGGAGGAGCTCGACGGTTTCGACGCGGGCGCCCGAGTTGCCCTTGGCCAGGGCGTTCGCGCGCAGGAGCAAGGCGGCGCGCACGATCTCGTCCGGATACGGCTCGCCGACGCCGCACGCGTGCGACCGGAGCAGCCGCAGCTGCAGCTCGCCCGTCTGCTCCTCAGGGATGGCGACGGCGACGAAGCGGCCGAAGCCGGTGTTGACGCCGTACGTGTGCTCTCGGCTCCCGTGCACGGCGCGCTCGACGAGACGTCGCGCGGCGCCCATCTTCTCGCGCGCGTCGTCCGACAGCGCGGCGCCAGTCCCCTCGACGGCCACGGCCCAGACGTCGTCCACGGTGAGGTCGTCGCCCGTGAGGCCGATCGCCGTGCGCTGTGCCACGCGCCGAGTCTAGGAGGTCGCGGCAGAGCGGCGCGCCGCCCGTCGTTCGCGGCGGGCCTGCTGTCTCTTATTCGCCGAGAAGCCGTAGCTCGAGGACGTGCGACGGATCGAGGCCGGCGACGCGAACGAGGGAGCCGGCCGCTGCGACTACGGCGCCGGCCGGGAGCAGCCCGACGAGCTCCGAGCCCATGACGTCGAGCCCTCTCGTGCGAGCTTCGCGCTCCACCGCGGCGACGACTTCGTGCAACGGCGAGGCCCGCCAGTCCTCGACGTTCAGACTCACCTGGACGTGTCCCGCCCGGGGCAGGCGGAGCCCGAGCGCGCGCACGCCGGGGAAGCCGCCGTCACGCTCGCGGACGGCACTCGCCACCCCTTGCGCGGCTTCGAGGTCGTCGCCGGCGAGATTGACGTTGAAGGCGATGAGCGGCGGGCGGGCACCCACGATCGCGCCGCCCGCCCGTTCGTCGAGCCGCGCAGGGCCGAAGTCAGGCGCGAGCTCGCCCTCGTCCAGCCGCCGCTGCAGCTCAGTCGGGCCGCCGCGCCGGAAGAAGGCCGGCCCGCGCCCGGGCGCGAGGTCGGCGTAGAGGAAGACCGGCAGCGCGAGCTCCTCCCCCACCCGCCGCGCTAGCTCGAGGGCTGCGGCCCGCGCACGCTCGGCGTCGCTCTCGCGGATCGGAACCAGCGGGACGACGTCGGCGGCGCCGATGCGAGGATGCGTGCCCTCGTGCCGGCGCAGGTCGATCCGCTCGCGGGCGCAGGCAATCCCCGCGAGGAGCGCGGCGATCAGCTCGTCCTCGGTGCCGACGAGCGTGTAGACCGATCGGTTGTGGTCCTCGTCCGAGTGGACGTCGAGCAGGCGCGCGTGTGCCGAGAGCGCATCGCCGATCGCGTCGATCGTCGCGCGGTCTCGTCCCTCGGAGAAGTTCGGCACGGCCTCCAGCGGCAGCATCGGCGCGGAGCCTACGCTCCGAAGCGGTGACCGCCTGCAAGTCGTCCTACCGCTCGCTCGCCTCGCTGCAGCGCGACCTCTCCCGCTGCCGCGCCTGCGTCGAGGTGGGCTACCCCCTCGAGTCTCTGCCGGTCCGAGCGCCCGGCCCGGAGCAGCGTGCATATCTCTTCGGCCAGGCACCGGGCGTGATCGAGGGGGAGGAGCGGCTGCCGTGGCGGGGCCGCGCCGGCCGGACGCTCCGCCGCTGGCTCGAGCTCGAGGAGGAAGCGTTCTACGCGACGTTCTACTGCGCCTCGGTCACGCGCTGCTATCCGGGACGTGCCGCGTCGGGCCGGGGCGACCGCACGCCGACGCCGCGCGAGCAGGAGCTCTGCTCATTCTGGCGCGACCGGGAGCTCGAGCTGCTGCGGCCCAGCCTGATCGTCACGGTCGGCGGTCTCGCGCTGCGGCGGCTGCTCGGCCTTCCCTCGCTGACGCAGTGCGTGGGCGAGCGGTACGAGCGGGACGGTGCAGTCGTCGTCCCGCTGCCGCATCCCTCGGGCGCGAGCGGCTGGCTCAACGACCCGGCAAACCGCGAGCGGCTCGCGACCGCAACCGCCCTCGTCCGTGAGGAGTTGTCGCTTGTCTACCCTCAGAGAAGATGAGCGCAGTTCCATATCGCCGTACCTTCGCGCGGCTCCTCTCGTTCCTGCGCCCCTACCGGCGCGGTGTCGCCGTGTCGGTCGTCCTCGCCGTCGGGTCGCAGGCCGCCCAGATCGCGCTGATCTGGGTGACTGGACGCAACGTCATCGACGGCGCGCTCGTGCACCACGACTCGCATCGGCTCTGGCTCTACGTCGGCGTGATCGCGGCCCTGGGCTTCGTCTCGGCGGCGTTCATGCTCGGCCGCCGTCTCATCTCCGGCAAGCAGGCGCTCGACGTAGAGATGGACATGCGGCAGAGCCTCTACTCGCACCTCGTGCGGCTCTCGTTCGGCTTCTACGACCGCCACCAGACCGGCCAGCTGATGTCGCGGGCGACGGTCGACCTCCAGGGCGTGCGCTTCTTCCTCGGCTACGGCCTGATCTTCTTTTTCCAGAACGTGCTCACGGTCGTCTCGGTGAGCGTCGTCCTCTTCTTCTTCGAGTGGAAGCTCGCCTTCGTCGTGCTCGCCGTGATGCCGTTCCTCATCGCGCTCGCCTACCGCTACAGCCACATCGCGCACCCGACGCTCCGCGACGTGCAGCAGAAGCTCGCCGACGTCGCAACGGTCGCCGAGGAGAACATCGTCGGCGTCCACGTCGTCAAGGCGTTCGCGC
>DAIMGZ010000017.1:0-23215 GCA_036723535.1 Gaiellaceae bacterium
GGGATCTCGATCTCGACGTTGAAGTGGCCGGTGTTGGCGAGGATCGCGCCGTCCTTCATCCGTTCCATGTGCTCGCGGGTGATCACGTGCTTGTCGCCGGTCGCCGTGCAGAACATGTCGCCGACCTCCGCCGCCCGCTCGAGTGGCAGCACCTCGAAGCCGTCCATCAAGGCCTCGAGCGCCCGCAGCGGTTCGACCTCCGTGATGATCACGTGCGAGCCCATGCCGCGCGCCCGCGAGGCGACGCCGCGGCCGACCCAGCCGTAGCCGCAGACGACGAAGCGCTTGCCGGCGAGCAGGACGTTCGTCGCCCGGATGATCCCGTCGATCGTCGACTGGCCCGTGCCGTAGCGGTTGTCGAACATGTGCTTCGTCATCGCCTCGTTCACCGCGATGATCGGGAAGCCGAGCTTGCCCTCCGCCTCGAGCGCCTTGAGCCGGATCACGCCGGTCGTGGTCTCCTCGGTGCCGGCGATGATCTCGCCGAGCTGCTCCCGCCGGGCCGAGTGGAGGACGCCGATCACGTCGGCGCCGTCGTCCATCGTGAAGTGCGGCTTGTGGTCGACGGCCGCCTCGATGTGGGCGTAGTACGTGTCGTTGTCCTCGCCCTTGATGGCGAAGACGGACACGTCGTACTCGGCCACAAGCGCCGCGGCGACGTCGTCCTGCGTCGAGAGCGGGTTCGAGGCGCAGAGGACGACGTCCGCGCCGCCCGCCTGGAGCGTCCGCATGAGGTTCGCCGTCTCGGTCGTGACGTGGAGGCAGGCGGAGATCCGGTAGCCGGCGAGCGGCTGCTCGCGCTCGAACCGGTCCCGGATCGCCGCGAGCACCGGCATCTGCCGGTCGGCCCACTCGATCCGCCGCCTTCCGTCCTCGGCGAGAGCGAGGTCTTTCACGTCGTAGCGCTGCGTCGCTGCCATGGAGTCCTTTCTCGTGGTTAGGCGGCCGTCAGCAGCCGCTCGTGCTTCCGCTGCTCCCACTCGACCCAGCCGAGCCGGTCCTCGACGTCGGCGAGCCAGCCGTCGAGCGCGGCACTGAGGTCCGGCTCGCGGCGGAGCCGCGCCGCAAAGGCGATGTCGCCGATCCCGAGGCCGAAGCGGCGGCGCAGCTCGGCGAGTGCGCGAAGCTGGTTCAGCTCGCGCAGCCCGTAGAGCCGGTAACCGGCGGGCGTACGTGACGGGACGACGAGCCCGGCCTGCTCGAGGTAGCGGAGCATCCTGGCCGACCAGCCCGTGCGTTCGGCTGCGTGGGAAACGCGAAGCGCATCCATTCGGCCGACCTTAACACAGCCGTGTCAAGGCTGCCGGAGATAGTCACGCAGTCGCTCGCTGGCCGCGGCGGCCTCGTCCGCCGGCGGAGAGCCACCCGCCCATCGCTCGACGTCGAGGTCCCACCCCCGTTTCTCGTCGGCCGGCCAGCGCGGGTAGACGACCAAATGGACGTGAAGCGGCGGCTGGTCGACCCACATCGTCAGGTAGGCGCGCTCGGCGCCGAGCCCGTCGACGATCGCGCCGGAAACACGGCGGAGAAGCGGGCCGAGCTCCGCCGCCGCAGCGTCGGGCAGCCCCCAAAGGCTCTCCACGTGCTCCTTCGTCTTGACGACGACCGCGCCGACGCCGAACGGGCCGATGCAGTGGTCGGCATGCCAGTGCTCGCTCTCGACGATCGTGCCGCCCGGCACCTCCACGCGGCCGGCAAGAACGTCGCAGGCCAGGCAGCCCTCGACGTTCACGCCTCGCCTCGCAGCCTCGCGACGAGGCGGTCGAGCGCGGCCTCGTCCGCGCCGGCTCCGAGCAAGAGCTGCCGTATGCCCTCCCGCCGCTCGATCTCCTCGAGCACCTCGGCGAGCGTGCGGCCTGCCGGCTGCAGGATGCGCCGGCGGCGCTCGCGCTCCTGCTCGTCCGGCGCCTCCGCGAGCCACTCGTCGTTGTACGGCGCCCAGCTGTCGTCGCTGAGTGCGTGATCCGCGGCGATCACGTCGGGCTCGACGCCCGCCAGCCAGAGCGCCATCCCGCAGGCGATGCCGGTTCTGTCCCTGCCGCCGGCGCAGTGGATCGCTCCCGGCGGCTCGGCGCTGCCGAGCGCTGTCAGCGCCTGCGCGAACGTGCCGCGGTAGTGGTCGGCGAGCGCGAGGTACGCCTCGTGCATGGACGGCCACTCCCACGCGACGGCCACCGGGCGCGGGTCCATCGGCGCCCGTACGACGGGAACGGGGAGCGGCTCGACGCCCTCATCGTCGTCGGCCTCGCGCACCGGGCGAAGATTGACGACGAGCGAGACGCCGTAGTCGACGAGCGCGCAGCGGCCGTCGGCGGTCAGCCCGGGGAGCGAGTCGGCGCGGACGACGACGCGGTACTCCGTCTCGCCGCCGTCGGCGAGCGGCAGCCCGCCGAGGTCGCGCACGTTGACGCAACCGTCCCAGCGGAGGACGCGCTCAGGGATCGGTCGTGCCTTCGCGTCCGTAACGGTCCTCGAGCCGGACGACGTCGTCGAGATGCGGCGTCGAGACCTCGAGGATCGTCGTGTCCTCGAGCGCTGTAACCCGATGGACGGTGCCGGGCCGGTAGCGGAAGCAACCCCCGGTGGTCACGACCTCCTCGTCGAGCGCCTCCTGCCCGGGGTCGCCGAGCTCGAGCCGCGCGCGGCCACTCTGGACGTACCAGCTCTCGTCCTTCTCACGGTGGAACTGGAGCGAGAGCGACTCGCCCGCTCGCACGAACAGGATCTTCCCCACGTAAGCGTCGGCGTCGGCCCAGACCAGCTCCCAACCCCAGGGCTTCTCCACCCGGCGAGGCTCGAACGCGAAGCGGTCGAGGTTGCCGAAGTTCGGCGACTCCAAGCTCATGCCAGCTGCCTCTGCGGCCGCCACTCGGGATGCGCTTCGATGAACTCGGCTGCGCGACGGAGGTCCTTCGGAGTGTTCACGGTGAGCCAGACGCCGTCGTGGCGGTGTGCGTGCAGCCTCCGCTCGCCCGCGAGCTGCGGAAACGTCGACTGCTCGTGGTCGCCTCTCTCCGGGAGGAGCGCGAGGGCGTCCTCGCCGAGGACGTAGACACCGGAGTTGACCCACTCCTCGAGCAGCGGGGCCTCGCGGAAGCCGGTGATCGTGCCGTCCTCTTCGACCTCGAGAACGCCGAATGGCGAGCGCACCTGCGCGACGACGATCGTCGCCGCTGCGCCGCTCCGCTCGTGTTCCGCGAGGAGCGCGCGGAAGTCGACGTCGAGCAGCTCGTCGCCGTTGAGCGCCAGCACCGGCCCCTCCTCCCGCCGCCGCGACGCCGCGAGCCGGAGGCCGCCGCCCCGGCCGAGCGGCTCTTCCTCCCCCACCGCGTCGACCTCGGCGCCAAGTCCGGAGAGCGCCTGCAGGAACGCCTCCTCGTCTCCGGCGCGGCACGCGACGATGACCCGAGTCACGCCGCACTCGACGAGCCGCACGACCGCATACTCGGCGATCGGAAAGCCCGCGACCGGCACGAGCGGCTTCGGCAGTCCCTGCGCCGCGTCGCCCAGCCGCTCCGCCTTGCCGCCCGCGAGCAGCAACGCCTCCATCAGCTCTGCAGCTCCCGGTCGGGCTCGGCTTGCGGATTGCCGTTGACTCCACCCGGTGTTGCGAGCGTCGGCCGGCCAATCCCCTCGTACTCGAAGCCGGCCGCGGCGACGACGCGGGGATCGAGGAGGTTCCTGCCGTCGATGATCAGCGGCCGGGCCATCGCCTCCCGCACCTCCGGCGTCGTGAGCTCGCGCAGCTCGGGCCACTCGGTCACGATCACGGCGGCGTCCGCGTCACGCACGGCGGCGAGGACGGAATCGCAGATCTCGACCCCCTCGAGGTCGACCGGCCGCGCGACCGGATCCCACGCCCGAACCTCGGCGCCCTCCGCGAGGAGGCGGTAGGCGATGACCCGGCTCGGGGCCTCTCGCGTGTCGTCGGTGTTCGGCTTGAACGCGAGGCCGAGCACCGCGATCGTGCGGCCGCGGAGACTGCCGAGCCGCTGCTGGAGCTTCTGCACCACCCGCCGCTTCTGCAGCTCGTTCACCTCGATCACGGCGTTCAGGAGCTGGAAGTGGTAGCCGGAGTTCGCGGCGAGCTGCTTCAGCGCAAGCGAGTCCTTCGGGAAACACGAGCCGCCCCACCCGAGACCGGCGCGAAGGAAATGCGGCCCGAGCCGTTTGTCGAGCCCCACCCCTTCGGCGACGCGCGCAACGTCGGCGCCGACGAGCTCGCAGACGTTCGCGATCTCGTTGATGAAGCTGATGCGGGTCACGAGGAACGCGTTCGCCGCGAGCTTGATCAGCTCGGCCGAGCTCACGTCGGCACGCACGACCGGCGCGCCGATTCCTGTGTGGAGCCGCTCGACGGCGTCGCCGTCGGCCTCGTCAAAGGCGCCGATCACGATCCGGTCCGGCTCGAGGAAGTCGCGCACGGCGGTTCCCTCGGCGGTGAACTCCGGGTTGGAGACGTAGCCGACATTGTCGAGGCCGCGCGCGTCGAGCCGGGCCCGCACGCGCGCGCCCGTCCCCACCGGCACGGTGCTCTTCATCACCACGAGCGGGCGGCCCGGCACGTCGTCCGGCAGCTCGTCGACCACCGTCCAGACGGCGCCGAGGTCGGCGTCGCCCGAGACCGTCGGCGGCGTGCCGACGGCGACGTAGAGGAACTCGGCGCCGTCAACGGCCTCCCGCACGTCGAGCGTGAACGAGATCCTGTCGCGGCTGCGCTCGAGCACCTCGTCGAGTCCCGGCTCGAAGATCGGCACCTCGCCGGCCCGCAGCCGCTCGATGCGCTCCGGCAGGACGTCGCGGACGACGACCTCGTGGCCGAGGTCCGCGAAGCACGCGCCGGTCACGAGACCGACGTAGCCGGCCCCGAAGATCCCGATCCGAGCCACGGCCCTAGGGTACTTCGGTCGTCAGCGGCCCAGGGGGCCGAGGCTCTTGGCGATGGCGAGCATCGTCGAGTTCGAGAGCTGGTTCAGGATCGTGTTCATCACCCAATAGGTCGCCTTGGGCGTGCGGAGGACGACCATCTGGATCGCGCCCCCGGTCGTGTAGAGCAGGAACTTCCGGTGGTGGTAGAAGAGCGAGGCGGTCGGGTTCGCGAGGATCGGCGCCGTGGTCCAGTCCGTCTCCTCGACCTGCCAGTACTGGTTCCCGCTCGGCAGGACGAACGTGAGCACGAGCTCGTGCCGGCTGTGGAGAGGCTTGAAAACGCGGACTCCCGTATCCGACGAGACCTGTGACCCCTGCGCGACCAGGTTCGGCGCCAGCACCGGGAAGTGCACCTTCGGCGTCAGGCCGCGTAGCCTCGGCACGGTTATCGAGCGCCCGGGGCTAACCTGCGGCGGTAGGCGCGGCGGCAGCTTCACTCGTTGGCGGACGACGAGCTTCCCGCCGAAGCTCGTCCCGACGGTGATGACCGTCAGCGGGTTGCCGGCCTCTTTTGCGAACTGGGCGATGGCCGTCGTCATCTGCTCGACGCGGCTGTGCGAGCCGAACAGCGGCCGGAGCTGCTGCGCGGCCTGTTGCGCATGCGGCTGGACCGGGTCGTAGTACACGGTCGTGTCGCGCTCGACGGCGGGCGCGTTGGCCGGCACGTTCTGCGGCAGCGTCTTCGTCGTGTAACCGCGGCTCGTCAGGAGGTACGACGTGTTCGAGGCGCCGCCGGGGACCGTGCCGGCGTTGAGGACGAGGACCGACACGCTCGACTTCGGCAGCGGGTGCTTCTTCTTGCCCGGCTTCTTCCGGTTGCCGATGAGCTGGGCGCTGAGCCGGGTCGGCTCGCTGATGTCCGGATGGAGGAAGTTGTGGACCGCCTGGCCGATCGCCGCTGCCGGCGCGGACTCGACATCGGCTCCGCCCGAGGTGACGAAGTAGTGGAAGGCGTTGATCGGGATCTGGTTCCGGAAGAGGTGACCGGGCGGCAGGTGGTAGGCAATGCCGAGATAGGACTCGAGCTCCGTGAGCGACACCTGCCCTCCACCCGCCTTGACGTACTCGAGGTTGTGCTTGAGGACGCCGATGAGCTGGGGCAGCTCGAGCGGAAGGTGCGAGAGCGAGAGCTGCGTGCGCATCCGTGCCTTGAGGGCCTCGATGAACAGCTGCTGCCGTCCCGTCCGGTAGATGTCGCTGTCGTAGTGCCGGAAGCGGACGTACGAGAGCGCCTGGCCGCCGTCGAGCTTCTGGTAGCCGGGCTGGAGGTTGATCGCCGACGTGCCCGTGTGCGGCGCGATGTAGTAGCGGCGGTCGACGTTGATGTACACGCCGTGCAGCCGGTTGACGAGCTGCTTGAAGGCGTGGAAGTCGAGCGTGATCAGATAGTTGATCGGCAGGTGCGTCAGGTGCTCCATCGTGTTGAGCGTCGCTGACGGGCCGCTGTTGCCGGGGCAGATCGACCACGCGGAGTTGATGCGGCTCGTTGTGTACGGGACGTTGCCCTTGCAGTAGATCGGCACGTAGAGATCACGCGGAAACGAGAGCAGCGAGAGCGTGTGGTTCGTCGGGTCGGCGCGGACGAGCATCAGCGTGTCGGAGTTCGAGCCGGTGAGCGATTTCGTCCCCAGCCCGGCGCGATGGTCGTAGCCGGCTATCAGGGCGATCGCCGGCTGGGAAGGAGACTTGAGCACCTGCAGTTTGTTACTAGCCTGGACCGTGGGCTTGTCGGTCGCCTTGAGTGCGCCCACCGACTCGTGGGTGTAGAGATAGAGCCCGCCGGCGACGCCCGAAGCGAGCACGACGACCGCGAGCACGAGCCAGCCGAAGCCGCGCAGGATGACCCGGACGAGCGACCGCCTCGGCGGCTCGGGCTGCCGGTACAGCGTGATCGGCCCGATGAGCGGCGGCACGACGGAATGGCCGTTGCCGTTGAGGCCGCCGGCCCGTCCGATTCCGCGCTTAAGCGTCGTCCGCATGCAAGATCGGCGCCACTCCGGCGCCGAGCCCGAGGATAGCTCAGACCCCGGAAGAGGCGGACCCGGCAGCCGCCCGGTCGGCGACCGGCTCGCTCGGCTGTGCATCCCCCGGCGGCTCGTAGCCGAGATTCGGACGGAGCCAGCGCTCGGCCTCGACCGTCGAGACGCCCTCGCGCCCCGCGTAGTCCTCGACCTGGTCCCGGTCGATCCGCCCCAGGGAGAAGTACCGCGCCTCCGGATGCGCCAGGTAGATGCCGCTCACGCTCGCCGCCGGCAGCATGGCGTACGTCTCCGTGAGCGAGAGCCCGGCCTCCTCGGCGCCCAGGAGCGAGAACAGCTTCGCCTTCTGGCTGTGGTCCGGGCAGGCGGGATACCCGAACGCGGGCCGGATGCCGCGAAAGCGCTCGGCAATCAGTTGTTCGTGCGGGAGCTTCGGGCCGGTCTCGTACCAGGCGCGGCGCGCGACCTCGTGCAGGTACTCCGCGAATGCCTCGGCGAGGCGGTCGGCGAGCGCCTTGACCATGATCGCGGAGTAGTCGTCGTGCTCCGCTGCGAAGCCGGCGGCGAGCTCCTCGGCCCCGAGGCCGGCGGTGACCGCGAACGCCCCCAGGTGATCTCCCTCAGGGGCCAGATAATCGGCCAGGCAGCGGTTCGGGCGCGAGTCGCCGTAATCGGACTGCTGCCGGAGGAACCCGAAGCGCGTGTCGGCTTTGTTGTCATTACCGACAACGATATCGTCGCCGTCGGACGACGCCGGCCAGAAGCCGAAGACGCCGCGGGCGGCGAGGAGCCGCTCGTCGACGATCCGGTCGAGCAGGCGCTGCGCGTCGTCGAAGAGCTCGCGCGCCGCCGGCTGCTCGAGGATCGCCGGGAACTTTCCCTTCAGCTCCCAGGCGTGGAAGAAGAACTGCCAGTCGACGTACTCCCGCAACACGGCCAGCTCCGGCTCGACGAGGCGGCGACCCGTGAACTCCGGCACGGACAGGTCGTCGAACGCGACGCGGTGCCGGTTCTCGCGCGCGCGGGCGAGCGGCAGCAGCGGCTTCCGCTCCTTCTCCGCGTGGAGGTCGCGCAGCCGATCCTGGTCGGCACGGTTGTCCGCGTCGAGGGTCTCGCGCCGGACCGGATCGAGCAGCGCCGACATGACGCCGACGACGCGCGAGGCGTCGAGGACATGCACGACGGGCTGCGAGTACGCGGGCGCGATCCGCACCGCCGTATGCTGGCGTGACGTCGTCGCCCCGCCGATGAGAAGCGGCAGCTCCATCCCGCGTCGCTCCATCTCCCGCGCGACGTCGACCATCTGGTCGAGCGACGGCGTGATCAGCCCGGACAGCCCGACGATGTCCGCCTCCTCCTCGAGGGCGGTGTCGAGGATCCGTTCCGCCGCCACCATCACGCCGAGGTCGAGGACCTCGTAGTCGTTGCAGCCGAGGACAACGCCGACGATGTTCTTGCCGATGTCGTGGACGTCGCCCTTCACGGTCGCGAGCACGGCCTTGCCGCGCGCACGCGGTGCCCCGCCCGCGGCCTGCTCGGCCTCCATGTACGGCTCGAGATAGGCGACGGCGCGCTTCATCGCGCGCGCGCTCTTCACGACCTGCGGCAGGAACATCTTCCCGGCGCCGAAGAGATCGCCGACGACCTGCATGCCGGTCATCAGCGGCCCTTCGATCACGTCGAGCGGCCGGTCGGCCCGCTTGCGCGCCTCCTCGGTGTCCTCCTCGATGAAGTCGACGATCCCATGCACGAGCGCGTGCTCGAGCCGCTTCTCGACGGACGCCTCGCGCCACGAGAGGTCGACCTCCCGCCGCTTTCCCTCGCCGCGAACCCGCCCGGCGTACTCGACGAGCCGCTCGGTCGCATCGGGGCGCCTGTCGAAGATGACGTCTTCGACCAGCTCGAGCAGCTCCGGCTCGATGTCCTCGTAGACGACGAGCTGGCCGGCGTTGACGATCCCCATGTCGAGGCCGGCACGGATCGCGTAGTAGAGGAAGGCCGAGTGCATCGCCTCGCGCACGGCGTCGTTGCCGCGGAAGGCGAAGCTGAGGTTGGAGATCCCGCCGCTCGTCCTCGCGCCCGGGCAGTGCTCCTTGATCAGTGGAAGCGCCTCCAGGAACGCCTTAGCGAAGCCGCGATGCTCCTCGATCCCCGTCGCGACGGCGAGGATGTTGGGGTCGAAGATCAAATCCCCCGGCGCGAAGCCCACCTGCTCGACGAGGAGCCGGTAGGCCCGCTCGCAGATCCCAACCTTGCGCTCGACCGTCTCCGCCTGCCCTTGCTCGTCGAAGGCCATCACCACGACGCCCGCGCCGTAGCCGCGAACCCGCCGCGCCTGCTCGAGGAACGACTCCTCTCCCTCCTTCAGCGAGAGCGAGTTCACGACCCCTTTCCCCTGGACACACTTGAGCCCCGCCTCGAGAACCGACCAGCGCGAGCTGTCGACAACGATCGGCAGCCGTGCCGCCTCGGGCTCGGTCGCCAGGAGGTTGAGGAAGGTCGTCATCGCCCGCTCGCCGTCGAGCAGGTCGGCGTCCATGTTCACGTCGAGGAGGTTGGCCCCGCCGCGCACCTGCTCGAGCGCGACGTCGACCGCGGCCTGGAAGTCGCCGCCCTCCACGAGCCGGCGGAAGCGGGCCGAGCCGGTGATGTTCGTCCGCTCGCCGATCAGGGTGAAGTTCGAATCCGGCGTGATCTCGAACGGCTCCAGGCCGCTGAAGCGGGTCGCGGGGCGCGGCTCGGGGACGGTCCGCGGCGCGACGCCCTCGACCGCGGCGGCGATCTGCCGGACGTGCTCTGGAGTGGTCCCGCAACAACCCCCGACAACATTGACGAGCCCGTCCCGCGCGAACTCGCTGAGGAAGCCGCTCGTCTCCTCGGGACCCTCGTCGTGCAGGCCGAGCTCGTTCGGCAGACCGGCATTCGGGTGGCACGCGACCCAGGTCGGCGCGATCTCCGCCAGGTCCTCGACGTAGGGGCGCATCTCGGCCGCCCCGAGCGAGCAGTTGACGCCGACGACGAGCGGCTCGGCGTGCTCGACCGAGACCCAGAACGCCTCCACGGTCTGGCCCGAGAGGTTGCGGCCGCTCCGGTCGACGGCGGTGAACGAGAGCCAGAGCGGTAGGTCGGGCGCGGCGTCCTGCGCGGCGACGATCGCGGCCTTCGCGTTCAGCGTGTCGAAGACGGTCTCGATCAAGAGCAGGTCGACGCCGCCCTCGCAGAGCGCGCGGATCTGATGCGCGTACGCCTCGACGACGTCGTCGAACGTCGCGGCGCGGTAGGCGGGGTCGTCCACCCGTGGCGACAGCGAAAGAGAGACGTTGAGCGGCCCGACCGAGCCCGCGACGAAGCGCGGGCTGCCGGTCTTCGATTCCCACTCGTCCGCGGCGGCGCGCGCCAGCCGCGCACCCGCGAGGTTCATCTGTTCCACGACCTCGGCGTCGAGGGCGTAGTCCGCCTGCCCGATCGTCGTCGCGGTGAAGGTGTTCGTCGTCGCGATGTCGGCGCCGGCCGCGAAGTACTCGCCGTGGATGCGGGAGATCAGCTCCGGCTGCGTGAGGTTGAGCAGGTCCGGGTCGCCGGCGAGGTCGTGGCTGTGATCGCGGAACCACTCGCCGCGGTAACCCTCCTCCCCGCGCACTTCACGCTGCAGGAGCACTCCCCATGAGCCGTCGAGGACGGCGATGCGCTGCTTGAGGATGGATTCGAGCCGTTCCCGCGTGTCCTGCACCTGGTCTCCTTACCGAGGCCCGGGAGCGGTGCTCTCGGGCGCTTTAGGCGTTTGTTGACCCGGTCGCCAAGCTGCCTGTCAAAGCTCTCCGGGTACTTCAACCGTAGCAGCGAAAACTCCTCCGGCACCCGCCGCGTGCGGGCCGAGCCGGACGTTAGGGTGCCGCTTCGTGGCCGAGGTGTACGACGGCGCGACGCTACGCGGGGCGCTCTTCGAGATCGCGAGCGATTTCTCGTTCACGTGGATCGCGGAGGCCCGGCTGCTCTTCGCCGAGCTCGAGCCGCGCCGCTTTGCCGAGCTGCATCACAACCCAACCGCGCTCCTGTCCGAGCTGACGGACGAGGATCTGGCGCGAGCGCTCACGCCGGACTATCTCGACCGGCTCTCGCGCGTGCAGGGTCGCCTCGCACGCGACCGGGGCGAGGACACGTGGTGGCGGAGCCGGAGCGGCCCCGCCGACCTCGTCGTCGCCTACTTCTCCGCGGAGTTCGGCCTCGACGAGAGCCTCCCCGTCTACTCGGGCGGACTCGGCGTGCTCGCGGGCGACCATCTCAAGGCGGCGTCGGAGCTCGGCGTGCCGCTGGTCGGAATCGGACTCTTCTACCGCCGCGGCTACTTCCGGCAGCGGCTCGACGCGAACGACCGGCAGGTCGAGCGCTACCCGCGCAACGACACGAGCCGGCTGCCGCTCGAGCTCGTGCCGATGGCTCCGGTCGTCGAGCTTGCGGACGACAGCGGCAATCTCGTGCCCGTCCGGCTCGGCGTCTGGCACGTGCGGGTTGGGCGCGTCTCCCTCTATCTCCTGGACACGAAGGTCGAGGGGAACCCGGAGTGGGCGCGCGACGTCACCGACATCCTCTACGGCGGCGACCGCGAGAACCGGCTGCGCCAGGAGCTCGTGCTCGGCGTCGGCGGCGTGCGGGTGTTGCGCCGGCTCGGGCTCGAGCCGACGGTCTTCCATCTGAACGAGGGCCACTCCGCGTTCCTCCAGCTCGAGCGGATGCGCGAGCTCGTCGAGCAGCAGGGGCTTTCGGCGGACGAGGCGCTCGAACGGCTGCGCGCCTCGACCGTGTTCACCACGCACACGCCGGTGCCGGCCGGCAACGAGGTCTTCGACCCGGAGCTCGTCCGACGCAACGTCGACAACGTCGTCGAGCGCTGCGGCCTGTCGTGGGAGGACTTCGCGGCGCTCGGCAAGGTCGAGGCGAGCGAAACGGGCTTCGGGCTCACGCCCTTCGCTCTTCGCACATCGCTGTACGCGAACGGCGTCTCGGAGCTCCACGGTGCCGTGTCGCGCCAGATGTGGCACGGCCTGTGGCCCGACCGGCGCGTCGACGAGGTTCCCATCACCTCGATCACGAACGGCGTCCACCAGCGAACGTGGATCTCCGGCGAGCTCGAGGGGCTGCTCGGCGACACCGACCCGCATTTCGAGCGTGCGCAGGAGCTGCAGGCGGAGGAGCTGTGGGCGGCGCACCGCAGCGCGAAGACGCGGCTGCTCGAGTACGTCGTCTCGACGCGCGGTGCGCGCGAGCTCGACCCGGACGTCCTGACGATCGGCTTTGCTCGGCGGTTCGCGACGTACAAGCGCGCGAGCCTCCTCTTCAGCCGTCCGGAACGCCTCGCGAAGCTCCTCGCCGACCCCGAGCGGCCGATCCAGGTGCTCGTGGCCGGGAAGGCGCATCCTGCGGACGAGGACGGGAAGGACGTGATCCAGCTCGTGGTGGACTTCGCGCGCGAGCCGGCGGCGGCCGGACGCGTCGTCTTCCTCGAGGACTACGAGATGACGCTCGCGCGCCGGCTCGTGCAGGGCGTGGACGTGTGGCTCAATACGCCGCGGCGGCCGCTCGAGGCGTCGGGCACGTCGGGGATGAAGGCGGCGCTGAACGGCGGGCTCAACTGCTCGATCCTCGACGGCTGGTGGGCCGAGGCGTACGCGCCGGCGTACGGGTTCGCGATCGAGGGTCTGGCGGAGGACGAGGCGGCCGAAGCGGAGCAGGACGAGGCCGACGCCGAGGCGCTCTACGCGGTGCTAGAGGGGCAGGTGCTGCCGGCGTACTACGAGCGGGACGAAGCGGGGCTGCCGCAACGCTGGATCGCGCTGATGCGCGAGTCGATCGCGGAGCTCGGGCCGCGCTTCGGGACGGCGCGGATGGTGGCCGAGTACGTCGAGCGGCTCTACCTGCCCGCGCACGAGGGAGCGTCGCGTCCCGCCAGCCGCGTCGCGTAGCGGCAGGCGCGTGCGCGCCGGGGGGCGCGCACGCACTCGTAAGCGGACAGAGCGGGCCAGCGAGATCGACGCCCCGAGCCCCGCAAGGAGCAGGACGGCGAGGGCGATCCCGCCGAGCAGCAGCCGGCGGCGCATCACGCTGCCGTCGCGGCGGGTGCGCCGACGGGCGCGGCCGCGGGGACGTAGACGGGCTGGTAGCCGAGCAGGCGGCCGAGCGGTGCGCCGAGCGCGAGGCCGAGCCGCTGCACGAACGCCGGCGGGAAAGGGAGCTGCACCGTGTCGAAGTGCGCGTTGGCGATCACGGCGAGGTGCAGCGGGTTCGGCATCCCCTTGCGGTTGGTCTTGCCGTCGGCGGCGAGCGAGAACATCGTCTCGATCAGCGACTCGAACTGCAGCGCCGGCCGGATCTCGCAGACGAAGTGCGCGACCTCGTCACCCGCGTTCCAGAACTTGTGCGGCGTGCCGGCGGGCACCGTGAGCCGCTTGCCCGGACCGGCGACCAGCTTCTCGCGGCCGACCTTGAAGCCGACACTGCCGCGGAGGACCTCGAAGCGCTCCTCCTGGCCCGGATGGACGTGAGCCGCGGCCACGAAGCCGTTCGGCTGCACGAAGGTCTCGATCACCACGGCCTCGCCGTTCGTCTCGCGGCTCGTCTGCCGGAAGACGAGGCGCTCACCGGTGACCGGGTTCTCGATCGAGTCTCCTGCACGAATCATCCTTGCCTCCTTCTCGTGGGCCGCTGCCGCGGCTGACGAAGAGAGCGTCGGATGTGCCGCTTAAGATCCAGTTGGGGAGGACTTAAGGGGTCATGGCCGCGCAGTTCCGCATCCTGGGACCGGTCGAGGTGCTACTCGACGGGGAGCCGGCCGCGCTCGGCGCGCCGAAACAGCGCGCGCTGCTCGCGATGCTGCTCGTCAACCGCGGGCGCGTCGTGTCAACCGAGCAACTCGTGGACGCGCTCTGGGGCGACGCCCCTCCCGACTCGTCCGTGCAGTCGCTACAGGTCTACGTGCACGGCCTTCGCCGCGCCCTCGGCCGGGAGCGCATCGAGACGGCGGGCCGCGGCTACCGCGCAGCCGTCGCAGAGGACGAGCTCGACCTCGACCGCTTTCAACGCGCCCTCGAGCGCGGCCGGGCCGCACTAGCCACCGGGCAGGCGGACGACGCCGCGGAGGAGCTACGGCAGGCGCTCGCGCTCTGGCGCGGGCCTGCGCTCGCGAACCTGCCCGAGGAGACGCGGCGTGGAGCCGAGGCCGAACGGCTCGAGGAGTTGCGCTTGACCGCGCTCGAGCTTCGCTACGACGCGGAGCTCGCGTGCGGCCGTCACGACGCCGTCGTCGCGGAGCTCGAGACGCTCACGGCGGAGTTTCCCTACCGCGAGCGGTTCCTCGAGCAGCGGGTGCTCGCCCTCTACCGTTGCGGGCGCCAGGCGGAGGCGCTCGAGGCGTACCGCAACGCACGGCGCGCCCTCGCCGAGGAGCTCGGCCTCGACCCGAGCCCCGCCCTGCAGGAGCTGGAGCGGGCGATCCTCCGGCAGGAACCGAAGCTCGCCGCTCCTGTCACGCCATCCCGCTCGACTCCCCCACTGCCGGCGCCGCCCACGCCGCTCGTCGGTCGCCGGCTCGAGCTGGCCGCGGTCGGCGCGCTGTTCCGCGACGAAGGCGCGCGGCTCGTCACGCTTACGGGCCCGGGAGGAACGGGCAAGACGCGCATCGCACTCGCCGCGGCGGAGGAGCTCCAGTCCGAGCTACGGGACGGTGCCCTGTTTGTCCAGCTCGCTCCGGTCGCGAGCCCCGATCTGCTCCTGCCGACGATCGCCGAAGCGCTCGACGTGCGGGAGGGCGAGCGATCGCTGGCCGAAGGCGTCGCCGAGCACCTGCGACCGCTGCGGATGCTGCTCGTGCTCGACAACTTCGAGCAGCTCCTGGCCGGCGCGCCACTGGTCGGAGAGCTGCTCGCCGCGGCGCCGCGTCTGCTCGTGCTGGCGACGAGCCGGGCGCCGCTGCGCCTCGCGGCGGAGCACGAATACCCGGTTTCTCCGTTCGCGCAGCCCGACGCCGAGCTGCCGTTCGAGGCGCTCGTGCAGACCGACGCGCTGCGGCTCTTCATCGCGCGAGCGCGTGCGGTCGATCCTGCGTTCGAGCTGGACGAGACGGCCGCGCGCGACGTCGCGCGCATCTGTACGCGGCTCGACGGCCTGCCGCTCGCGATCGAGCTGGCGGCGGCGCGGTCGAAGCTGCTCGGGCCGGCTGAGATTCTCGAGCGGCTCGGGCGCCAGCCGCACCTGCTCGGCACCGGGCCGCGCGACGCGCCGGCGCGCCAGCGGACGCTCGCGGCGACCATCCGCTGGAGCTACGACCTGCTCGACGCGGACGGGCGGCTGGCGTTCGCACGGCTGGGCGTCTTCGCGGGCGGCTGCACGCTGGACGCCGCGGAGGACGTATGCGACATAGAGCTCGAGACCCTGTCGTCGCTCGTCGACAACAACCTGCTGCGGCGGCGCGATTCGCGCTTCACGATGCTCGCGACCGTGCGCGCCTTCGCCGTCGAACGGCTCGAGGAGGCCGGCAGCGCTCCGGTACGGCGGCGGCATGCGGAATGGCTGACCGAGCTCGCGGAAGCCATCGAGGCACGAACCGTCTCCGGCGACGACATCACGGTCTGGCTCGATCGGATCCAGCCGGAGCACGACAACATCCGGGCCGCGCTCGCGTGGTCGCTCGAGGAGGCGCCGGAGCTGACGCTCAGGCTCGCGAGCGCGCTCCGGACCTTCTGGGAGGTGCGCGGCCATTTCAGGGAAGGCGGGCGCTGGCTCGAGGAAGCGCTTCCGCGCGCCGCCGACTCAGCCCCGGAGCTGCGGATGAAGGCCCTCTCCGTCAGTGGATCCATTGCGACCCGTCTCGGCGATCTCGAGCTGGCGCAGAAGCGCAAAGAAGCGGGGCTCACGCTCGCTCGGGAGCTTGGGGACGACCTCTGGATTGCCCGCGAGCTCAGCGACCTCGGCACGGTTGCGGCGATGCGGGAGGAGTTCGAAGCCGCGAGCGTGCTCATGGAGGAGAGCGCCGCTCTCTTCCGCGAGCTCGACGTGCCGGCCAGGCTCGCGACCGTGCTCAGCAACCTCGGGCACATCGCCGGGCAGCGCGGCGACTTTGCGCGCGCAATCGAGGTGACGGAAGAGGCCCTCTCGCTCCAGACGAGCAAGCCGACGGTGGCGATCTCGACCTACAACCTCGGGAGCTACCACCTCTTGAGCGGTGACCTGGAGCGGACACGCGAGTGGCTCGGGCGCGCGGTCGCGCTCACCCTGGAGCTCGGGTTCAAGGAGGTGATGGCGTACGCGCTAGCCGCGTACGCGCGTGTCTGCCTCCTCGAAGGCGACCGGGCTCGCGCCGCTTACCTCGCCGGGATCGCCGACCGCCTCCTCGCGGACGCCGGCGTCCAACTCCAACCCAGTGAGCGGGCTCCCTTCGAGGCGGCGAAGGCGACGGCGCAGCAGGAGCTCGGCGACGCGTACACGACGGCGCACGACGCGGCGATGGCCGCGCCGCTCGAGGAAGCGCTGCGTCAGGCGGACGTGCTCGCCGAGGCACCCGCCGGCCCCTAGGATCGACCAGAGATGGACGAGATCGAGGAGGCGGCGTTCGAGCAGCTCGTGAGCGACGCGCTCGACGAGCTGCCGGACGACATCCGCAAGCTCATGACGAACGTCGCCGTGACGGTCGAGGACGAGCCGCCGGACGGCAGGCCGCTGCTCGGCCTCTACCAGGGGATCCCCTGGGGCAAGCGCGGCCCTTACTACGCCGGCGCCCTACCGGACAAGATCACGCTCTACCGCGGCCCGCTGCAGCGGATGTGCGGCGACGACCTCGAGCGGCTGCGGCGCCAGGTCCGCCGCACCGTCTTCCACGAGATCGCGCACCACTTCGGCATCAGCGACCAGCGCCTGGTCGACATCGACCGGTATTAGCTCGCGGGGGCGCAGCACCCGCGAGCTAACCGGAGGTGACCGTGAGCTGGTTCTCGGCGTGGCGGATCCGCTGCTCGAGCTGCCACCGGTCCGCCGTCGACTCGCCCGCCTCGACGCGCGCGAGCTCCTCCTGCGCCTCCTCGAGCTGCTGCCGCGCCCGGGCCTCGTCGATGTCCCCGGCCGCAACGGCGTCGTCGACGAGCGCGATCGCGCGGTTCTCGAGCACCTGGAAGAAGCCGGGGCCGGTCGCGAACTCGCGCACCTCGCCGTCGCCGAGATGGACGCGCGTCGAACCCGCCCGCAGCATCGCGACGAGCGGCGCGTGCCTCGCGAGGACGCCGATCTCCCCCGCCGCGCCCGGCACGATCAGCATCTCGGCCTCGCCTTCGAACGCCGGCCCTTCCGGCGTCACGACCGAGACCGGGAAGAGCGGATGGTCGGCCACCTACGCCGCCGCGGTCTCTTCCTGCAGCGACTTCGCCCGCTCGACCGCCTGCTCGATCGCGCCGACCATGTAGAAGGCCTGCTCGGGCAGGTCGTCGTGCTTGCCGTCGAGGATCTCCGTGAAGCCGCGGATCGTGTCCTCGAGCTTCACGTACTCGCCCGGCGTGCCGGTGAACTGCTCCGCGACGTAGTTCGGCTGCGACAGGTAGCGCTCGATCTTGCGCGCCCGCTGCACGACGAGCTTGTCCTCGTCGGAGAGCTCGTCGATGCCGAGGATCGCGATGATGTCCTGCAGGTCGGTGTACCGCTGCAACACCTCCTGCACGCGCGTGGTCGTCCGGTAGTGGTCGTCCGAGACGATCCCCGGTTGGAGCGCGCGCGAGGTCGACCGGAGCGGATGCACCGCGGGGTAGATCCCCTTCTCGACGATGCCGCGGTCGAGCACGGTCGTTGAGTCGAGGTGCGCGAACGTGTTCGCGGGCGCCGGGTCGGTGAGGTCGTCGGCAGGGACGTAGATCGCCTGCACTGACGTGACCGAGCCGGTGCGCGTCGAGGTGATCCGCTCCTGCAGCTGCCCCATCTCGGTCGCGAGCGTCGGCTGGTAGCCGACCGCGCTCGGCATGCGGCCGAGCAGCGCCGACACCTCGGAGCCCGCCTGGACGAAGCGGAAGATGTTGTCGATGAAGAGGAGTACGTCCTGGCCCTCGTCGCGGAAGTACTCCGCCATCGTCAGGCCGGACAGGCCGACGCGGAGACGCGCGCCCGGCGGCTCGTTCATCTGGCCGTAGACCATCGCGACCTTGTCCATGACGCCCGACTCCTGCATCTCGAGCATGAGGTCGTTGCCCTCGCGCGTCCGCTCGCCGACGCCGGAGAAGACCGAGACGCCGCCGTGCTGGAGCGCGACGTTGTGGATGAGCTCCTGGATCAGCACCGTCTTGCCGACCCCCGCGCCGCCGAAGAGGCCGACCTTGCCGCCGCGGACGTAGGGCGCGATCAGGTCGATGACCTTGATGCCGGTCTCGAAGATCTCGACGGTCGGCGAGAGATCGCCGAAGGCCGGCGGGTCGCGGTGGATCGGCCACCGCTCGCCCTTCGCCGGCTCCTTCCCGTCGATGGGGTCGCCGATCACGTTCCAGATGCGGCCGAGCGTCTCGTCGCCGACGGGCACGGAGATCGCCTGCTCTGTGTCCACGACCTCGACCCCGCGCGCGAGGCCGTCGGTCGTGTCCATCGCGACCGCGCGCACGCGGTCGTCGCCGAGGTGCTGCTGCACCTCCGCGATCAGCTCTCGCGTCCCGCCGCCCTCCTCGGGGACCAGGATGCTGAGGGCGTGGTAGATCTCGGGGAGCCGGTCCGGGAAGACGGCGTCGAGGACGACGCCCTTGATCTCGACGATCTTTCCCGTGTTCGTGCCGTTGGTCTTGGCGGCCATGAATCTCCTGATGCGTGAGGTCGGGCGCGGCGCCGCTCGCCGGCGGCCGCAAGCACGGGCACTTTATCCGACCAAGCGTCCCGGTCCTCGGTGGAACCGCGCCCGAATGCGAAGCTAGCGCGCATGGCCGACGCAGGAGTATCGGCGACCCCATTCACCGGCCGGACGGCGTGGACGCGCAGCCTCCAGACGCCGCTCCGCAGCTTCCTCCAGACGGAGACGGGCGGCGCCGCGGTCCTGCTCGCCGGAGCCGTCGCGGCGCTCGTCTGGGCGAATGCGGACCCCTCCTCCTACGAGCGGGTCTGGACGACGACGCTCTCGATCCGGGTGGGCGGCTCCGGCGTCTCCCAGACGCTGCGTGACTGGATCGACACCGGGCTCATGTCGTTCTTCTTCTTCGTGATCGGGCTCGAGGCGCGGCGCGAGCTCGATCTCGGCGAGCTTCGCGACCGGCGGCGCGTCACGCTTCCAGTCGTGGCAGGGCTCGGCGGAATGGTCGTGCCGGTCCTGATCTATCTCGCCTTCAACGCCGGCCGAGGCTCGGGGCACGGCTGGGGGACAGCGATGTCGACCGACACGGCCTTCGCGCTCGGACTGCTCGCGCTCGTCGGGTCAGGCTTTCCCCAGCGGCTGCGCGCGTACCTGCTCACCGTCGCCGTCGTCGACGATGTCGCCGCGCTGCTCGTGATCGCGATCGCCTACAGCGGCAGCGTCTCGGTCGTGCCGCTCCTCGCCGGGCTCGGCCTGTTCGGTTGCATCCTGCTGATCCGCGCCGCCGACATCCACTTCGGCCCGATCTATTTCCTGTTCGGCACGGCAGTCTGGGTCGCGTTCTTCAAGGCCGGTGTGGATCCAGTGGTCGCCGGCCTGATGGGAGGCGTCATCGCGCTCGCCTACCCGGCGCAGCGCGGCGACCTCGAGCGGGCGACCGATCTGTTCCGGCTGTTTCGGGAGCAACCCACGGGCGATCTCGCACGCTCCGCGCGCTCAGCCCTGAGGACCGCCGTCTCGCCGAACGAGCGGCTGCAGACGCTCTGGCATCCGTGGTCGAGCTACGTCATCGTGCCGCTCTTCGCGCTCGCGAACGCGGGCGTCCACCTGAGCGGCGGCTTCCTCGCGCGCGCCTACTCGTCACCGGTCACCCTCGGCATCCTCCTCGGCTACACGGTCGGGAAGCCGGTGGGGATCCTGGGCTCGACGTGGCTCGCGACGCGGCTGAGCCACGGACGGCTGCGTCCACCAGTCGGGTGGGCCTCCGTCACCGGCGGCGGGGCGATCGCCGGGATCGGTTTCACGGTCTCGCTCCTGATCGCCCCGCTCGCCTTCCACGGCGTGCGGCTCGAGGAGGCGAAGGTCGGCGTGCTCAGCGCGGCCCTGTCCGCGGCCCTGCTGACGTGGCTCCTCTCCACCGCGACGAAACAGCTGCCTCGAAAGCTGCGAATCCGCTGGCTCCTCGGCACGCCCGACCTCATCGTCGACCTGGCCGAGCCCGTCGACCCGGAGCGCGACCACATCCGCGGCCCCGCGGACGCGCCTGTCACCGTTCTCGAGTACGGCGACTTCGAGTGTCCGTATTGCGGCCAGGCCGAGCCCGTGCTGCGCGAGCTGCTGCGCGACTTCGGCGACGTCGCCTACGTCTGGCGGAACCTGCCGCTCAACGACGTCCACAGACAGGCACAGCAGGCGGCGGAGGCTGCCGAGGCGGCGGCCGAGCAGGACGCGTTCTGGGAGATGCACGACCTCCTGCTCGAGCACCAGGACGCGCTCGGCTTCGACGATCTCGTCGGCTACGCCGGGCAGCTGGGGGTCGACGTCGAGCGGTTCGAGGATGACCTGCGGACGCGCGCCGGCGCGCGGCGCGTCGCAGAGGACGTCGACTCGGCCGATCTCTCAGGCGTCTCGGGCACGCCGACGTTCTTCGTCAACGGGCTGCGCCATTACGGCGCCTACGACATCGCGACGCTGTCGGCTGCGGTGAGGGCCGCGCGGGCGCGCGAGGCGGTTCGGGCTACCCCGTGAGTGCGTCGGCGCCGGCGACGACCTCGAGGATCTCCTGCGTGATCTCGGCCTGGCGGGCACGGTTGAGCGAGAGCGTGAGATCGTCGATGAGCTCGCCGGCGTTCTTCGAGGCGTTCCGCATCGCCGTCATCTGCGAGGCGAGGAAGGCCGCAGCGGACTCGAGCAGCGCGCGGTAGATCTCCGTCTCGAGGTAGACCGGCAGGAGCCGCTGGAGGATCTCTTCCGGCTCGGGCTCGTAGATGAAGTCGCCACTCACCCCCTTCGGCTCCTCGCCGGCAGGCTCCTCTCCGGCGAGCACCTCCTCGCGAATCGGCAGCAGGTCGGTCGTCGTCACCCGCTGCACCAGCGCCGACACGAAACGGTTGTAGACGAGGACGACGCGATCGACCTCCTCCGCCTCGTATAGCTCGGCGAGCCGGTGGCCGACCGCCTGCGCGTCGTGGTAGCTCGGCTTGTCGGCGAAGCCCGCCCACTCGCCCGTGAGCTCGTAGCGGCGGAAGCGCAGCGTCGACGCGCCCTTGCGCCCGACCACGAGCCACGCCACCTCTTGTCCCTCCGCCCGCGCCTGCCGCTCGAGCTCGAAGCCCCGCCGCAGCACCTGCCCGTTGAAGGGACCGGCGAGCCCGCGGTCGCCGGTGACGACGACGAATGCCACCCGCCGCACCTCGTCGCGCTGCTGCAGGAGCGCGAGGTTCCGGAAGGAGGACGCCGCCCGCGCTGTGCCGATCATCAGCTCCTGCATGCGGTCGGCGTACGGGCGCATCTCCTCGATCCGCGTCTGCGCCCGCCGCAGCCGTGCGCCGGCGACGAGCTCGAGCGCCTTCGTGATCTTGCGCGTGTTGCGGACGGAGGCGATCCGCCGCCGGAGATCCTGCAGGGATGCCACTAGGTGAGGTTGCCCTCGCCCTCGACGTTGAAGCCGTTCTTGAACTTCTCGATCTCGCCGTTCAGCTTCTCGGCGAGCTCGTCGGGCAGGTCGCCCGTCTCCCGGATCTCGCGGTAGATCGACTCCTCGGCGCGGAGATGCTCGCGCAGCTCGTCCTGGAACCGCGGCACCTGCGGCGTCGGGATGTCGTCCAGGTGGCCGTGGATGCCTGCGTAGATCGCCCCGACCTGTTCCTCCATCGGCCACGGCTGGTACTGCGGCTGGTTGAGCGTCGCGACCATCCGCTCGCCTCGGGTGAGCGCCTGCTGCGTCGCCCGGTCGAGCTCGGAGCCGAACTGCGCGAAGGCCTCGAGCTCGCGGTACTGGGCGAGGTCGAGCCGCAGCCGGCCGGCGACCTTCTTCATCGCCTTCGTCTGCGCCGACGCGCCGACGCGCGAGACCGAGATGCCGACGTTCACGGCTGGACGGACGCCCGAGTAGAAGAGCTCCGACTGGAGGTAGATCTGCCCGTCGGTGATCGAGATCACGTTCGTCGGGATGTACGCCGACACGTCGCCCGCCTGCGTCTCGATGATCGGCAGCGCGGTGAGCGAGCCGCCGCCGTTCTCGTCGCTGAGCTTGCATGCCCGCTCGAGCAGCCGGGAGTGGAGATAGAAGACGTCACCCGGGAACGCCTCGCGGCCCGGCGGGCGGCGCAGCAGCAGCGCGAGCTGCCGGTACGCATCCGCGTGCTTCGAGAGGTCGTCGTACAGGACGAGCGCGTGCTCTCCCTTGTAGAGGAAGTACTCGCCCATCGCGCAGCCGGCGAACGGCGCCATCCACTTGATCGGGGCGGCCTCGTGCGCGGCGGCTGTGACGATCGTCGTGTACTCCATCGCGCCTTCCTCGCGCAGCCGCTCGTAGATCCCGGCGACCGTCGACGCCTTCTGGCCAATCGCGACGTAGATGCACTTCACGTCCTGGTCGCGCTGGTTGAGGATCGTGTCGATCAGGATCGCCGTCTTGCCGGTCGAGCGGTCGCCGATGATGAGCTCGCGCTGGCCGCGGCCGACGTTCGTCATTCCGTCGATCGCCTTGATGCCGGTCTGGAGCGGCTCCTTCACCGGCTGCCGCGCGATGACGCCCGGCGCCTTGAACTCGAGCGGCCGCCTCTCCTTCGCGTCGATCGCGCCGCGCCCGTCGAGCGGGTTGCCGAGCGAGTCGACGACGCGGCCGAGCAGCGCCTCGCCGACCGGGACGCTCGCGACGCGGCCGGTGCGCCGCGCCGGCTCGCCCTCGCTCACCTTCTCCCACTCACCGAAGAGCGCAGCGCCGACGTCGTCCTCCTCGAGGTTGAAGGCGAGACCGACGACGCCGTGCTCGAGCTCGAGCATCTCCATCGCGACCGCGTTCTCGAGCCCGTAGATGCGGGCGATACCGTCGCCGAGCTGGAGGACGGTGCCGACCTCCGCGAGGTCGGTCTGGACGTCGTACTGCTCGATCCGCTGGCGCAGGATCGACGTGATCTCTTCCGGTCTCAGCTTCAAAGCGCTCTCAGCTCCTCACGAGTTCGTGTCTCAGTCGTTCCAGTCTCCCGCGCACGCTCGCGTCGACGCG
>DAIMGZ010000018.1:0-23129 GCA_036723535.1 Gaiellaceae bacterium
CCAGGCGAGCGACGTGACCGAGGTGAATGGCAGCTTCTCGACCTGCGCGCCGACGACGACGGTCGTCGTCCCGTACCCGCCGGGGCGGTAGGCGAGGCGACCGTCGGCTGACCACACCGGCCACCTGCCCGTCTCCGCCACCTTCACTCGATCGCTCCCGTCCGGGTTCGCCGTCCAGAGGCCGCTGTTGGACTTGTCCGCGCCGACGTAGGCGATCCGGGACGGCCCCCAAGCAGGCTCGCGCCCGGCGATTCCGAGATCGTGCACCGGTCCTCCGCCGGCGGGAACGGTGTAGAGCTCCCAGTCCCCCGGGGTACCTGGAGAGCTGTCGCAGCCAACCTCGGAGAAGAGGATCGTGCTCCCGTCCGGCGACCACGTCGGGGAGTCGTCGAAGATGCAGTTCTGTGGGTTCGTGAGCGTGCGGAGCTCCTTGCCGTCGGCGCTCGCGATCCGGATCCCGTCGGAGCAGCCCCCGCAGCTGAGCCCGGTGGCGCTCGCCCACACGTAGGCGATCTCGCTGCCGTCCGGCGAGAGCGCGGGCTGCGTCTCCTGCGCCCGGACGTCCGTCAGCCGTTTCACCGCGCCGCCGCCGGGCGCGACCGAGTAGAGGTTGGAGAACGGCGGGTCGCAGTCGCTCCAGGACTGATACACGACCGAGCGGCTCCGGCCCGCGAACTGGAGCGACGAGGCTGCCGGGCTCCAGACGCCGGTGCTCAAACAGCCCCCGATGCGGGCGTACGTCCTCGTCCGGCCGCCGCCGGCCGGGGCGACACCGAGCGCGAACCCGGGCTTGCTCGCCGGCGTGACGATCGCGAGCTTCCGGTCGGCCGAGAGCGGGTCGAACCAGAGGCCGGAGGCGGGCGAGACCTTGCCGGTCCCGATGTCGATGCTTCTGGCGTGGCACAGGCAGGGGCCGTAGCCGCCCACGATCACGTGCCGCTCGTCCGCCCAGACGAGGCCGTGCTGGCCGGGGACGGACTTGCCGAATACGAGCCCGCCGCTCGAGGTCCACACCTCGAGCCTGTCCCGCCGGATCACCGCCAGCCGGCCGTCCGAGGACCAAGCGAGGTTGCTGCTGCTGGAACCGCTCGCCTTGAAGCGGACGCGCCCGCTCTCGTCGTTCACCTGGAACCCGACGCGGCTCCCGAGCGGAAGCGCGAAGAGTCCCTGCCGCGACCAGCTGCCGCAGCAGGAGCCGTCTGCCTTCCAGAGCGGGCGGCCCTCGGGGCTGAAGGCGCGGGCGACACCGCGGAACGGGGATGCCACGAGGACCCGGCCGTCCGGCGACCAGGAAAGGTCCTCGAGGCCGTTCTTGCTCTGGAGGAGCTTCAGCGACTTCCGGCCGGGGCGGACGATCCAGAGCAAGCCTTTGAGGTTGTCGCAGGCCGCGACGGCGAGCACGTCGCCGCGCGGCTGCCACATCAGCTGCGGCTGGCACCCGGCCTCTGCCAGCGGGGCCACGGACAGCCCGAGCCGGACGATCCCCCGTCCATCGATTCCGACCTCGTAGAGCGAGGTCCTCCCACTCCGGTCACTCAGGAAGGCGACGCGCTTCCCGTCCCACGAGACGGCGGGGTTGGTGTCCTGGTACGGGCTCTTGCTGAGGTCGACGCGGCGGCCGCTCGGGTCGAGGCGGTAGACCTCGCCGGTGACGGATGGGGCACGGTCGGCGGCGAAGACGATAGGCGACGGCGTGGACGCGCGGCTCGACGCGACGCCCAGGAGGATCGCGAGAAGCGTCACCAGCCCGAGGACTCGTGCCCGGAACATGTCTCGACCTTACGCCCGCGCCCTAACGGACGACTAACTGCTCACGGCCAGCAGCTCAATTCTGTTGCCCCACGGATCGGCGGTGTAGAAGCGGCGGGCACCGGGGAGCGAGTCGTCCCACTCGACGCGCTCGCCCGCGGCCTCGAGCCGCGCCGCGAGCTCGTCGAGCTCGGCCGCGGGAAGGCGGAAGGCCGGATGCGCCTTCCGTGCCGGCGCGAACGGGTCCTCGACGCCGACGTGCAGCTGGCCGCCGCCGCCGAGCGCAAACCAGGCGCCGCCGCGCGAGCGCAGCGCCTCGGGCTTCTCGATCTCCTCCAGGCCGAGCAGGCCGCCGAAGAACCGCCGCGCCTCGGGCTCGCAGCCGGGCGGCGCGGCGACCTGCACGTGGTCGAGCTCGATCACTCAGCCTTGTCGGCGGCCGGTGCGGGCTCAGCGGGCGTTTCGGGCTTCTGCTTCGCCGCCGACGCTGCTGCGTTCGCGCCGCCGCCCTTCCGCCTGCGCCGGCGCCGCCGTCTGCTGCGGCCGCCGCCCTGCTTCGGCGCGGGGAGGTTCTCCGCCAGTCCGAGCGCGACTTCCTGAATCGAGCCGAGCTGCTCGCGCGCGTCGTCGATCAGCTTCGTCGCGCGCGGCGTATAGCCCTCGGCCGAGGCGAGGAGCGCCGCGCCGACCGGCAACGGCAGCTCGAGGGCGGCTTTGACGAGCCTCGCCGCGTTCTCCTCGTGCCGGTGCCCGCGGGAGTTCGCGAGCGCCCCGAGCAGGCGCTTCGCCTCCGGGTACTCCGCCGACGCCCGCCGGTCCTGCACCTTGCGCGTCGCGTGCGCCAGCCGCCACGTCCACCGGGCGAGGATCTGCTCCGGTGCGTCGGGCTTCTCCTCGCCGATCGCGCGCAGGAGAATGCGGATCCCCGGGAGCCGCTCCTTCTCCCACGTCGGCGCCTGCGTCACGAGCGTGACGAGGTCGTCGAAGTCGGCGCGCTCGACCGGCATCGAGACGCGGTCCTGCAGGGCCATCATCCGCAGCCGCCGGTTCGGGTTCTCGGCGGCGGCCGTCGTCAGGAACTGCTCCAGCGCTGCCTTGCTCGCGCTCCGGTCCGTCAGCTTCTGGACGAAGGACGTGCGCTCGTCGAAGCGGATCTGCCGGCCGGCGATCGTCGCCCAGTAGCGCTGCTCGTCCTCGTCGAGGTACTTCGGGTCGATCCGCTGCCACTCCCGCTGGATGACGGCGACGCGGCGGCGGACGTCGGGCGTGACCGGGACGAGCCACGGCGCCGGAGTGAGGCGGCGGCGGGCGCGGCGCTGCGAGCGGCGGCGCGGCGCCGGCGTGACGCGCGCGCCCTCGCGGTAGAAGTCGGCGTCGAGGAGGGAGTGGAGCGAGACGACGCGCTCGTTGTGCGTCGCCCCCTTCGGGACGAAGTCCACGACGATGCCCGCCTCCTTGCGCGGGTGGAGGCGCATGATGCGGCCGATCCGCTGCTGGTAGACGCGGCGCGACGCCGTCGGCGCGAGGTGCATGCAGACCGTCGCGCGCGGCGAGTTCCAGCCTTCGGCGAGGAGTTGGGCGTTGATGAGGACGTTGATCTCGCCGCGCTCGTAGGCGGCGAGCGTCTCGGCGAGACGCACGGGCGGCGTCCGGCCGGAGACCGCCTCGGCCTTCAGCCCGGCAGCCCGGAACTCCTTGGCGAGGTTGTACGCGTGGTCGACGCCGGCGGCGTAGACGATTCCGGGCGTGTTGTCGAAGCGGTCGCGGTACATGCCCGCAGCGGCCTGGTTCAGCGCCTGGTGGTCGAGCGTCTTGGCCAGGATCTCCTGGTCGAAGTCGCCGCCGACGATCGGCACCGCGTTGATCGCCGTGACCGGCGGCACGCGCAGGTCGCGCAGCGGGGCGATCAGGCCGCGGCGCGCCGCGTCCTGCAGCGGCAGGTCGTCGACCGAGGCGGGGAAGACATCGGAGACCTGCTTGGCGATCAGCTGCTCCGTCGCGGTCATCCCGATGTAGAGGGGCTCCGGGAAGGAGCGGATCGCCGCGGACGTCTTCTCGCCGAGGGCGGTGTGCGCCTCGTCGCAGATCACGAGCTGGTACGCGTCGCGATCGATCGAGCCGACGTGCCGCGCGAACCAGGCGTAGGTCTGGATCGTGAGCGGCGCCGGTTTCGAGTTGCCGCTGTCCTGCGTGATCACGTCCGTGAACCGGCTGCCGTAGCCCTCGGTCTTCAGGTCGCGCTGGAACTGGGAGACGAGCAGGCGCCGGTGGGTGAGGATGAGGACGCCGAGGGTGCGCGCCGCCTCGACGAAGCCCGCCGCGGCGATCGTCTTCCCTGAGGCGGTCGGGTGGCGGAAGCGGTAGCGGCGCACGGCGCCGGGATCGTCCTGCTTCGGCTCTTCCGGGAGCTCCGCCTCCCCGATCTCGACGACGAGCGTCTCGTCCTCGTCCTCGTCCTCGTCCTCGTCCGCTTGCTGCTCGAGCTCCTCGGCGGTCGCCGCCTGACCGTTCCCGTTCCCGTTGCCGTTCGCGACGTCGTAGCGCTGGCTCGCGGCGATGAGCTCCGTGAGCATCCCGGCGAGCGCGTCGACCTGATGGCGGCGAAGCGCGGTGCCGCCCGCAGTGCGCGGCTCCGGCTCCGCGAGCACTCGCTCGAGGCCGAGGAGGAGGCCGTAGCGGACCTTCCACTTCGTGGACGGTGCGGCGAGGCCGGCGTCCATCTCGGCGAGCGCGTCGTCGAGCGCGCGCCGGCGCGCTGTTCCCTCCCCGAGCGCCTCGGCCGGATCCTCGCCCTCGCGAACGAACGGCTCGCCCGCCCACGCTTCCGCGCGGAGAGCGGCGGCGACTAACGGGTCTGCCGCCTCCAGTGAGCTGGTCGGCTGGATCGCTTCCTGCATATGCGCAGCACGCTGCGGTGCTGCAAGGCCATCGATAGAGATGCGCGCTCGGCTGATTCCCCTTGGCGAGCGGCGCAACGGGAAGGATACCGCGCCTGCGGCATCCGTCAACGTCAGTTATAGACCCAAGCCGCCAAAGACCGCGAAGGGATTGGCCGGCTCTGCCTCCAAAACGACCTCGCCGCCGGCCTCGACCTCGCCGTGGAGGCGAGTCGCCAGCGCGTCTGCGTCCTCGTGGCTCGCGGCGCCGACGATGAGGTACTGGAAGCGGCGCTCGGGCTTGTAGCCCTCGGCCTCGAGCCGCTCGGCGAGGTCGCGCGCCTCCTGCCGGGACTGACACTCCACGCGCACCTCCCACGGGGCGTAGCCGCGCTCGAGCTCCTCCTCTTCCCACGTCTCGCCCGGCGGCTCGTCGTCCCAGCGATCCTCCTCGTCGAGCCAGTGCTCGATCCGGCTCGTGCGCGCGGCGAAGCCCTGCTTCCGAAGCTCGGCCTTGATGAGCTCGTGCGCCCGTTCCGCTTCCGCGCGGGTCGCCGCGTAGACGAAGACGGTGTCGCCGTCGCGCGAGACCGCGAGGCGACGCGACTCGAGGTCCTGCGCGAGCTCGCGCGCCTCGGGGTCGAGATTGCCCGCAAGCCGCTCGAGCAGGCCGGTCGCGTGCTCCTCCTCCTCGACCTCGATGCGAATGCGCCAGTCGTCGTCGGCCATGTCCGTTCGAGCCTAGTCTGCGCGCGTGGACTGGCGCGAGCGGTACGAGCGGGCGGCGGTTCGGTACGCGGCGGGGGAGACGCGGGAGCCCGACGAGCGGCAGCTCGTACAGCTCGCCAACGCGGCCTGGGCGGCCGGGCTCTCGCTCCTCATGGCCGGCGACCGCAAGGGCGCGAAGGAGTGGCTGTTGCGAGCGGCCGCGCGGTATCGCGAGAGCTGGGATGCCTGCGCGGCGTCGGACGCGTGGGGACGCCCGATCGGAGCGATGAAGGCGCTCCTCATCGCCGGCGACCGCCCGGCGGGCCAGGTCCAACTTAGTAACAGTCTGTTACTTGCTGCTCGGTGGGCGCTCGACGCGGGTGCGGTCGAGGCTGAGTCGCCGATCGGCCGCTACGCCGGCGTGCTCGCGCTCCTCGTCCTCGGCCGGGACGAGGAGGCGGCTGCTCTTGCGGCGACGCTCGGCGCGGACTTCCCGCCTAACGTCGCGGACGCTCTTCGCGCGCTCTCGGCGCACGATGCCCACGCGTACAACGTGGCCGTTGCCGCGATCCGGCGCTCCTTCGAGGAGCGAGAGGACTTCCTCGAGGACATCCCGGTCCCCGACACGGCGCTCGCGCTCGACGCGCTTGCGTCTCGGCGCGGCCTGGCCTAGAGCTTGGCGGCCGCCGCTCGGTCGAGGACGGCTCGCGTCGTGCCGTGATGGGCGGCGCGCGCGAGGCTGCCCGGCGTCTCGCGTGACGGCTCGCCCGCGAGCGCTCGCGCCACCGCGTCGGCCTTGTCCTCGCCCGCGACGAGGAAGAGCAGCTCGCGGGTAGCGCAGAGGCGCGGCAGCGTCATGGAGATCCGGTCGACGAACGGCTCGTGCCCTGCCTCGGAGCCGACGACGTCGCGGTCGGTCACGTCGAGCGTCGGGAAACCGGGGAAGAGCGACGCGACGTGGCCGTCGGGGCCGAGACCGAGCAGGACGAGGTCGAACGTCCCGAGGCCGACGAGCTCGCACGCGTAGTCCTCTGCGCCGGCCTCGCGGCCGAGCTCGCCGCGCATGCGATGGACGGCGGCCGGCTCGCCTTCGAGCCGGTCGAGCAGGGCCTCCCTCGCCATCCTGAAGTTGGAGCGATCGTCGTCGGGCGCCACGCAGCGCTCGTCTCCCCACCAGAGCTCGACGCGGCTCCAATCCGGGGCGAGCCCGGCTGCGAGCTCGTACGCGACGCGCGGCGTGGAGCCGCCGGTGAGGACGACGTGCCCACCGACGTGTGTCTGCTCCGCCAGCCGCTCGGCGACGAGGCGAGCGGCTTCCTCCTCGTCCCCGACGACCGTGATGTCGACGGAGCTCATCCGCCTTCGGCGAGCGCGCGCGCGCGGTCCATCGCTGCCTGGATCGCGTTGAGAAACGCCGCCCGCACACCGGCCTGCTCGAGCTCCCGGATCGCGGCGATCGTCGTGCCGCCTGGCGAGGTGACGGATTCGCGCAGCTCGACCGGGTGCATCCTTTGGTCGCGGAGCTGCTTCGCGGTCCCGAACATCGTTTGCACGACGAGCGTCGTCGAGATCTCGCGCGAGAGGCCGAGCAGGATGCCGGCCTCGATCATCGCCTCGGCGAGAAGCGCGAAATAGGCGGGGCCGGAGCCCGAGACGGCAGTGATGGCGTCCATCGACCTTTCGGGCACGCGCACGACGCGGCCGAGGTGCGTGAGCAGCTCCTCGGCGAGCGCGAGGTGCTCGTCGCCCGCGTGGGCGCCCGCGCAGATGCCGGCCATCCCCTCGTGCACCGTCGCCGGCGCGTTCGGCATCGCGCGAATCACCGGGACGCCCGGTGCGATGCGCTCCTCGATGTATGCCGTCGGGATCGCGGCCGCGACCGAGACGACGGTCTGCTCGGTCGCCAGGTGCTCTCCGACCTGAGCGAGCAGTCCAACGATGTCCTGCGGCTTGACGGCGACGACGACGATGCCGGCGCCGGTGACCGCGGCGGCGTTGTCCGCTGTCGCCTCGACGCCGTAGCGCTCTCGCAGCTCGGCGAGGCGCTCTTCGCTTCGGTTGGTGACGGTGAGCTCATCTGCGTTGCGCCAGCCGGAGCTGAGCAGGCCGGAGAGGAGGGCCTCGCCGATTCGCCCGCCGCCGAGGATCGCGATCTTGCGCGTGCTCATGGAGAGAGTCTGCCCGAGATCAGGCGGCGGGCACTAGCTCCCAGCCTTCCGGCAACGCCGGCGTGAGGAGCCCGTCGGGAGGCCGCCACTCGGCCAAGCTGAGATCCCACCACGGGCCGTTGCGTTCGTATTCGGCCTGGAACGCGGCGGCGTCGGCCCAGATCTGCTCCGCCTCCTGCTCGTCGAAACGACCGTGCGCGACGCACTCCTTTACGCCTTCCTCGTCCTTGAGGTGCCCAGATCGCGCCGTCCTCGCTCCAGAGGTCGAGCTCGTGGTCGAGGCTGTCGATGCCGATCGCCGAGCGCCGAGCGCCGGTAGGGCTGCTCGAGGTTGACGTACCAGCACACGAATCGCCGTTCCTCCCCTTGCCAGAAGACCCAGATCGAGTAGCGGTCGCCGGGCCGCCGCAGCATGAGCGTTCCGTGCCCCTCCCAGTGCGCGCGGTGTGCCCACGGATGGACGCCGCCCGGCCTCGGCCAGCCCGGGACCGCCCCGAACGGCGCCCGCTCCGGCAGGTACGTCACGAGCAGACCGGGCTCGTCCGAGATGACGACGCAGGGGACGGCGAAGAGCGGTCGACCCTGCCAGATCTGCCGGAAAACGATCGCCTCGCCGGGCGACCAGCTCACGCGGCGCGGGCCGCGTGCAGCGGGATCAGGCCGCGGCCGAAGCCGGCGAGCAGATAGACGCTCGCGAGACCCGCCCACTCGCCGTACGGCTCGAGCAGCTCGGCCGTCTCCCAGCCCTCCACCGGCCGACCGCGCAGAGCCCGCAGGAGCTTGATGAGCCCGAGGTCGCTCACCAGGCCGTGCTCGTAGCGGCCGAGGCCCTCGAGGCAGACGACGCCGGCCGACCACGGGCCGAGCCCGCGCTCGCGCTCGAGCCGGCGGACGACCGCGTCCGTCGGTTGCTCGTGGAGCCGCTCGAGCTCGAGCGAGCGGCAGAGGCGGACGGTCGCGGCGCCGCGCCGCTCGTGCAGCCCGAGCCGGCGCAGCTCGAACGGCGCGACGGCCGCGAGCGCGGCGGTGGAGGGCGGCTCGCTGAGGCCGGTGGCAGCCACCGTTGCGGAAGCGTCACGAGGCTGTAGCGCGCGGATCACGCGCCGCTCGAGGGTTCGTGCCGTCTTCCAGTCGACGAGCTGGCCGCAGACCGCGCGAAGGAGTGCGTGCGCGACCGTCGCCGTGCGCACCGGCCTCATGCCGCGCAAGAGCTTCGACGTGCGGCCGAGCAGCGGGTCGTCGGCGACGGCGCGGAGAAAGTCGGAGTGGTCGTCGTCGAGGGCGAGCATCCAGCGGAGCTTCTCGGCCGCGGCCGGCGACTCGGAGCGGATCTGCACCGTGCCGTCGGGCGCCTGCCACGCGCGCGCAACGCCGCCGCCGCAGCGAGCGGTGACGACGCCTTCTCGCACCCGTCGCGTCGCGTCGCCGGCGAGCCGCGCGGAGAGCTTGAGCGAGTACGGACCGCTCGGGCGAACGTCCAGCTCGACCACGTTCCGACCCTACCCGCCCGGCTGGACACGCCGGAAAGAGCGTCTTGCGGCGGACGAGAGCGCGACCTACCGTCGGCGCAGTGGCGAGGCCCCTCACCCAGCGCGACCTCGTGCTCGCGGCGCTGCTGGTCGCCGTCGTGGTCGTGGCGTTCGCCTACCCGCATGGGCACGGGACGCACGCCGTCGTCGCCGATCCCCTGCGCACGCCCGGCGTCCTCAACCCGGACGTGACGCAGGCGAACATCCGCTCGACGGTCTGCCGGCACGGCTGGACGACGACGATCCGGCCGCCGGTCTCCTACACGAACGCGCTCAAGGCGAAGCAGATGCGGCTGTACGGCGAGACGGGCTCGCTCTCCGACTACCAGGAGGATCACCTGATCAGCCTCGAGCTCGGCGGCAATCCCACGGATCCGCGCAACCTCTGGCCGGAGCCGTACCCGCGTGCCGCCGCGGTCGACCAGATCGAGAACGAGCTCAACGGGGAGGTCTGCTCCGGCCAGCTCACGCTGGCGCAGGCGCAGCAGCGCGAGGACGATCTGAAGCATCGCGACGGATAAGGTCCGCGCATGGCGCTCGACCCCCGCGTGGACATCGGCCACGTCCACCTCAAGGTCTCCGACCTCGACCGCGCGCTTGCCTTCTACGAGGGCGTGCTGGGCTTCGACGTCATGGTCCGGCACGGGGACGAGGCCGCATTCATCTCCGCCGGCGACTACCACCACCACATCGGCCTGAACACCTGGGAGTCGAAGGGCGCCGGGCCGCCGCCGCCGCGCACGACGGGCCTCTACCACACGGCGATTCGCTTTCCCGACCGCAGGAATCTCGCGCAGGCGGTGAAGCGCGTCCTCGAAGCGGGCATCCCGCTCGACGGCGCGAGCGACCACGGTGTTTCCGAGGCGATCTATCTCCGCGACCCGGACGACAACGGCGTCGAGCTCTACCGCGACCGGCCGCGCGAGGAGTGGCCGACCACGTCCGATGGCGAGCTGACCATGCACACGCGCCCGCTCGACGTCGCGGCCCTGCTCGCCGAAGCCGACTAGCCGGTCGCAGCAGCCGGCAGCCAGCTGAAGCGCACGAGCGCCACGCCGAGGCCGATCGCAGCCCAGATCGCCAGCACGCCGATGTCGCTCCAGACGATCCCCACGCCGTGGACGTTCGGGGCGTACGCCTTGTGGAGACCGTCGGCGAGATGCTCGACCGGGAACACTTGCGCCACGTGGCGCAGCCACGACGGCAGGTTGATGTTGGGCACGAAGACGCCGGAGATGAAGTAGAGCGGCAGCATGATCGCCTGCACCATCGGCTGCGCCGCGTCCTCGTTCCGGATCGCCGTCGAGAGCGCGTAGCCGAGCACGCAGAACGTGATCGAGCCGACCACCGCCGTCAGCGCGATCCCCGGGAGCGTCGAGGTCGGTAGCGAGACGCCGTAGACGACGCGGCCGAAGGCGAGCAGGACGGTCAGGACGGCGAGCGAGACGGTCACCGCGGTGAGCGTCCGTCCGGCGATCAAGACCCCCGCCGGCACCGGCGTCGCGCGGCGCCGCTTGAGGATCCCGCCTTCGCGCTGCGCGGTGATCGAGATCACGAGGTTGACGAACGACGCCGCGATCACGCCGAGCGCGGCCAGCCCGGGCACGTAGTACGACGACAGCTTCACGGTGGTCGCGCCCGAGCGGACGGAGTGGTTGCCGAAGACGCCGACGAAGATGATGAGGAAGAGCAGCGGCAGGATCAGAGTGAAGAAGCGGGCCTGGCGGTTGCGGAGGATGCTGAGCAGGTCATAGCGAGCCTGGTGCACGACGAGGACGAGCGGGCCGCGAGCGGCTGCTGTCACGACTCGCTCCTCGTGAGCTGCAGGTAGACGTCCTCGAGCGTCGGCCGCCGCACGTCGAGGTCGGGCAGGTCGATCCCGCGCGCGAGCGCCCATTGGTTGAGCGCCCCCACGTGGGCGAGCGGCGTGTCCGTCGTCAGCGTCACGCGACCGTCCCCGCCGGCCAGGCGCTCGCGCAGCTCGGGCGGCAGCTCGTCGGAGCCGGTTCCCTCCGGGAGGGTGAAGCGAACCGTCGCCGCCATCCGGTTGCGGCCGCCGAGGGTTCCCGGGGTCCCCTCGGCGACGATGCGCCCGCCGGCGATGACGGCGATGCGGTCGGCGAGCTGCTCGGCCTCGTCCATGTAGTGGGTCGTCAGGAACACGGTCTTGCCGAGCTCCCGCAGCCCTTCGATCACGTGCCAGGCCGTGCGACGCGCAGACGGGTCGAATCCCGTCGTCGGCTCGTCGAGGAAGATGAGCTCCGGGTCGCCGATGAGCCCGAGCGCCACGTCGAGCCGGCGCCGCTGACCGCCCGAGAGCTGCGGCCCGAGCGTGTCTGCCTTCTCCTCGAGGCCGACGAGCGCGATCGTCTCGTCGATGTCGCGCGGCTCGAGGTAGTAGCCGGAGTAGAGCTGAAGGCTCTCGCGCACGGTCAGCCCGGGCTCTGCGTTCGACTCCTGGAGCACGGCGCCGACGCGGTTGCGCCACGCAGCGTTGCCGTGCGCCGGGTCGACGCCGAGCACGCTGACCTCGCCGTCGCTGCGCGCGCGGAAGCCTTCGAGGATCTCGACGGTCGTTGTCTTGCCGGCCCCGTTCGGCCCGAGGAAGGCGAAGATCTCGCCGCGCTGCACCTCGAGGTCGATCCCCGCGACCGCCTCGACCGCGCCGTAGCGCTTGTGCAGGCCGCGCACGGAGACCACCGGCTCCATGCGCCGAGTGTACGTCCGTGCCCGGAGGGGCCGGGGAGTGCGCTATACCTGGGACGAGACATGAGCAGCAAGCCGGTCGAGCAGCTCTCACAGGTGATCGTGCGCTTCGCGGGCGACTCCGGCGACGGCATGCAGCTCACGGGCTCGCAGTTCACGTCCGAAGCGGCGCTTCTCGGCAACGACATCTCGACGCTGCCGGACTTCCCGGCCGAGATCCGCGCGCCCGCCGGCTCGCTGCCGGGGGTGTCGGGCTTCCAGCTCCACTTCGCCGACCACGACATCCTCACACCGGGCGACGCGCCGAACGTCCTCGTCGCGATGAACCCGGCGGCGCTGAAGACGAACATCGCCGACCTGCCGAAGGGCGGGACGCTGATCGTCGACGCCGACGCCTTCACCGAGCGGAACCTCCAGAAGGCCGGCTACGCGCAGAACCCGCTCGAGGACGGCTCGCTCGACGAGTACCAGGTGCACGGGGTGCCGCTGACGTCGCTGACCGTCGGCGCGCTGAAGGAGGTCGAGGGTGTGACGCCGCGCGAGGCGGAGCGCTCGAAGAACATGTTCGCGCTCGGCCTGATGTCGTGGCTGTACGGGCGCCCGATCGAGCCGACGATCGAGTTCCTCGAGGCGAAGTTCGGCGCGAAGCGGCCGGAGATCGCCGAGGCGAACGTCAAGGCACTCCACGCCGGCTACGCGTTCGGCGAGACGACGGAGTCCTTCGCCGTCACGTACGAGGTGAAGCCGGCGAAGCTCGCGCCGGGGACGTACCGCAACATCACCGGCAACCAGGCGCTCTCGCTCGGCCTCGTCGCCGCGTCGCGCCTCTCGGGACTGCCGCTCTTCCTCGGCGCCTACCCGATCACGCCGGCGAGCGCGATCCTCGAGGAGCTCGCGGGGTACAAGCACTTCGGCGTTCGCACCTTCCAGGCGGAGGACGAGATCGCGGCCGCCGGCGCCGCCGTGGGAGCGGCGTTCGGTGGCGCGCTCGGGGTCACGACGTCGGCCGGGCCGGGCATCGTCCTCAAGGCCGAGACCGTCGGGCTCGCGATCATGCTCGAGCTCCCGCTCCTCATCTGCGACATCCAGCGCGCCGGCCCGTCGACCGGGATGCCGACGAAGCCGGAGCAGGGCGACCTACTCATGGTGCTATACGGCCGGAACAGCGAGTCGCCGGTACCGGTCGTCGCCGCCCGCTCGCCGTCCGACTGCTTCCACGCCGTGATCGAGGCGGTGCGGATCGCGCTCAAGTACCGCACGCCCGTCTACCTCCTCTCCGACGCCTACCTCGCGAACGGCTCCGAGCCGTGGCTCCTGCCCGAGCTCGACACGCTGCCCGACCTCACGCCGACCTTCGCCACCGAGCCGAACGCGGGCGACGAGTTCCTCCCGTACCTGCGCGACGAGCAGACGCTCGCGCGGCCGTGGGCGCTGCCGGGGACGCCGGGGCTCGAGCACCGGATCGGCGGCCTCGAGAAGGCCGACCGCACCGGGAACATCTCCTACGACCCCGAGAACCACGACCTGATGACGCGGCTCCGCGCGCAGAAGGTCGCGGGAATCGCCGGCGACATCCCGGAGCTCGAGGTCGACGACCCCGACGGCGGGGCGAAGCTGCTCGTCCTCAGCTGGGGCGGGACGTACGGGCCGGTCGCGGCGGCCGCCCGGCGCGTCCGCGCGAACGACAAGCAGATCGCGCACGCGCACCTGCGCCACATCAACCCGTTCCCGCGCAACACCGGCGACGTGCTGCGCCGCTACGAGAAGGTGCTCATCCCGGAGATGAACCTCGGTCAGCTCCTGCAGCTCGTGCGGTCGCAGTTCCTCGTCGACGCGATCGGCTACAACCGCGTCCGCGGCTTCCCGCTGCGCGCGGCGGAGGTGGCGGAGGCGGCCGAAGCCCTGGTGGACGCGGCATGACCGAGACGAACGGCAACCTGACCGCCAAGGACTTCCGCACCGACCAGGAGGTCCGCTGGTGCCCGGGCTGCGGCGACTACGCGATCCTTGCCTCGCTCCAGTCGTTCATGCCGGAGCTCGGGATCTCGCGCGAGAACACCGTCTTCATCAGCGGGATCGGCTGCGCGGCCCGCTTCCCGTACTACATGAACACGTACGGGATGCACTCGATCCACGGCCGCGCGCCGGCGATCGCGACCGGCCTCGCGACGACGCGGCCCGATCTCTCGGTCTGGGTCGTGACCGGCGACGGCGACGCGCTCTCGATCGGCGGCAACCACCTCATCCATACGCTGCGTCGCAACGTCAACTTCAAGATCCTCCTCTTCAACAACCGGATCTACGGGCTCACGAAGGGGCAGTACTCGCCGACGAGCGAGCTCGGGAAGGTGACGAAGTCGACGCCGATGGGATCGCTCGACTGGCCCTTCAACCCGATCTCGCTCGCGATCGGCGCTGAGGCAACGTTCGTCGCGCGCGCGATCGACACCGACAAGAAGGGGTTGACCGAGGTACTGCGCGCCGCCGCCGAGCATCGCGGCAGCGCGTTCGTCGAGATCTTCCAGAACTGCCCGATCTTCAACGACGACGCCTTCGACTACGTCCGCGACGACAAGGAGGGCGTCAACCGGATCCTCCTCCGCCACGGCGAGCCGATCACGTGGGGCAAGGACGGCGAGAAGGCGCTGCGCCAGCGCCCGGACGGGACGATCGAGGTGTGCGCCGCCGGGGAGGAGGGAGTTCTCGTGCACGACCGGACGCACGCCGAGCCGTCGCTCGCCTTCGCGCTTTCGCGCGTGACGCAGGCGACGCACGGCGGCACGCCTGTCGGGATCTTCCGCAACGTCGAGCGCCCAGTCTACGACGACCTGATGGCCGAGCAGCTCCAGGTCGCCGAGGAGAAGCAGGGCAAGGGCGACCTCGCCGCGCTCCTCCACTCCGGCGAGACCTGGGTCGTTTCCTAGCCGCGGGCAGGGACGTAGAGCAAGAATCTCGAATGTGAGGGGCGCACAAGTGCGCACCCCAGACAATCAGTGAATACTTGAGGCAGGCATGAAGATCTCGGAACTTCGAGGTGCTTATACGGCGGATCGTGCGGCTGCTCTGGCAGGCGTGCCGCTGAGCACCGTCCACTACTGGGCCAGAAACGAGATTCTCATTCCAAGTGTCTCGCCGACCAAGGTGAAGATGTGGTCGTACACAGACTTGATGGGGCTTAGGACGATCTATTGGCTTCGTCAGCGCAAGGTTCACAACAGAAGGGTCGCAGGTGCCAGCGACGACGATGCCTGCGGTGCGTCGAGCGTTGGCCCATCTGCGAGAACTCGATCTTGAGCTCTGGACGGAGGAGGGGAAGCCCCATCGTCCGCGTGGACCCAGCTGGTCGCGTCTATCGAATCTGCCCCCGGTCAGGTCGAAACGCCCCGAGGAGAACGCCCGCTAGACCCTGAATGGCTCAACTTGATTGAGCCATTCGCAACGCGGAGCGCCAAAGGCCCGGACTTGCAAAAGCCGCGTGAGCATCTTCGAATTGTTCCGGGGAAGCTTTCTGGTTCGCCGCACATTGCGCACACTCGCCTTGAAACCGTGACCGTCGCTGCGCTCCGGGTGCGGGGGTTCGAGCAGGACAAGCTCGAACAGCTCTACCCAAGATCGCACCGATCGGACTCGTAGAGGCTGTAGATCTCGAGCGGCAACTCGACAGGAATCTGCAGGCCGCGGCGTAGCCCCGTGGCGCTCTTCGCGCTCGATCAGAACTTTCCCGAGCCGATCATCGAGGCGCTGAACGATTTCATTCCCGAAGCGGAACTAGTCCCGCTACGCGACGTTGACCCACTTCTGGCCGAGATCGATGACTGGCAGGTTTTTGTCGCGCTTCATCATCATGAGCGGCCATGGGACGGCGTCATAAGTAATGACGTCAGGATGTTGAACTTGCCGCGGGAGATGGCCGTCCGCCGGCAGACGAATCTCACCCTGGTCGTTGCGCACGATGCCGGACACGATCCGATCCGAGCCACTGGTCTGCTCTTCACCCACCTCGGCTACGTCTGCCGAAACACCACGCAAGACCATGCACAGGTGTGGGAACTTAGGGCGAACAACCGTCCCGGGCACGATGCGTGGTACTACCTCGAGCGCATGGCCGACCATCGCTCAGTCGATGTCGATGCTCTATGGCGGGAGTGGCGGCTCACCCGGCCCGAGCTCAACGAGGACCCGCTCTCTCGCTGAGCGGAAAACCCCTTTGGGAGAAAGCCCCATTGGCGTAGCGCGTCTACGCGTGCCGCGGCTCGCCGGCTCGCCGGCGCGTGGTGAGGCGCGGCGTCCAGCCGAGGCTCAGCGCCGCCAACCCGGTCGCGACCAGGCCGAGGATCCCGGAGAAGACGAAGGCGAGCTCGGTGCCGCCCACGTCGCAGAGCCAGCCGGTCATGATCCCGGCAAGCGCGCCCGTGCCGTTGAAGGCGTAGAAGTAGAGGCCGATGATCCGGCCCCGCAGCCGGTCTGGCGCGGCGAGCTGCAGGCTCGCGTTCGAGTTCGCCGACCAGGCGGTGAAGCCCGCGCCGATCAGGAACAGCAGGGCACCGGCCAGGTAAGCCGAGTGGACCGGTGCGAGCAGGAGCTCGCCGCCCGTGAAGACCACGCCGCCGATGAGCAGCACCTTCGTCGAGGCGCGCCCGAGTGACGCGGCGGCCAGCGCGCCGACCAGCGCGCCGGCGCCGAAGACGGCAGAGAGGAGGCCGTACGTGTAGCTGTGCCCGTGCAGCGTGACCTTCGCGAGCACCGGCAGCGTGACGTTGAAGTTGAAGCTGAACGTGCTGAGGACGAAGGTCAGCGAGAGAAGGACGAGCATCCGCGGCTGCCTGCGCACCCACGCGAGCCCCTCGCGCGTACCGGCGAGGATGCTCGGCCGCTCGAACTCCTCGAGCGGGAAGAACTCCGAGACTCGCATCGCCAGGAGCCCGAGCAAGACGGCGAAGAAGCTGACCGCGTTGACCAGGAAGCAGATGCCCGCGCCGGCGACGAGGATCACGCCCGCGACGGCCGGGCCGAAGATGCGGGACGCGTTGAAGAGCGTCGAGTTGAGCGCGATCGCGTTCGGCAGGTCCTCGCGCCCAACCATCCGGTATGTGAGCTGCTGGCGCGACGGCACGTCGAGGACGAGCACCGTCCCGTTCAGGAAGGCGATTGCGTAGAGCATCCAGGGCTGCGCGAAGCCTCCGAGCGCAATCCAGGCGAGCGCCGACGCGAAGACGAGCTGCCCGGCCTGCGTCGCGAGCACGGTGCGGCGGGCGTCGAGGCGGTCCGTGAGGACGCCGGCGAACAGCCCGAACGCCATGTAGGGCATGAACTGCGCGAAGGCCATCACGCCGACGTCGAACGGCGAATGCGTGAGCTGGAGGATGTACCAGCCGAGCGCGATCCGCTGCATCCACGAGCCGGTCTGGGAGACGATCTGGCCGCCGAAGAAGAGGCGGTAGTTGCGGTAGCGAAGGCTGTGGAACGTGCGCCGTGCTGTCGTCACGCGCGCTTCTCGGAGACGAGCCGGCCGAGCGAATCGACGGCGGCGGAGAGCGCGGCAAGCTCTTCCGGCGACAGAGCCCCGAGCCGGCTTGCGAGCCAGGCGGTGCGGCGGGAGCGCACGCGGCGGAGCGTCCGCTGGCCCTCGTCCGTGAGTGTCAGGCCGACGCGGCGGCGATCCGCCTCGCTCGGCGTGCGGGCGACCAGACCGTCGCGCTCGAGCCGCGAGACGCGCTTCGACATCGCGGCCGTGGAGACGCGCTCCTCCGCCGCGAGCTGGCCGACCGTGACGCCGGGCGCGTACTTGATCAACGAGAGGAGCGAGACCTGGTGCGGCGAGACGCCGGCGATCCTCTCGCGGCGAAGCTCCCGGCTGAGGTGGAGGAGAGTCGGGCGCAGGCGGTCCGCGACCGCCATCGCCTCGAGCTCCTTCTTCGTCGCCTGCGCCATTCGATAACCAGGCTAGCAAAAGTCGCTAACGCGGTTACGGATCAGCGGCCGGTGATCGCAGGCGCGCCGCCGGTCTCCATCGGCGGAGGCGGAACGGGCGGCCCCTCGATCCCCCGGCGACGTCGGACTTCGAGCCCAACGGTCAGCGCGATAGCCGCGATCGCGATTCCGATCGTCGCGAACCCGATCTGACGGGCGGTCGTCCGGGCGTTCTGCTCCCATTCGCCGCGCAGGAAGAGGTCCTGCGGGCTGCTCCGCGGAATGTTGTCGACTCCCAGCGGGTAACGCTTCGCGTGCTCCGCAGCCCAGGTCGCGAGCGGGAACAGGAGCAGGACGGACGCGACGATGCCTGCCACGGCGGGGACGACGACGGCAAGCCGGGATCCCACCACCGAGGCGAGAACGCCGACGAGAACGACGCCTGCCGCGACGGCGAACGCGAGCAGGTAAATCGTTCCCACGTTGCCCTTCGTCGGGTCGCCGAGGACGAGCGTCCCATGCTTCGTGAGGTGAGATGGCTTGTCGAGCTTGAGCGAGAATGCCATCAGCGCGACGAAGAAGATCGGCGCCGCCAGGATCCCCGCGACGGCGAGCGGAGCTTTCGATGTGGCACGCAGGCGGCTCACAATCTGCCTCCCTCCAGCACGCGTGCGAGGAACTCGCGCGTCCGCTCTTCGCGGGGCGACGAGAAGATCTCCGCCGGGGGCCCCTCCTCGTAGATGACGCCGGCGTCGAGGAAGCAGACCTTGTTCGCAACCTCGCGGGCAAAGCTCATCTCGTGGGTGGCGATGATCATCGTCATCCCGGACTCTGCGAGCTCGCGGACGAGCTCGAGCACTTCGCCGATCAGCTGCGGGTCGAGGGCGGACGTGATCTCGTCGAGCAGCATCAGCTTCGGCCCGGTCGCCAGCGCCCGGACGATTGCGACGCGCTGCTGCTGCCCGCCCGAGAGGCGGTCGGGGAACTCGTCCGCCTTGTCGTCGAGGCCGATCTGTCGCAGCAGAGCCCGCGCGTGGGCTTCCGCTTGCGCACGCGAGATCCCGAGCGCCTTCCGCGGTGCGAGCGTCACGTTCTGGAGCACGGTCATGTGCGGGAACAGGTTGTAAGCCTGGAAGACGATCCCGATCTTCTGCCGCAGCCTGTTGACGTCGATCTTGGTCCCGGTGATCGTCTGGCCGTCGACGACGATCGTGCCCGCGTCGACCTGCTCGAGCAGGTTGATGCAGCGGAGGAGGGTCGACTTGCCCGAGCCCGACGCCCCGATCAGGCAGACCACGTTGTGTTCGGCGACGTCCAGGTCGATCCCGTGCAGGACCTCGAGGTTGTCGAAGCGCTTGGTCACGCCCTGCAGCGAGACGAAATGCCCGTTCGTGCTCATATCGCCTGCGCCCGCTCCCGGTTCTCCCGCTCCCTGATGATGTGGTCGGTGAAGCGTGCGAGTGGGATCGTGAGGAAGATGAAGAACACCGCCGCGACGATCAGACCGGCGTCGTTCACGTAGTCGCTCCCGTAGAAGTTGGCCTGTGCGATCGCCTCCGTCGCTCCGATGACGCTGATGAGCGCGGTGTCCTTCTGGAGGCCGATGAAGTCGTTCAGAAGCGGCGGGACGACCCGGCGGATCGCCTGCGGCAGCACGACGTAGCGCATAGCCTGCGTATAGCTCAGGCCGAGCGAGCGCGCCGCCATCCGCTGGCTCGGGTGCACCGATTCGATGCCGGCCCTGTACACCTCCGTGACGTAGGCCGTGTAGACGAGCGTGAGCGCGATCACGCCGTTGCGGAAGAGGCTCTGGCTCGAAAGGCCTGCGTAGTTGAGGGTGGCGAACCCCTGCACCAGGAAGAGGACGAGCAGGAGGGGCGTCCCGCGGAAGAAGTCCGTGTAGGCGATCGCGACCGCCCGGAAGGGAAGGGCGGCGCGTCCCGGCACGCCGCGCACGATCGCGAGCATGAGGGCGAGCACGAGGACGAGGGCCTCGGCGACGACCATCAGCTCGATGTTGAGCTGGAAGCCGTTCCAGACCTGGGGCACGACCCGGAGGAAGTCGAGCGGGCTGAAGAACTCGTGTAGAAAATGGCCCACTCCGACCTCCTCCGCGCCGTACGCCTAGATCAGGTCCGCACCTACTTCAGGACCGCGATCTTCGTTGGGTCGTAGCCGAACCATCTCTTCGTCAGCTTGCCGATGGTTCCGTCCTTCTGCAGCGCGTTGATCGCGGCGCTGACGTCCGGGATCAGCGGGCTGTTCTTCTGGAACACAGCGCCGTAGCTCTCTTGTGTGTTGATCTGCCCGACGACGCCGCCGTAGTCTCCCGGCTGTTTCTGGTTCTGCGCCTCGATGATCGGCACATCGAGGATCAGGGCCTGGCACGCGCCGGACTGGACCGCATCGAACGCCGCGCTCGACGACGCCGAGTAGACGAGCGGTTTCTTCGCCGGGCGCAGCTTGTGCTGGAGCCAGTCGAGGCCCGTCGTCCCCGCCTGCGCGCACGTCTGCAGGCTCTTGAGGTCGGAGATCTTCGTCGGCTTCGTAACGCCCTTGGCGATGAGGACACCCTGGTTCGCGTCGAAGTAGGGGGCCGAGAAGCCGATCACCTTCGCCCGCTGCGCGGTGATCGTCGTCTCCTCCATCGCGAAGTCGTACGGCTTGTTGCCGGCGAGGAGGATGGTGGCGAACGGCGCCCGCAGGAACGTGACGTTCTTCCGACTGATGCCGAGCTGCTTGGCGACGTCGACGGCCAGCCCGTACTCGAAGCCCGTCGGATGCTTGATCGTGTTACCGGACGCCGGGCCGTTCCAGAACGCGGGTGCCGGGAGATCGAACCCGACGACGAGCTTGCCCGGCTGCTTCGTCGGCACGCTTGCCTTTGACGTGGTCGTCGGAGCCTTGTTGCCACCACCGCCGCAGGCGGCGAGCGTGGCGACGAGTGCTGCGACCCCGAGCAGCGGGAGAAGACGCTTCACGGATGGCCTCCTATCTGAAGAACCGGCGAGAGGGACGACTCTACCCCGCCGTGACGAGAAGCTGGGATCCGACCGGGCGACGGGAGCACCGTATGCTCGATTCGTGAGGATCCTCGTGCGTCCCCCGGCGCTGGAGGACGTCGACTCGTGGCAGCGGCTCGGCTGGCGAGCGGCGCCTGATTTTGAGGAGCTCGAGCGCGAGCATGAGGCCTTTCGCGCGCTGCTCGTAGCAACCGGGGCCGAACTGCTCGAGGCGCGCGGGGAACCGGGGAACCTCGACTCGCTCTACGTGTACGACCCGGCGTTGATCGTTCCGGGCGGGGCGATCCTGCTCCGACCGGGTAAGGAAGGGCGGCTCGGAGAGCCCGAGGCGTTGCGGTCGGGGCTCGAAGCCGCCGGCCTTCCGATCCTCGGCCGGCTCGAGGCGCCGGCGACTGCAGACGGAGGCGACACGGTCTGGCTCGACGAGAGGACCCTCCTCGTCGGCTGCTCCTACCGTACGAACGACGCCGGAATCGAGACGCTGCGCATGCTGCTGCCGGAGGCAGAGGTGCTCGCCTTCGACCTTCCGCACGTGCACGGCCGAGCTGAGGTGCTGCACCTCCGTTCGCTGCTCAACCCGATCTCGCCGCGGCTAGCGGTCGCTTTCTTGCCGCTCCTGCCTGCGCGGCTCGTGGAGCTCCTCGAGGAACGCGGTATACGCCTCGTCGAAGTGCCCGAGGAGGAGTTCGCGACGATGGGGCCTAACGTCCTCGGGCTCGACGGCGGGCTACGAGCCGTCGCGCTCGCCGGCAACGACGTCACACGGCAACGCCTGGAGGCGGTCGGCATCGAGGTGCTCGTCTACGAAGGCGACGAGATCTCGCGCAAAGGCGACGGCGGCCCGACGTGCCTCACGCTGCCGCTCGGCTGATACGCGGTCGCGAGCTAGTCGCCGAGCGCCGCTGCCGTAAGCGCCTGGAAATGGCCGATGAGCTGCTCACTGCGGCTCATGAGTACGCCGCGCTCGAGCGCGCCGGAAGCGACGCCGCGCTGCACGCCCTCGACGAGCCCGCGATCCTCCCGTCCGACCTGGTCGTCGAAGGCGAGGAGATCGTCGATCCACGCGCGTTCGACGTCCGGGCCGAAGAAGTAGTCGAGGAAGCGATAGGTGCGCTCGGGCGTCCGCGGCACGATCGGGCCGATCGAGACGTTCGGGTGCCCGGGGAAGATGTTGATCCCGAGGTTCGGCCAGAGGAAGTGGAACTGCGCACGCGGCAGTTCGTCCTCGGGCGTCGCCGTTCGCAGCGGGCCGTGCTGGGTCGAGAGGCGCCCGTCGCTCGAGAGCACGTAGGCCTCCGGTGAGACGTCGATCAGCTCGCTGAAGGCGGGGTGCGCGACCTGGCAGTGGTAGCACTCGAGAAAGTTCTCGCAGACGATCTTCCAGTTCGCCTCGACCCCGGCCTCCCAGCGCGAGTGGTGGACGAGCGAGTCGACGTCGAGCCCGAGCTCCGCGACCTGCGCCGGGAGCGAGCCGAGCGCCTCCGCGATCGGCTCCGCGTCGGGCGCTGCGCTCGCGAAGACGAACGGGCCCCAGGTGTCGATGGCGACCGGCCGGAGACCGAGCTCGTCCTGCGGGAACTCCGGCTCCTCCTCGCTGCGCGGCGCGGCGCGGAGGTGGCCGTCGAGCCCGTACGTCCACGCGTGGTACGGACACTGCAGCGTCTCGCGCCGGCCCTCGCCCTCCGCGACGACGTGGCCGCGGTGGCGGCAGACGTTGACGAACGCACGGAGCACGCCGTCGCGGTCGCGCGTGACGACCACGGGAATCCTCCCAACCTCGGTCGCGAAGTAGCCGGGTTGCGCCAGCTGCCCGGTGTGGCCGACGTACTGCCACGCCGAACGGAAGATCCGCTCCTGTTCGCGGCGCAGGATTTCCGGATCCGTGTACCAGCCGTACGGCAGAGTCGTCTCCACCGCGCGAGCGTATCGTCCACTCGAGCCACGTCCGGAACCTGGTTCCGGACATGTCCGCCTTGGACCTTGCTGCGCCGGCCGCAGGATCTCCGGATCCCGGTATCTGTCCACGGCAGCGCCGTCTCTACCGCTCGAGGGTGCTGTCCACTCGAGCCACGTCCGGAACCTGGTTCCGGACGTGTCCGAATGGGACGATGTCTTCGTGCGCGCGATGGTGCTTCACGCGGCCGGCGAGCCGCTGCGGCTCGAGGAGGTTCCGGTGCCGGAGCCACAGCCGGGCCAGGTCCTGCTGCGGGTCGCCGCCTGCGGCGTCTGCCGGACGGATCTCCACGTCGTCGACGGCGAGCTGCCGAACCCGAAGCTCCCGCTCGTCCTCGGCCACCAGGTCGTCGGCCGGACGGAGGACGGGCGCCGGCTCGGCGTCCCCTGGCTCGGCTGGACGGACGGCACATGCCGCTACTGCCGCTCGGGCCGGGAGAACCTCTGCGAGACGGCCCGCTTCACCGGCTACGACCTCGACGGCGGCTACGCGGAGTGGGTCGTCGC
>DAIMGZ010000019.1:0-22971 GCA_036723535.1 Gaiellaceae bacterium
TACGGCGCGCCGACGCGCCACGGCAACGCCGAGTTCCTAGAGGACGTCGAGTCGCTGTAGCGCCGCGGCGAGCGCGGCGAAGGCGTCGTCGAATCGCCAGCGCGTTCGATCCGCCTCGTCCGGCGAGTTGGAGATCGCGCGCAGCTCGACCGCCGGCACGCCGGCGAGCTCACAGGCGCGGAGCACGCCGAATCCCTCCATCGCCTCGACGTCGAAGCCCGTTCCCCCGCCCACCTTGCCGCAGGTCGCGATCGGCAGGACGTGCGCCTCTGGCAGCGCGGCGCGCGCGCGCTCGAGCAGCGCCTCATCGGGTCGCGCCCGCTCGACGCGCGGCAGCGTCGACGCGGGGTCGATCACGTCGCAGTAGACGGCCTCGCTCCCGAGCACGAGCGCCGGCGGCTCGAGCGTCCGCGACCCCGCGATCCCGACGTGGACGACAGCGTCGGGCCGCCGCTGTTCGAGTGCGCGAGCCGTCTGCAGCGCGGCCTCGACGGGACCGATCCCGCAGCAGAAGGTGTCGAGCCCGTCGAGAAGCGCGAGCTCGCGCTCGGTCGCTGCGACGACGAGCACTACGCGACTGCCGCGGCCGCAGCCCCGACCTTCTCGAAGCGGATCTCGCCGTCCTCGGCGTCGACCCGGATCGTGTCGCCGTCGGCGAAGTCGCCCTCGAGCAACCGCAGCGCGAGCGGGTTCTCGACGAGGCGCTGGAGCGCCCGCTTGAGCGGCCGCGCGCCGTAGGCCGGATCCCAGCCCGCCTCGGCGAGCACCTCTTTCGCCGCGTCCGTCAACTCGAGCTCGATCCGCCGCTCGGCGAGCCGCTCGCGCAACCGGGCGAGCTGGAGCTCGACGATCTCGGCGATCTGCTCCTTCGAGAGCAGCTGGAACTCGATCACCTCGTCGATCCGGTTCAGGAACTCGGGTCGGAACACGTCGCGCAGCGCGTCGACGGAGCGGACGTTCGAGGTCATGATCAGGACGGTGTGGCGGAAGTCGACGGTGCGGCCCTGGCCGTCGGTGAGGCGCCCGTCGTCGAGCACCTGGAGGAGGACGTCGAAGACCTCCGCATGCGCCTTCTCGATCTCGTCGAGGAGGATCACGCTGTACGGCCGTCGCCGCACCGCCTCGGTGAGCTGGCCGCCCTCGTCATAGCCGATGTAGCCGGGCGGCGCGCCGATCAGCCGCGCAACCGTGTGCCGCTCCTGGTACTCGCTCATGTCGAGTCTGACCATCGCGTGCTCGTCGTCGAACATGAACTCGGCCAAAGCTCGCGCGAGCTCGGTCTTGCCGACGCCGGTCGGGCCCAAGAAGACAAAACTCCCGATCGGGCGGTTCGGGTCCTGCAGGCCGGTGCGTGAGCGCCGGAGAGCATTTGAAACAGCACTGACCGCCTCGTCCTGGCCGACGATGCGCCGGTGCAGCCGCGCCTCCATCTGGACGAGCTTCTCGGTCTCGCCCTCGAGCAGCCGGGCAGTGTTGATCCCCGTCCATCGAGAAACCACTTCGGCGACGTCGTGCTCGTCGACCTCCTCCTTGACCATCGAGTCGGCCTGCTGCGAGTCGCGTTCCTCGAGCTCCTTCTCGAGCGCCGGCAGCTCGCCGTAGCGGATCTCGGCGACCCGCTGGAGGTTTCCGGCGCGCTCCTCGCGCTCGGCCTCCATCCGCAGCGCGTCGATGCGCTGCGTGATCTCGCCGATCCGGTCGAGCGCCTCCTTCTCGCGCGCCCAGCGCGCGGCGAGCCCGTCGCGCCGCTCCTTCGCCTCCGCCAGTTCGGCCTCGAGTGGCCCCCGCACGTCGTCCGACTCGCCGGTCAGCGCCGCGAGCTCGATCTCGAGCTGCGTGACGCGCCGGTTCGCCTCGTCGAGCTCGACGGGAGACGATTCGATCTCCATCTTCAGCCGCGAGGCGGCCTCGTCGACGAGGTCGATGGCCTTGTCCGGGAGCTGCCGGTCGGAGATGTACCGCTCGGAGAGCACGGCCGCCGCGACGAGCGCCGCGTCGCGGATCCGAACCTTGTGGTGCGCCTCGTAGCGCTCCTTCAGGCCGCGGAGGATCGCGATCGTGTCGGCGACCGACGGCTCGCCGACGAAGACCGGCTGGAAGCGCCGCTCGAGCGCCGCGTCCTTTTCGATGCGCTTGCGGTACTCGTCCAGCGTCGTTGCACCGACGCAGCGGAGCTCGCCGCGCGCGAGCATCGGCTTGAGCATGTTCGCGGCATCGACAGCTCCCTCGGCCGCGCCCGCGCCGACGATCGTGTGCAGCTCGTCGATGAAGACGATGATCTCCCCGGCTGCGTTCGAGATCTCCTCGAGCACGGCCTTGAGCCGCTCCTCGAACTCGCCGCGGTACTTCGAGCCGGCGAGCAGGCCGCCGATGTCGAGTGCCCACACGCGCTTCCCCTTCAGCGACTCGGGGACGTCGCCGGCGACGATCCGCTGCGCGAGCCCCTCCACGATGGCGGTCTTGCCGACGCCGGGCTCGCCGATCAGGACGGGATTGTTCTTCGTGCGGCGCGAGAGCACCTGGATGACGCGGCGGATCTCCTCGTCGCGGCCGATGACCGGGTCGAGCTTGCCGCTTTCGGCCGCCTCGGTCAGGTCGCGGCCGAACTTCGAGAGCGCCTGGTACGTCCCCTCGGGATCGGCCGACGTGACGCGACGGCCGGCGGTGACCTCCGCGATCTTCGCGAGCAGCTCGTCGCGCGGGACGACGTCGAGCGCGAGCAGGAGGTGCTGCGCAGCGACGTACTCGTCCTCGAGCTTCTTCGCCTCGTCGAAGGCGCGGTCGAGCACCTTCGAGAGCGCGGCGGAGACGCCGGGCTGCTGCTGCGAGCCCTCGATGCGCGGCTTCTGCGAGAGCGTCGCCTCGGCCTGCGCGCGCAGCGCGTCGGCGTCGGAAACGAGCTCGCGCGGCAGCTCCTGGTCGAGCAGCGCGAGGAGCAGGTGCTCGGGATAGAGCTCGGGGTTGCCCGTGCGGCGGGCGAGCTCCTGCGCGGCGGCGACGGCCTCCTGCGCCTTGACCGTGAGCTTGTTGAAGTCCATGCCTTACTGCCTTTCCGGAAGCCGCTCGCCGCTTACGAGCACGAGGTCGCGGCGGTACTGCTTGTGCACGCTCTGCACCTCGCGGCGAAGCTGCTGCTGCAGCCGCTCCACCTGTGCGTGCGCCTTGCGCAGCTCGTCCTCGAGCCGGAGGACGAGCTCGACGCCGGCGAGATTGAGGCCGAGCTCGCCGGTGAGCCGCTGGACGATACGAAGCCGCTCGACATCCGCCTCGGAGTACAGGCGCGTCCCGCCGGGCGTCCGGTGCGGCCGCACAAGACCCTTCGTCTCGTACATGCGGAGCGTCTGCGGGTGCATGCCGACAAGGTCGGCGGCGACCGAGATCATGTAGATCGGCCGGTCCGAGGTCTCCATCAGGCGTGCCTCCGCCGGTACAGGATCGTGCCGGCGACGATCCCGACGATCAGCAGAATCCCGATCCAGCCGCCGATGCGCAGCGCGGTGCTGACACCGTTCCATAGAAAGAACCAGAGGAAGAACTTGCCGAGGAGGCCGGCCTTCGCAAGTCCGATCCCGCCCGCGGCGACGCCGCCGCCGGCCGTCTTCAGGCCCGCGCGACTCGAGCGCTCCTCCGCTGTCTCGGGCTCGGGGGCCTCGCGCGGCCCCTGCTTGAGGAGCTCGTCGTCCATCAGCCGACCGCCTTCTGCAGCTCCTCGAGGAGCTCGCGCTCCTTCTTGTTCACGCGCTTCGGTACCTGGATGCGAACCCGCGCGAGCACGTCGCCCTTGCCGGAGCGGCTGAGCCTCGGGGCGCCGCGGCCCTTGATCCGCAGCAGCTTGCCGTCCTCGGAGCCGGCGGGAATCTTGAGCGAGACCGTGCCTTCCGGCGTCGGGACGTCGACCTTGCCGCCGAGAGCCGCGGTCGGGAAGGAGACGGACACCTGCACGATCAGGTCGTCGCCGCGGCGCTCGTACGTCGGCGACGGCTCGACGCGCGTGACGACAATCAGGTCGCCGTTCGGCCCGCCGTGCTGGCCGGCCTCGCCCTTCCCCTTGAGCCGGATCTTCGTGCGGTCCTTGACGCCGGGCCTGATCTTGACCGTGTACGTGCGCAGCCGGCGCTCGCGACCCGAGCCCTTGCACTTCGGGCACGGCTTCTCGATCACGGTGCCGTTGCCGCGGCAGCGCGGGCACGGCTGCGAGAGGGCGAAAAGGCCCTGGCTCTCGGACTTGACGCCGCGCCCGTTGCATTCGGGACAGATGACGGGCGCCGTGCCCGGCTGGGCCCCGGTGCCGCCGCACTCCGAGCAAGCGACGGTGAGCTCGACGGGAACCTTCGCCTCGGCACCGCGCAGCGAGTCCTCGAACGAGAGGCGCACCTCCGTCTCGACGTCGGCCCCGCGCACCGCCTGCGGCCGCCCGCGCCGGCCCCCGCGCGCCGTGCCGCCGAGGTTGCCGAAGATGCCGCCGAGGATGTCCCCGAGGTCGCCGCTCCAGTCGAAGTCGCCGAAGTCGACGTTGGCACCGTCCGGGCCGGGAGCCCCGCGGCCGTTCGTAGAGCCGAAGCGGTCGTAGGCCTTCCGCTTTTCCGGGTCGGAGAGGACGTCGTAGGCCGTCTGCACCTGCTTGAAGCGCTCCTCCGCCGCCTTGTCGCCCTGGTTCGCATCGGGATGGTGCTGCCGCGCAAGCTTCCGGTACGACTTCTTGATCTCGTCGGCGGAGGCGTTCTTCTTGACGCCGAGCGTCTCGTAGAGCGTCTCAGGCATCGCCCTCGTCCGCCTCTTCCTGCGCCGGCGCGGCGACGACGACCCGGGCCGGCCGGACGACGCGATCGCCGAGCTTGTAGCCCTTCTGGACGACGTCGAGCACCGAGCCCTCCTCCGCCTCGGACGGCCGGGAGAGGAGCGCCTCGTGCACGTGCGGATCGAACTTGCCGTCCGTCTCGATCGGCGTCACGCCGTGCCGCTCGAGCAGCGCGGCCAGCGAGCGGTGGACGAGGCGGACGCCCTCCTCGAGTTGCGCCTCCTCGTGCTGCTCGGCCGCACTGAGCGCGCGTTCGAGGTCGTCGACGATCGGGAGCAGCTCGGCGATCAGCCGCTCATTTGCCAGAGCGATGTATTCAGACCTCTCACGCGCCGCCCGCTTCTTGTAGTTCTCGAAGTCGGCAGCCAGTCGGAGGAGGCGATCGTCCTCGAGCGGTGCCTGGCTCGGCTCCGCCGTGCCAGGCACCTGACTTTCATCCTGCGCCTCGGTCTCTTCCTGCTGAACGTGCTCTTCGGTCACGAGGTGGGCGCCTCCTCGTCCACGACCTCGTACTCGCCCTCCTCGACGACCTCGTCGTCCGACGCCGCCTCGCCGTTGCCGCCGGCGGACGCCTGTGCCTGTGCCGTCGCCTCGGCATAGACCGCCTCGGCGAGCTTGTGAGAGGCCTCCTGCAGCGCGTCCATCTTGGTGCGGATCTCCGCGAGGTCGTCGCCCTCGAGCGCCTGGCGCAGCTCCATGACCCGGCCCTCGATCGTCGAGGCCTCGGACTCGTCGAGCTTGTCGCGGTGCTCCTTGAGCGAGCGCTCCGTCTGGTAGGCGAGCGTCTCGGCGTTGTTCTTCGCGTCGACCGTCTCGCGCAGCTTGCGCGCCTCGTCGGCGTGCGACTCCGCGTTCCGGATCATGTCCTGCACCTCGGTCTCGGAGAGACCGGAGCCGCCCTGGATCTGGATCTGCTGCACGTTGCCCGTGCCGAGATCCTTCGCCGAGACGTTGATGATCCCGTTCGCGTCGATGTCGAAGGTGACCTCGACCTGCGGCATGCCCCGCGGCGCCGGCGGGATGCCGACGAGCTGGAACTTGCCGAGGGTCTTGTTGTAGAGCGCCATCTCCGACTCGCCCTGGAGGACGTGCACCTCGACCGAGGGCTGGTTGTCCTCGGCGGTCGTGAAGGTCTCCGACTTCTTGGTCGGGATCGTCGTGTTGCGCTCGATCAGCTTCGTGAAGACGCCGCCCTTGGTCTCGATCCCGAGACTCAGGGGCGTGACGTCGAGGAGCAGGATGTCCTTGACCTCGCCCTTGAGCACGCCGCCCTGGATGGCCGCGCCGACGGCGACGACCTCGTCCGGGTTGACGCCCTTGTGCGGGTCCTTGCCGATCAGCTCCTTGACCTTCTCCTGCACCGCCGGCATGCGGGTCATGCCGCCGACGAGGACGACGTGGTCGATCTTCGAGGCGTCGAGGCCGGCGTCCGAGAGCGACTGCTTCGTCGGCCCGACCGTCCGCTCGAGCAGGTCGGCCGTGATCTCCTCGAGCTTCGCCCGCGTGAGCTGGAGGTCGAGGTGCTTCGGGCCTTCCGGCGTCGCCGTGACGAACGGGAGGTTGATCTGCGTCGTCATCGTGGACGACAGCTCGATCTTCGCCTTCTCCGCCGCCTCGTACAGGCGCTGGAGCGCCATCCGGTCGGCCGCCAGGTCGATGCCCTGGTCCTTCTTGAACTCGGCCACCATCCAGTCCACGACGGCCTTGTCGAAGTTGTCGCCGCCGAGGTGATTGTCGCCGGCGGTGGACTTGACCTGGAAGACCCCTTCGCCGAGCTCGAGCACCGACACGTCGAATGTGCCGCCGCCGAGGTCGAAGACGAGGATCGTCTGGTCGGCACCCTCCTTGTCGAGGCCGTAGGCAAGCGCGGCGGCCGTCGGCTCGTTGATGATGCGGAGGACGTTGAGGCTGGCGATCTTGCCGGCGTCCTTCGTCGCTTCGCGCTGCGCGTTGTTGAAGTAGGCGGGGACGGTGATGACGGCGTCCGTCACCGTCTCCCCGAGGTACGCCTCGGCGTCCTGCTTGAGCTTCTGGAGGATCATCGCGCTGATCTCCGGAGGGGCGTACTCCTTGCCCTCCGTCTCCACGCGCACGTCCCCGTTCGGGCCCTTGACGACCTCGTACGGGACGATGGTCATCTCCTCCGTCACCTCGTCGAACTTGCGGCCCATGAAGCGCTTGATCGAGAAGATCGTGTTCTGCGGGTTCGTGACCTGCTGCCGCCGCGCGGGGGCGCCGACGAGCCGCTGGCCGTCCTTCGCGAACGCGACGACGGACGGCGTCGTGCGGCCGCCCTCCGCGTTCGGGATGACGGTCGGCTCGCCGCCCTCGAGCACGGCCATGCACGAGTTCGTCGTACCCAGGTCGATGCCGATGGTCTTTGCCATGTTGTGCTCCTGCCTCCTGATTGAGAAAATCTAAGCCGGTTTATAGCAGATATGCCACTCACCCTCGTCGTCAGCGTGTCGCGCCGATAACGGCGCCGCCGGCGACGATGAGCGCCGCGCCGAAGGCGAGCCTCCTCCCCACGAGCTCCGAGTCGCGCAGGAGAAGCACCGAGAGCCCGACGCCCACGAGCGACTCGATCGCGACGAGCGGTGCGACGACGGTGACGCGGCCGCGGTAGTAGGCCTCGAAGAGCGAGACGTACGAGCCGCCGAAGAGCAAGCCGGCCGGCACGAAGCGAAGCCACCGGCGACCCATCCTTTTCCGTGCCCAAACCGCGATGAACAGCGTCCCACCGAGCAGCGCGGCGGCGGCGGCGACCGCCGGCGGCACGGCGGTCCTGCCGACGGCGAGGTGGCGGACGAGGTTGTCCCGGATCGCGAAGAGGGTGGCGCCGGCGAACGCGCAGACAAGACCGAGCCTGTTCAGGTGCGCGGGGCGCTCGCGCTCGCGGGTGAGCTCCACTCCACCGGCGACGACGAGCACCGCTCCTGCCAGCAGCGACGTCCGGACGGGCTCGCCGAGGAAGACGAGCGCGATCGCCACCGAGACGAGCGGCGCCGTGCCGAAGACCATCGAGACGCGGGACGCGCCCGACTCGCGGATAGCGATCGTGACGAGGATCTGCGCTGCGCCCGGTGAGAGGAGGCCCGCAAGCAGGAACGGCCAGGCGGAGCCGAGATCAAGCCCGCGCGACGGGGCCTCGGCCGCCGCGGCGACGAGCGCAACGCCGAGCGCGGTCGCAGCAGTCGCAATCGTCGCGAGCGCCACGTCGGGATCGCGCTCGAGCGCCATCCGCAGCGCAACGCTCATCGCGCCGAAGAGCAGCGCCGAGGTGAGCGCGAGCCCGACGGCGACTATACGGCCTCCAGCGCGTGCTCCGGCGTCGGCGCGCCGCGTGCGAAGAACGGGACGAACACGTGCGCGAGCGGGCCGATCGAGAGCGCGTAGAGAACCGTGCCGACGCCGACCGTGCCGCCCAGAAGCCAGCCGGTCGCGAGCACCGTCAGCTCGAGTCCGGTACGGACGACCCGGATCGAATGCCCACGCGCCGCGAGGCCCGTCATCAGGCCGTCACGCGGGCCGGGGCCGAGCCCCGCGCCGATGTACGCGCCCGTCGCGACGCCGTTCAGGAACACGCCGCAGACGAGGAAGGCGATGCGGACGGACAGCGCGTGCGGCGCGTGCACGTGGCCGAGCAGGAGATCCATCGTCCCGCCGACCACGACGACGTTGCTCAGGGTCCCGATGCCCGGCCGCTGCCGGAGCGGGATCCAGAGGAGAAGGACGGCCACGCCGACGAGGATCGCCCACGTGCCGATCGCAAGCGGCGTGTGCCGCGCGAGCCCCTGGTGGAAGACGTTCCACGGATCGAGCCCCAGACCGGCGAGCACGAGCAGCGAGGAGCTGACCCCGTACAGGACGAGTCCGCCGTAGAGCTGGGCGAGGCGCAGGCGCATCCTTCGAACGTACACTCGCGCGATGTCCACGGAGGCGTCGGAGAAGCTCGTCGCGCACCTCGCGGAGGACGCGGCGGAACGCTTCCTCCGCTACGTCCGCATCGACACGCAGTCGGCCGAGGAGTCCGAGACGTACCCGAGCACGGACGGCCAGCTGGTGCTGCTGCGGCTACTCCGCGACGAGCTCGAGCAGGCAGGCCTTCCCGACGCGACTATCGACGAGCACGGGTATGTCACAGCCACCCTCCCCGCGACCGTGGAGCAGGAAGTCCCGACGATCGCGCTGTTCGCGCATGTCGATACCGCGCGCGAGGTGAGCGGCACCGGCGTCTCGCCGCAGCGGGTCCAGTACGACGGCAGCGAGATCCGCCTAGGCGATTCCGGCCAGTCGATCCGCCCGTCAGAGTCGCCCGAGCTCGCGAAGCACGTCGGGCACGAGCTGATCACGACCGACGGGACCACGCTCCTCGGAGCAGACGACAAGGCCGGCGTGGCGGAGATCATGGCTGCGATAGCCCATCTCGCCTCCCAGCCCGAGATCCCGCACGGTCCGGTCAAGGTCGCCTTCAACCCGGACGAGGAGATCGGCCGCGGCGTAATCCACTTTCCCGTCGACAGCTTCGGCGCCGCGGCCGCCTACACCGTCGACGGCTCGACAGCCGGCGAGCTGCAGACGGAGACCTTCTCCGGGGCGCAGGTACGGACGCGCATCCGCGGCCGCGCGATCCACCCGGGCTGGGCGAAAGGCGAGCTCGTGAACGCGATCAAGATCGCCGGCGAGATTCTCGCGCGGCTACCGCACGACAGCTTGTCGCCGGAAACAACCGAGGGACGCGAGGGATACGTCCATCCGGTGCTCGTCGAGGGCGACTCGGCCGAGGTCGAGCTCCGCTTCATCGCCCGCGACTTCGAGGACGACGGCCTCGCCGAGCATGTCGACTTCCTGCGCGGGCTTGCGGACGAGGTCGCTGCTGCCGAGCCGCGTTGCTCGATTGAGGTCGAGAGCCAGATTCAGTACCGCAACACGCGCGACGGCGTCGAGCAGCATCCTCAGATCGTCGCGAACCTCGAGGAGGCGATCCGCCGGGTCGGCCTCGAGCCGAAGCGGACAGCGATCCGCGGCGGGACGGACGGCTCGGCGCTGACGGAGATGGGCCTGCCGACGGCCAACATCTTCACCGGCGGCCACGACGCGCACAGCGAGCGCGAGTGGATCTGCGTCGAGGACCTGGGCCTCGCCGCGGCGACACTCGTCGAGCTCGCCCATGTGTGGGCCGAGTAGCAAACGACGGTCCGCCGGGTACGCTGGACCTGTGGAGCCTCTGCTCGACCGGCTCGGGCGCCCGCTCGAGACACTGCGGATCTCGATCACCGATCGGTGCAACTTTCGCTGCGTCTACTGCATGCCGAAGGAGGTCTTCGGCCGCGACTATTCCTTCCTCGAGCGCCGCGAGCTGCTCACGCTCGAGGAGCTGGCGCGTGTCGTCGCGGTGTTCGCGGGGCTCGGCGTCCGCACCGTGCGGATCACCGGCGGCGAGCCGCTCGTCCGCCGCAACGTCGAGCACCTCGTCGAGCTGCTTGCCGCGATCGAGACGCCCTCAGGAGACCGGCTCGAGCTCGCGCTGACGACGAACGGCTCGCTCCTCGCGCAGAAGGCGGACGCGCTCGCGGCGGCGGGCCTGAGCCGCGTCACGGTCAGCCTGGACTCGCTCGACGACGAAGCCTTCCGCGCAATGAACGACGTCGACTTCCCCGTGCAGCGCGTGCTCGAGGGCATCGACGCGTCCGCGGCGGCCGGGCTCCCGGTGAAGATCAACGCGGTCGTCAAGCGCGGCGCGAACGACGCCGACGTCTGCGGGCTCGCGGAGCACTTCCGCGGCAGCGGCCACGTCCTCCGCTTCATCGAGTACATGGACGTGGGCTCGACGAACGGATGGCGGCTCGAGGATGTCGTCAGCGCCGAGGAGATCGTCCGAAGCATCTCGAAGCGCTGGCCGCTCGAGCCGGTCGCCGCAGAGCGGCCGGATGCGACCGCGCGCAGCTGGCGCTATCTCGACGGCGCAGGCGAGATCGGCGTCGTCGCGTCCGTCACGCAGCCCTTCTGCGGCGGCTGCTCCCGTGCCCGGCTCTCGGCCGAGGGAAAGCTCTACACGTGCCTCTTCGCCGCGCGTGGCCACGACCTCCGCGCGCCGCTTCGCCTCGGCGCCTCGGACGAGGAGCTCACGGAGAGTCTCCGCTCGATCTGGATACAGCGCACCGACCGCTACTCCGAGCTGAGGACCGCAGAGACGGCGGCGCTGCCGAAGGTCGAGATGTCGTACATCGGCGGGTAGCCCTCCTGTAACCGCTCGGTTTAAAGTGCCACCATGGCCAGGGTGGTGACGCTTGGGCGGAAGGTGCTGCCCAGAGGTTGGACGCACTTCGGTGTGCAGGTCGGGATCTGGTTCGGCTTCTACTTCTCGTACCTGGCCGTACGCCACTTGACCGACCGCGACACGGGCAAGGCGATCGTGAACGGACTGCGCGTGATCTCGCTCGAGCAGCGGCTGACCCACCACCTCTTCGAGCTCAGCGTGGAACGGATCGCCGACTCGTCGTCGCTCCTCCTGACGGCCGCCGCGTGGACCTACTGGAACTCGGAGTTCACGGTGATCGGCCTGACACTGCTCTGGGTCTACCTGCGCCGGCACGAGCGGTTCAGCCGCTTCCGCAACGCGATTCTGCTCGCGAACCTGATCGGTCTCGTGGGCTTTGTGCTGATGCCGACGGCGCCCCCCTGGATGTTCCCGAACGTGGGCTTCGTGGACGGCGTCAACCACTCGAGCGCGCTCCTGCAGAAGCTCGGGAACCCGGTTGCGGCGATGCCGAGCCTGCACGCGGCCGACGCGCTGATCGTCGGCTTCTTCCTCGTCGCGACGTCCCGGACCGTCTGGGCGAAGGCGCTCTGGGCCCTCTGGCCCGTCTGGGTCTGGTTCTGCGTCGTCGCGACGGCGAACCACTACCTCCTCGACGTCTTCGCCGGGATCGGCGTCGCGGTCGCGTCCCTGCTCCTTACGACGTGGGCGCCGCGGCTCGTCGGGCGCCTGCGGAGCCTTGGGCCGGTTATCGCAAACCTGCTATAGTTCGGCATAGCAGGAATGCTATGTCGGAGATGAACGCGACACCAACGCTCCGCCGCGTCAAGCACGGCTATACGGCCGGAGCCCGCTCCCTTGCGAGCCGCTCGGTCACGGGCCTCGCGCGCACCGGCGTCACGCCGAACATCCTCACGACGACCGGCGTCTCGCTCTGTCTCGCCGCGGCCGTCCTCGTCCCGTTCGAGGACCGGGCGGGCAAGCTGCTCGTCTACTGGCTTGCGGCCGGCATCTTCGTCGTCGGCTCGCTGCTCGACATCCTCGACGGGGCGCTCGCCCGCGTGGGCGGCAAGTCGACTCCGTTCGGCGCCTTCATCGACTCCACCACGGACCGCGTCGGCGAGGGCGCGATGCTCGCTGCGATCGCGCTCGTCTTCGCCCGGCACGGGAGGGAGTGGGCCGTCGTGCTGGCGGTCGTGGCGGTCGTCGGCTCGTTCCTCGTCTCGTACACGCGCGCCCGCGCCGAGGCACTCGGACTGCGCGGCGACGTCGGCCTCGGCTCGCGCGCGGAGCGCGTCGTGCTCATCACCGCGGGTCTCGTCTTCGCGCCGTGGGGCGGCCTCGCGTGGGCGATCGTCGCCCTCGCCGCGACCGCCTGGCTCACGGTGATCCAGCGCATCCTGCACGTCCGCAAGCAACTTTCCGGAGGAAACAGTGGCATCGACCAACGGTAGGGCACGCCTCGACGACGGCAAGGTCCGCGTCGCGATCATCGGCGCCGGGAACTGCGCGAACTCGCTGCTCCAGGGCGTCGAGTACTACAAGGACGCGCCGGACGACCAGTTCGTCCCCGGCCTCATGCACGTCAACCTCGGCGGCTACCACGTCCGCGACGTCGAGTTCACCGCCGCGTTCGACGTCGTCAAGGGCAAGGTCGGCCAGGATCTCGCCGACGCGATCTGGGCGCATCCGAACGACACGATCAAGTTCTCGGACGTACCGCAGACCGGCGTGAAGGTCTCGCGCGGGATGACGCACGACGGGCTCGGCAAGTACCTCTCGCAGGTCGTCGAGAAGGCGCCCGGCAAGACGGCCGACGTCGTCGGAATCCTCAAGGAGACGCAGACCGACGTCGTCGTCAGCTACCTCCCGGTCGGCTCGGAGGCAGCGACGAAGTGGTATGCCGAGCAGATCCTCGAGGCCGGCTGCGCATTCGTGAACTGCATGCCGGTCTTCATCGCGCGCGAGGACTACTGGGGGCAGCGTTTCGAGGAGAAAGGCCTGCCGATCATCGGTGACGACATCAAGTCGCAGCTCGGCGCCACGATCACGCACCGCGTCCTCACCTCGCTCTTCCGCGAGCGCGGGATCCACCTCGACAAGACGATGCAACTCAACGTCGGCGGCAACTCCGACTTCCTCAACATGCTCGAGCGCGAGCGGCTCGAGTCGAAGAAGATCTCGAAGACGAACGCCGTCACGTCGATGCTCGACTACGACCTCGGCGAGGGGAACGTCCACGTCGGCCCGTCCGATTACGTGCCGTGGCTGACCGACCGGAAGTGGTGCTATATCCGGATGGAGGGCTCGGCGTTCGGCGACGTGCCGCTCAACCTCGAGCTCAAGCTCGAGGTCTGGGACTCGCCCAACTCGGCCGGGATCGTCATCGACGCCGTCCGCATGGCGAAGCTCGCACTGAACAACGGCGTCGCCGGCGCGCTCGTCGGGCCGAGCTCGTACCTCATGAAGTCGCCGCCGAAGCAGGTCGTCGACGACGAGGCGTACGAACTGACCGAGCAGTTCATCGAGCAGAACGCCCGCACCGCGGCGAAGCACGAGGCTCCGGCAGAGGTCTAGCGACCGATGGCACTGCGAGCGGTGTCGGTGGCGCGGCTGCTGACACCGCTCGCGGTCCTCGTCCCGATCATCGCGGCGCCGCTGGGCGCAGTCTGGCTCGCCCCCAGGAGCCAGGTCTTAGCGCTGGTCGTGCTCGTCGCCGGACTCATGGCGGTGGCTGCTTCGGGCCACTTCACCTACGGCGTGCGAACGTCGGTCCTGGCGGCGATCCTCACGTGGGTCGCCTTGGTCGTCTCCTTTCCCGTCTTCTTTGTGATCAGCATCAACACGTCGATCTGCGGCAAGTACATCGACGCCGCCTGGGCATGGCTGCCGCCGACCGCGGGCGTGCTCGCCTTCTTCGCCGTCGGCGGCTGGGTCTCCTGGCGCGCCGCGCTAGCTGGAGCGTTCCGCTCGGATATGTGGTCGGGTTCGGCGTCTTCGCCCTGCTTCTCGCCGCCGTCCCGGGAACGCCGGGCTTCTGCGAGACATAGGCCGTGGGCGACCTCGACATCCGCTCGACCCGCCCCCTATCGCTCGCCGAGACAGCAGAATCTGCGGGACGGCGCTCCGGTGTAGGCGAAGCGCTCATGCGCGCGTTGCACGACCAGGCGCGCGAGCGCGGCGTGCGCCGCGTCTGGCTCGAGGTGGTCGACCGGAACGTCGGCGCTCTTGCCTTGTACGAGAAGCTCGGCTACCGCACGGTCCGCGACGTCGAGGTGTGGTCGCTCCCGGCGAAGGGCGGCCCGTCGGAGGCGCGCGAGGTTCCGGCAGCGGAAGCGCAGGCGCGCATCGGCACGCTGCGGCACGAACGCGAGCCCTGGCAGCGCGCCGACGAGGCGGTCGAGAACTACGGCGATGTCCGCGGGCTGGACACCGCGGACGGCGCGGCCTTGTTCCGCGCCGGCGCCGCAGTGCAGCTGCTCCGGCTCGCAGGCGAGGCGGAGCCACTGCTGTCGGCGCTTCGCCGCCTGGGCACGGTCAGCGTCTTGAACCTGCCGACGGACGACCCGGCCGCCTCCGCGCTCCGCTCGCTCGGCGCGAAGGTCGTCGTCCGCCAGCACGAAATGCTGCTCGAGCTCGAAGAGATCGCGGAGCACTAGACTCGACGGACGTGCGGATCGCACTCGTCACGCCGTTCGCCTGGTCGCAGCCGCACGACGTGAACGAGCACGTGGACGGCCTCGCGCGTGCGCTGCGGCTTCGCGGCCATACGGTCACCGTCCTTGCTCCCTCGAACCGCGCCCGTGACCTCGCCGCGGGGCGTCGCGCATTGCTCGGCACCTTCGACGATCCGGAGCTGATCGCGCTCGGCCCGGCCGTGCCGATCTCCCGGCGCAGCCGGATGGGAGTGCCGGTCGGAGTGCGCGCGAGCCTCTCGCTCGCCCTCGCCCGAGGACAGTTCGACGTGGTGCACGGCTTCGAGCCTGGACTGCCGAGCCTCTCGTACCTCGCCCTCCGCGACGCCGCGGCGCTCACGGCCGCGACGTTCTTCTCCGCCGAACGGCTCGGCTACCCGCCGGGCCGCGCGCAGCGCGAGCGGCTCCTCGGGCGTGTCGATGCGCTCCTTGCGACGAGCGAGGAAGTCGCGGAAGCGGCTGCCGTCCGCTTCCCCGGCCGCTACGAGCTCGTGCCGCACGGCATCGACCCGCAGCTCTTCGCTCCTGCCGAGAAGAAGCAGCTCGTGGTGCTCGAGTGGCGGCAGACGGAGAAGCCGCTGCTGCGCTCGCTCGTGCGCGAGCTCGCGCAGCAGCCCGCCTGGGAGCTCGTGCTCGTGCGGACGCGGATGCCGGCCTCCCGGCCGGCCGTGTCCCCGCGGCTGCGCGGGAGGATGCGAGTCCGGACCGCGCGCACGGGCGCCACCCGCGCCGAGCTGCTCCGTACCGCTGCGGTCTTCGTCCCCGCCGTCGAAGGGCTGCGGCGCCTCGTCGCCGAGGCGCAGACGGCCGGCGCCGCGGTCGTCGCCCCGCCCGGTCGCGCCGGGCAGCCCGAGCTCGCCGCCGCCGAGACGGCGCGGATGGTCGAGGACGAAGCCTTCCGCACGCGCCGCGCCGCCGAGAGTCTCGCCGCGGCGCAGTCGCAGACGGCAGAAGCGCTCGCCGACCGCGTCGAGGCGGTCTACGAGCGGCTCGCCTCCCGCCGGCGCAGCCACACAGCGCGCTCGCGACTCGAGGAGCGCGACTGGATCGTCGCCGACCTCCACCTGCACACGAGCTGGTCGCACGACTGCTCGATCGACGTCGACGAGCTGCTCGACTACGCCGAGGCGCAGGGCCTCGGCGCGATCGCGGTCACCGACCACAACGTCCTCGGGGGCGCGCTCGAGGCAGCGGAGCGCGCGCGCAGCCGCCGGCTCGTCGTCATCCCGGGCGAAGAGGTGAAGACGGCCGACCAGGGGGAGGTGATCGGGCTCTTCCTGCGAGAGGAGATCCCGCGAGGCATGTCCTTCGGCGAGACCGTCGCCGCTATCCGCGCCCAGGGAGGCCTCGTCTACCTGCCGCATCCGTTCGACCGCCTACACGCGATCCCGGAGCCGGCGACGCTGCACCGGCACCTTGCCGAGATCGACGTGCTCGAGGTCTACAACGCGCGGCTCCTCTTCGAGGCCTACAACGAGGAGGCGCTCCGCTTCGCCCGCAAGTACAACCTCACGCCGGGAGCGGGATCGGACGCACACGTCCTCGCCGGCGTCGGCACGGGCGCGGTCCGGATGCGGCGCTTCAGCGGCCCCGAGGAGTTCCTCGTCTCGCTCCACGACGCCGAGGTGCTGCGTCGCCCGAAGTCGCTCGTCTACCTCCAGGGGCTCAAGTGGGTTGCCCAAGCCAAGGAAAGGGTCCGCTGAGCGAGAACGGTCCCCTGGGGCTCCTGTGACCGTGGCGAACGACGAAATCTACGAGAAGTACCTGCAAAAAGCGATCACCGAGAGCAACGCTCTCGGCGATGAGCTCGCGCAGGCGGCGGGCGGGACACGCGTCCCGGTGCTCGGCTCCGGACATCCCCTCGCGGACGTCTTCCTCCTCAAGTACGCGCCGAAGGCATCTGAGCTGCAGGAGGGAGTCGCCTTCTACGGCCGCGGCGGCAACGCGCTCCTCAAGTCGCTGCAGCGGCTGCACGTCGACCCGATGGCGATCTACGGGACGAACTGCCTCAAGTTCGCGGACGGTGACGAGGACGAGTCGCGGCCGTTCCTCCTGCGCGAGCTGCACATCGTCCAGCCGAAGCTCGTCGTCGCGATGGGCGAGCCCGCGGTCGCCTTCCTCAACACCGCGCGCTTCCCGTTGGCGCGCGAGCTGCAGCCGCTCGAGGGTGAGCTCCAGGAGTACACGCCGACGATCCAGGGTCTCGTCACGCCAGACATCGACGAGTCGCTCGACGAGCAGCCGGCGAAGACGGCGTTCTGGAACGCCTTCAAGGTGCTCGGCGAGTGGTGGAGCCAGACGCCGCCGTACTAGCCCCGCGGTGGCCTCTCAGGGTCGGGGCGTTCGTCGTCCTCGGCGCCGCGGTCGTGACGTGGGACGCCGTCGCACCGCACGTGGGCCGGGTCGGGCTTTGGCCGGCTGTCGCCATCATCGCGGCAGGCGTGCTACCGGCAACGCTGGGGTTGATCCTGCTGGCTCTCCCGCTCTGGCCGCGCCGCCGGATCGTCCTCGCAGCGGGCGCCGCGTTCGCGATCGCTGCGGTGGGGACCTGGGAGGCGAACTCCCACCTCGCCTCGAACTTCGCGAAGCTGGGCGCCTACACGTGCGCAGGCTGGGCGTTCCTTTGGCTGTTCGAGGAGCTCGGCTGGGTGCTCATCATCGCCCTGATCATCCCCTTCGTCGACGCGATCTCGGTCGCCGCGGGGCCGACGAAGGACATCGTCAACCACCACGTCGCGGTGTACTCGGCCGTCGCGGTCGCCTTCCTCGCGCCCGGCGGGAGCGCCGCCGGTCTTGGCCCGCCCGACATCCTCTTCTTCGCCCTCTTTCTCGCTGCGACCGTGCGCTGGCGGCTCCGGCCGGGCTGGACGTGGCTCGCGATGACCGGGATGTACTCGCTGACGCTCGTGATCACCAACGCCGTGGCCGCCAACGGCCTGCCCGCGCTGCCGTTCCTCTCGGCCGGCTTCCTCCTCGCGAACGGCGACCTCCTCTGGCGGCGGCTCCGCCCCCGGACCGCCTAGCGGTTCGGGCGCTCGAGGAGCGCGACGCACTCGACGTGCGGCGTGTGCGGGAACATGTCCACCGGCGTCACGCGCCGGAGCTCGTAGCCGTGTTCCTCCCGTAGGGCCTTCACGTCGCCTGCGAGCGTCGTCGGGTTGCAGGAGACGTAGACGAGCCGCGGCGCGCCGAGGCGGCCGAGCCGCCGCAGCGCCTTGCCGGCCAGGCCGGCGCGCGGCGGGTCGACCACGACCACGTCCGGCGGCCCCGAGCGCTCGAGCAGCTCCTCGACGACCTCGCCGACGTTGCCGGCGAAGAAGGCCGCGTTCGTGATCGCATTGAGCTCGGCGTTCTCGAGCGCGCAGGCGACCGACTCCTCGGAGACCTCGATCCCCCAGACGGTCAGGGCGTCGCCCGCGAGCGACAGGCCGATCGTGCCGATCCCGCAGTAGAGATCCCACACCGTCTCGCCGCCCGTCAGGCCTGCCGCCTCGCCGGCGAGCGCATAGAGCCGCTCGGCCATGGCCGTGTTCGTCTGGAGGAAGGCATTCGGGCGGACGCGGAAGCGCAGGCCGCCGAGCTCCTCCTCGATCCACTCGTCGCCCCAGAGCAGCCGGGTGGGCAGGTTCGTCACCTCGGCGAGCGAGTCGTTCACCGACCAGTGGATCGAGCGCACCTCCGGGAAGCGGCGGAGGACGTCGACGAGGTAACCGGGCTCGAACTTCTCGCCGGGTGCCGTCACGAGCTGGACGAGCGCCTGGCGCGTGTTGCGCCCCTGCCGGACGACGAGGTGGCGCAAGTAGTCGCTCCCGTCGGCCTGCGAGTACGCCTCGAGCCCCTCCTCGCGTGCCCAGTCGCGCACGGCGTCCCGGATCCCGTTCCCGAGCTCGTCGGCGAGCCAGCAGCGCTCGACCTCGAGCACCTCGTCCCAGCGGCCGGCCCTATGGAAGCCGAGTGCGGCGCCCGCCGGCGTCGTGGTGAAGGAGTACTCGAGCTTGTTGCGGTAGTGGAAGATCTCCGGCTCGCACGGGACGATCCTTTCGAGCGGAGGCTCGGCGATCGACCCGAGCCGTTGCAGCGCGTCGCGCACCTGGAGCTGCTTCTGTTCCAGCTGTGCGTCGTACGCGAGATCCTGGAAGCGGCACCCGCCGCAGGCCGGAAAGTGCGCGCACGGCGCCTCGACCCGCTCGGGCCCCGGCCGGAGCACCTCGGTCGCGAGCGCCTCGGCGTGGCTGCGCTTGACCTTCGTCACGCGCGCCCGGACGCGGTCGCCGGGCAGCCCGCGCCGCACGAAGACGACGAAGCCGTCGAGCCGCGCGACCCCGTTGCCGCCGTACGCGAGCGAGTCGACGTCAAGCTCGAGCTCCTCCCCCTTCGTCACGGGCGCCGTCATGCGGCGCACCGTAGCGGCGCCGGGCTCAGGCCAGCGAGGTCACGTAGATCTTGCGCTCCCGCGGACCGTCGAACTCGCAGAAGAAGACGCCCTGGTAAGTGCCCAGCGCGAGGCTCCCGTCGCGAAGCGGGATGAGGACCTGCGGGCTCGAAGCGAGCGAAGCGCGCGCATGGGACGGCGCGTTCGGCCCGTCCGCGTCGTCGTGGCGCCACTCCCAGTCGTCGCCGACAACGCGCTGGAAGGCGTTCTCGAGATCGGTCACGAGCTCGGGATCGATGCGCTCGTTGATCGCGACGCCCGCCGTCGTGTGCGGGACGTAGACGAGCGCCGCCGAGGCGCCGTTCGTCCCGTCGAGCGCCTCGCGCACGAGGTCCGTGATCTCGATCAGCTGCGTCTTGCGCTCGGTCTTCAGGGAGATCTCCCGCACGGGTCTATCCTACGAACCCGCATGACGGAGCCGCTCCAGCAAGGGGAGATCGATGCGCTCAGCGCAGACGCCGACCGCTTCCTCGCGGAGCTCGACGAGGAGACCTACCTCCACTTCGCCGGCCTCAAGGAGACGTACGACCTCGCGCCGATCTACGAGCGGCACGAGCGCCTGACGCAGCTCGAGACGGCGCTCGCCCTCGGGGCGTCCGTCGACGGCGATCGGCGGCGGCGCGAGCTGTGGAAGTTCGCGTGCGAGGGCTACCTCGGCAACTTCGTGAGCGAGGAGGCCGAGCGCGTCGCCGAGCTCGAGGCGACGCTGACCGCCACGGTCGACGGCGAGGAGATCCCATATCGGATGCTCAAGCCGCGGCTGATGAACGAGGAGGACCGCGACGTTCGGGCTCGGGTGGAGGCGGCCAGGGAGGAGCTCACGGAGGAGCACCTCAACGCGCTCGAACTGCAGGCCGCGGAGGTCGTCCACCGCGAGACCCAGCGGCTCGGCGCCCCGACCTACGCCGACTTGTACCGGAGCTTCGGCTTTCCGCTCGACGACCTCGCCGAGCAGTGCCGCCGCCTGCTCGCCGAGACGGAGGGCCTCTGGGAGGAGGCCGGAGACCGCTTCTTCCGCTCGCGCGTCGGGCTCGGGCTCGGCGAGATCGAGCGCTGGGACGTGGCGCGAGCGTGGCGCGGCGCGGACTGGGACGCGGCGTTCCCACCCGATCGCATGCTGCCCGCCCTCGAGGCCACCCTCGCCGACCTCGGCATCGACCTGCGAGGACAGAAGAACGTCGAGCTCGACCTCGAAGAGCGCCCGAACAAGGATCCGCGCGCGTTCTGCTCGCCGATCGAGGTGCCCGGCCGCGTCGTCCTCGTGATGAAGCCGCAGGGCGGCCCCGGCGACTGGCGGACGCTCTTCCACGAGGCCGGACACACGGAGCACTTCGCGCACACGGCGGCGTCCCTGTCGCCGGAGGAGCGCCGGCTCGGCGACAACGCCGTCACCGAAGGCTGGGCGATGCTGCTCGAGCACCTGACGATCGACCCGGTCTGGCTCGAACGGCGCCTCGACTTCTCGCGCCCGTACGAGTTCGCCGCCGAAGGAGCGATGCAACTCCTCTGGGTCGTCCGCCGCTACTGCGCCAAGCTCCTGTACGAGCTCGAGTTCCACACGGCCGAGGACCTGACGGCACTGCGCTCGCGCTACGTGGAGCTGCTCGCCGACGCGACGAAGGTCGAGCCTGCCGCAGCCGACTACCTCGGTGACATCGACGATGCCTTCTACGCCTCGCAATACCTGCGTGCGTGGGCGCTCGAAGCGCAGCTGCGCGCGTATCTCCGGGAGCGCTTCGGCAATGCCTGGTTCTCGCGGCGCGAGGCGGGCTCGCTTCTACGGGAGCTGTGGGCCGAGGGCCAGAAGCCGACCGCCGACGAGCTGCTCCGCGACGTCACCGGCGAGCCGCTCGAGCTGGCCGCCGTCGGCGACCGGATCCGCGAGGCGCTCGCCGCCGCCTAGGGAAAGGTCACGGGGACAGGTTCGAGACTTTCGCCCAGCGTCGCGGTCGGAAGTAAAGGCAGGAACCTGTCCCCGTGGCATATTCAACGGCGGCCGATGCTCCCGCTCAAAGACAACGTCCCGACGCGGACCACGCCGTTCGTCACGGTCGGACTGATCGTGGCGAACTTCCTCGTCTGGTTCTGGGAGCTGAGCCGCCCCGGCGTCGACGTACACGTGTTCCGGGACGGCTTCTATCCCTGCGCGCTGCACGGCCCGTGCGCCTTGCCCCCGGGCTTCCACGCCCTGCCCTGGTACGAAGGCGTCTTCACCGGGATGTTCATGCACGCCAGCTGGGAGCACATCCTCGGCAACATGCTCTTCTTCTGGATCTTCGGCAACAACGTCGAAGACGCGCTCGGACACGTCCGCTTCCTCGTCTGGTACCTCGCTGCCGGCGTCGTGGCGATGGCGGTGCAGACCGCCGTCACACTCGAGTTCGCCGGCGGGCGCGCGGCGAGCATCCCGAACATCGGCGCGAGCGGCGCGATCGCCGGCGTCCTCGGCGCCTACTTCGTCCTCCTCCCTCGCGCGCGCGTGCTCACGCTGATCTTCCTCGGGATCATCCTGATCCGGGAGATTCCGGCCATCTGGTTCCTCGGCGTCTGGATCGTGCTGCAGGCGGTGACCGGCGGGCTCTCGCTCGTCCATCCGGAGGCCGGCGGGGGCGTCGCCTTCTTCGCCCACATCGGGGGTTTCGCGTTCGGACTGGCGACGGGCCTGCTCCTCCTTCTGCTGACGCGTCGGCGTCCACGGATGCCGCCTCGGGGCCGACCAGCGTGGTGACGATCCTCCGCTAACGCTGAGGATTCGCGTGGAATGCCGCGGGCATCCCGTCCGTTGAAATCGGCATGCGAAATCTTGATGAGATCCACGAGGAGATCGAGCGCCTGAGCGAGGAACGGACCAAGCTCTGGCACCGGCTCTCCGACCAGCATGACCCGGAGGTGCGGGCCGAGATCCACGCGCTCGACGCGCAACTCGACACTCTCTGGGATGAGCACCGAGCCGTCCGTGCCCGACTGCGCTTCGGCGACCGCGAGTCGATCGTCGCCCGAGCGCGAGTCGAGGAGCGGCTCGAGCGCGCAGCCTGAGCCGAACCGGCCTCTACACTGAAGCTCTCGGGGCGTTAGCTCAGCTGGGAGAGCACCTGGTTTGCAACCAGGAGGTCACCGGTTCGATCCCGGTACGCTCCATCGCCGACCTCGAGCCCGTGACCGACAACCACAACGACTGAGATCCGGGCACGAGTTGACCGATCCCGGTTGCGACCAGCCGCAATGGACGCCACACTTGGTCCTGTGAACGACGGGCCCGACATGCGGAGCCGCTACGAGCACGCGCTCGCGGAGGTTGAGGAGATGAAGCGCGCCCTCCGCGAGCACGCACGGAACGTCGCCGCCCGCGAGAAGGAGCTCGGGGACTTGCGGCTGGAGCTCGCTGGGCGGCAGGGCCGTCGCCGCCCCTCCGCGCCGGACCCGGCCCGCCAGAGCGACCTCGAGCGGGCGATCGCCGAGGCGGAGAAGCGCGAGCGGGACGCGGTCCAAGAGCTCGCACTCGCCAAGGCCGAGCGGGAGCGGCTCGACGAGCGCGAGCAGGCGATCCGCAAGGTCGAGCGGGAGCTCGCCGGGCTGCGCGTCCAGCTCCAGCAGGAACGGGCGCAGCTCGCCGGCGCGGTCCCCACCGAGCCGGAGCCTGCGCGCGAGCCGGACCCCGAGGGCGAGCCGCCGCCTCCCACGCCGCTGCCGCAACCGCCCGCCGAGCCGGATCTCGATCCGGCTGCAAGCGCAAAGGTTCGCCGCAGCAGCATGCTCGCCGACCCGCAGCTCAGGAAACGCAGCTAGG
>DAIMGZ010000020.1:0-22315 GCA_036723535.1 Gaiellaceae bacterium
GCGTCCCGGGCCGCGGGTTGATCGCGATCACGGCCTTCGCGTCGTACTGCGCCGGAAGGCGTGAGATGTAGAAGTAGGCTCCCGCGAAGATGCAGGCCGCGATCAGGACCGCGGGCTTCCACCGCCAGCGCAGGGCATCGACGAGGTCCGGCAGCCCTCCTGATCCTTCGGCCAACCTCGCTCCTTTCGTGCCCCGGCGCAGTCCAACGATTCCGCAGATGGCCTGGTCCAAGCCGTCCGCGTGTACCTCGCGAATCTACCGCAGACGTCCGCCGATGGCGGAGGCCGCCCGGCTGTTCTTAGGCTCGGCTGCGATCGAAGAGCGCACGAACCGCCGGGCGCACGACGGCGTAGCCGGCCCGCACCGGCGCCGACCAGCGCAACTCGAGATAGCGTCCCGACGTCTTCAACGCGAACAGTCTCCCGCTGTCAAGCGGCGTTACCGGCACCCGCGCACGCGCAAATGCGCCGCCCCCCTTGGTGTTGATCGTGAAGCCCGCGGTGAAGCCGACCGCCTCCGCGGCGCGCGTGGTCGCGTCAGAGGACGCACCCCAAGGGTAGGCGACGAAGCGCGGTCGCTCGCCGAGGAGCGCCTCGAGGCGATCACTAGACTTCGTCAGGTCGCGAACCGCCTCGTCGTAACCCTCTTGCGCCAGATTGACATGAGCATCCCCGTGGCTCTGCACGTCGATGCCCCGACTCCGGGCTTCGACGAGCTCTTCCGCGGACATGATCGGCGCGTTGCCGCCGGCGTCCCACTCGTTCGACTTCCCAATCCAGGCCGTGGGGACGAACACCGTCGCACGGAAGCCGAACCGCTCGAGGATCGGCGCGGCTTCGGTCAGAACCGAGCGAAAGCCATCGTCGAATGTGATCGCCACGCTCGGCCGGCCGCGGCCGGTCCCGCGGAGCAGCTCGTCGAGCGTGACGACGTTCCGGCGCCGAGCAAGGAAGGCCATCTGCTCCTCGAAGACGTCGGGCGGGGTGAAGATGCCGTTCGGGTCCTGCTCGGCGGGCCGCGCCTCGACTCCGTGATAGGCGAGGACGCTAGCGGTCATCGCCGGTGAGCCTCCGTGTCGTCATCGGGTTCGCCGAGTCGCTCGCCGCACCGGAAACCGCCTGGAGCTTGCGCGACGCCGGGCATGAGGTGACGGCGTTCACCCGCAGCGGCGCCAAACCGCCGCTGCGCAAGGCCCGCGGGATCGAGCTCGTCGAGGTCGCGGCTCCCGAGGAGGACGTCGACCACGCGGTTGTTGAAATCGCCGCCGCGCTCGAAGGCGCCGACGTGCTGCTGCCGCTCGACGACGAAGCGCTCGCCCTCGCGGAGCGCGCGATCGCCGAGATGCAAGTGCGGCTCGCCGGTCCGACCGGTTCGAACGTCGAGGTCGCGCTCGACAAGCGCAGGCAGATCGAGCTCGCCGGGCAGGCCGGATTCAGCGTCCCGACCACGACCGTCTTCGCGTCGGTCGCCGAGGCGAGGAACGGCACATCGTCGCTTCCGTTTCCCGGGATCGTGCGGCCGGCGAGGGCGCTCATGTTCGAGGACGGACGGATCGTCCACCCGCGCGCGGTTTTGTATGCGGACAGCTCCGAGCTCGAAAGCGCGCTCGCGTCACTTCCATCACAGGCTCCGCTTCTCGTGCAGCCGTGGCTGCGCGGGACGAGCGAGGGCTTCTTCGGACTGGCGACTGCGGACGGCGTAGCAGCCCCGAGTGCCCATGAGCGCATCCGCATGCTGAACCCGCAAGGCTCACATTCAAGCGCATGCAGGTCGCGCGAGGTCGATCCCGCCGTGGCGGACGCGGCGACACGCATGCTCGCGGCTGTCGACTGGCGCGGCCTGTTCATGGTCGAGCTGCTGCGCGACGACGAGGGAGCGCCGTGGTTTGTGGAGTTGAACGGCCGGACCTGGGGGAGCATGAGCCTGTCGCGCCGAATGGGCTTCGAATACCCGGTCTGGGCGGTCGCGCAGGCCATGGACGAGAGCTTCCGGCCGAGCACGCCGGCCCAGGCCCCGCCGATCACGTGCCGCCATCTCGGCAGCGAGCTCGTCCACCTGATGATCGTCATGCGTGGGAAGCATTCGCGGGCAATCACCACGTGGCCGTCGCGGTGGCACACGGCGCGCGATGTCCTGAGCGTCAGGCGGTCGGACTGCTGGTACAACCTTCGCCCCGGCGAGCGATCCGTCTTCGTGGCCGACACCGTCCAGCAAGTCCTGCGGCCGGTGCTGGCGAAGGTCCGCTGAATGCCGCTCGCGCGGGCCGCCGCCCACGTGCACTCCGACTGGTCGTACGACGGCAACTGGCCGCTGCCCGCGCTGGCCACCGCCCTTCGCCGGTGCCGCTACGACGCCGTCCTCATGACCGAGCACGACCGGACCTTCGACGCGGACCGCTGGGACGCGTATCGCGAGGAGTGCGGGCGGGCGAGCGACGGCATCCTGCTCGTGCCGGGGATCGAGTACAGCAACGCTGAGAACTCGGTGCACGTGCTCGTTTGGGGGGCGAACGCATTTTTCGGTCCTGGCTTGCCCACCGCCGAGTTGGTCACACGTGCTAGGGAGAGCGGAGGAGTGACCGTACTCGCGCATCCACGCTTCAAGGACGCATGGAGACGGCTCGATGAGCCGACGCTCGCTTCGCTCGACGGCGTCGAATGGTGGAACCGGCGGTACGACGGCATCGCGCCAAGTCCGCTTGCGGTGTCCGTCCTGCGCCATCGGGCGACCGTCCCGTTCGTCGAACTCGATTTCCACATGCGGCGTCAGTTCTTTCCGCTGGCTATGCGCCTCGGCGTCGACGGAGTCCTGGACGTGGACTCGGTCTTCGCCGCGCTCCGCCAGCACAAGTTCCAGGCAACCGCCTTTGGCGTGCCCGTCACTCGGGTCGTGCACGAGCCGGCGCTGTCGGGGCTGCGCGCCGCCGATCTCGCAAAGCAGAAGGGCCATGGCCTCGCGCGGTGGGTGAAGCGCGAGGTCTCGAGGATGCGCCCGTGAACGTCTCTGCGTTCGTGGACTCGGCCGTCCGGGATCGCGTCGTGATTTTCGGTTCGCTCCCGCCGGACGGACGCGATCTGGACCTCCTCGTGCGCGCACCCGAACGCGCCGCGCTTGCCGAAGCGCTCACCGCCGCGGGCTTCCTCCAGCGTGGCAATGTTTGGGCGCTCTTCAAGGGCTCCTCGGTCGAGTCCATCGAGCTCGTTTCGGCGGCGGACTGGAAACTCCGATCCGGGGAGGTCGACGCCCTGTACGAGCACGCCCGGCCGATCGGCGGTCTGCAGCACGTCGCCCGTCCCGCGCCGCACCACGCGCTCCTGATCGCCGCCGGCCGGTTCGCCCGCGACGGAGGCCTTTCCTCAAAGCTCCGCGCGCGGATCCGCGCCGCCGTCGAAGAGGACCGGTCAGCCTGGACGACGGGAGAGACCCGTGCGGCGGCCTGGGGAGCCGAGCGCGCTTTCGAGGCGCTTCGAAGCGCCTACGAGGAGCCGGGCACGGAGCCCCTCGGTCGCGGGCCCCGCGTCGAGCGACTGCGGGCGCTTGTGCGCCGACCGACCGTCGTCGCCTTCTCAGGCCTCGACGGGTCAGGGAAGAGCACGCAAGCGCGCGCCCTCCAGAACACCCTGGAACGACTCGACTTCGAGGTCGCCGTCTTCTGGACGCGCCTGACGTACGATCCCGTGCTCGACGTCGTGGCAAACCCCGTCAAGGCAGCGCTCCGCAGGCGCGACTCAGCGGGCGCTCAAACGGAGCAGCGGCCCCACCAACGCAGCGAGGTCCTGACGCAGGCGTGGACGACTGTCGTCGCACTCGCGAACGTCTCGACCCAACGACGCGCGGCGCGCGGGCTGAGCGGGCGCGGCCGAGTCGTGATCTTTGACCGCTCCGCGCTCGACTCAGTCGTTCAGCTGCGGCACAAGTACGGCGAGCAGCGGAGGTTCGCCTTCCAGAGCGGCCTCATCCGCAAGCTAAGCCCACGCGCTACGGCGGCGTTCCTCCTCGACGTCGAGCCCGAGACTGCCCTCGCACGCAAGCCTGACGACTTCGATCTCGACGAGCTCACCGCCCAGGCGCGGCTTTATCGGACGGAGGCCCCTCGCCTGGGTGTGGTCCGCCTCGACGGCGAGCTGCCGCCTGAAGAGCTGAGCGAGGAGATCGCCAGACAGGTCTGGCGTGCGCTCGACTGACCGCAGCGACAGCTCAGGGAGCGTTCGGAAGGTCGGGTCCCGGCAGCGGCGCCGAGCCGCCGGGCCGACGGCGGAGCAGGTCGAGCACACCCTGTAAGTCGTCCGGAAACGCCTTGCGTTCGAACGTTACGACCAGCACAACGTAGAGAGCGAGCCCCGCAGCAGCCGCGAACAAAGGCCTGGCGAAGAGCGCGCCCATCGCGGCGGCGCATCCTCCGGCCGCAAGCGTCGGGCCGGCGAGGATCCGGCGCCAGTCCACGCCTCCACAGACACGAGCCGCGTAGATCACCAACGGCACCGTCGCGAGAAGCTGCGACACGGAGGTTCCGAGCGCGGCCCCGTCGAGCGAAAGCCAAGGGATGAGGACGAGGTTCCCGACGATGTTCTCGACCGCGACGATGCCGAGGACGATCGTCAGGATTCGCTGGCGGTCGCGCGCCACGAGCAGCAGCCCGCTCAAATACGCAACCGGGTACAGGCAGATCGCGGGTCCGAGCAGGAGCAGGCTGGTGATCGCCTCGCGGTAGGGGCTGCCGTAGACGAGGTCGACGATGGGCTTCGCGAGGATCGTCGCCCCGATAGCGGCCGGCGCCGTGACCAGGAGCACGAACTTGATCGCGCGCTCGAAGACGGCGCCCACCTGCGGCGTGGTTCGTGGCGTCAGTCGGGCAAAGGCGGGGTACACAGCCGCGCCGATGCTCCAGCCGACGAACAGGGTCGCCTCGAACAGGCGGTAGGCAGCCGCGTACTGTCCGACGACCGCCTTCGACTTGAACGCAGCGAGCATCGACATGTCGACGCGGAAGAGCACTGTCCCGAACACGCCGGCGAGCCCGATCGGCAACGCGGCGCGCATCAGGGGCTTCCAGATCCGCGGGTCGGGCTCGAGTCGCGGACGGGCGATCTTTCCGAATACGAGCGAGATCGCGATCACGAATGCGACCGCGGCGCCCGCGAGGTAGATCGCCGCCACCGCGACGACGCCGGCTCCCAGGAAGAGCGCGAGGGCTCCGACAATGGTCGTCAGGAATCGCTGCGAGATCAGGGCGAGCGGAATGAAGGCCAAGCGCTCATAGGCCTGGAAGACGGCGAAGCAGGTGTCGCGGAGGAGCTCGATCACTACGGCCGTCCCCAGCAGAGCGACGACGGTGCGCGTTTCGGAGTCCGTCGATGCCGCCGAGACCACCGCGATCGCCAGCGCGAGCGCGGGGACAGCCAGCATGAGCTTGAGGAGCAGGTTGTTGACGAAGTGACGGTCGAGCTGGCTTCGATCCCGAGCGACCTCCCGCGTCAGGACCGAGTTCTGGCCGAAATCGCCCAGCACCGTGACGAGCGTCACCAGCGAAAGCGCAAAGGTGAAGACACCGAATTGCGCGCCGCCGAGGCGGCGTGCCATCAGGACGAAAAGGACGGTCGTGGCGAGCTTCGAGCCGAGATCGGCGAGGCCGCGGTACAGCGTGTTGACGAGGATCCTCCGCCCGCCGCCGCTCACGCCGGAGACCGCCGAAGAGTCCGCCGCAGCATGCTCAGACCGTACTGGGAGGGAGCGACGGGGGGACGTCGCCTAGGTCAGGTTAGGGCTGCTGAGCCGGTTGGGTCTCGAGCGGCTCGTGCTCCACCGGGGCCACCGGAACAGGTTGTTTCTGAAGCGCCTGTGCGTCGGTTGCGGCCTGCTTCGCGGCGCCGGTGGGCGCGCCGCCGTGACAAGCGTCGGTCCCGGAGTCCGTGAACGTCTGCCCCGGGATCGGTATGAACGTCCAGTCGTAGCTCGACGGGTGCAGGACGAGCTTGAGCACGCCGAACGTGGTGTTGTTCAGCACCTGGCTGTTCGCGGCAGTGGCCCCGAGCCCATACAGGCCCTTGCCACCCGTGCCGACGACGAACTCCCGGATCCCGGCAGCTGTCGCCACCGCCTTCGCGTCCTGCTGTGCGAAGCGCTCATACATGTGCGCATGGCCGTTCAGGACGAGGTCGGCCCGGTAGTCGTACAAGTCCTGCCAGAACGACTTCATGCCGCCGTTCGCCCCGACGCCGCCCGACGTGAAGAGCGGCTCGTGCCAGTACGCCAGCTTGCAGGAGCTCGGGTGCGCCGCCAGATCCGAGCGGAGCCATGTCTCCTGCGGCGAGCCTGCCCAGCAACCACCGACCTGGACGCAGTTCGAGTTCAGGACGACGACGTGCCACGACCCGAGGTCGTAGCTGTAGTAGCCCTTGGACGAGTCACCGGCGAGCGAACCGAAGAAGCCGTAGTAGCCGGCGGCACCCGTCGTCATGTAATCGTGGTTGCCGGGCGTCGGCCTCGACGCCGCCTTGTACGCGCCCCAGTTCGGGCCGTAGCAATTCGTGTATTCGTCCACGGTGCCGTTCTCGTAGGCGTTGTCGCCGAGCGGGACGATCGTGGCGCCCGGGTAGGGCGTGAGGAGCTTCGCCGTGGCCTCGTCCGCGTCGGAGGTGCAGGCGGCGATGTCGCCGGATGCGAGCATGACCGGATCCGTCGGGGCCGGATTCGAGATCGTCCAGGTCGCGCTGGCCGGCGTCGAGTCGACGTTCCCGGCGGGATCCGCGGCTTTCACCTGGAACGTGTGCGATCCTGGTGCGAGGCTCGAGTACGTCATCGGGGACGTACAGCCCGCGAAGGCGGCTGTGTCGAGCGCGCATTGGAAGGTCGAGCCGGCTTCCGTCGAGGCGAAGCTGAAGGTCGCGGTCGTGCTCGTCGTCGTCCCGGAGGGGCCGCTCGTGATGGTCGTGTCCGGCGGAGTCGTGTCCGGCGTGCCTGCCGTGAGGGATAGCCCGTCGACTTCGAAGCTGGAGCTTGCCGGCGTGCCGACCTGGTAGACGAAGAGCTCGAGCGAGCCGCCGCTCTGAAGCGTCGTGTAGCTCAGGGTCGTGAACTTCTGCCAGGCGCTGCCTGCGGTGATGCATGTCTTTGCAGAGCCGGCGACTGCGTTCGCAGACGACCACTCGCGGATCCAGAGGCAGACGCTCGCTCCGGGCAGATCGCTGCGTACCCAGCCGGTGCCGCTGTACGCCGTGCCGGCGGTCGTGGACGTCACCGGGCGCGGCCAGCGCACGATCGAGTAATCGGTGTTGGGCGAGGTCAGGATCACCTTCGCGGCTCCGGGACCGACGACGCCGTCCGTCGTCGCTGCGAGCGAGCCGTGATATGCGCTCCAGCCCGTCGTGCCCTGTTCGAAGTCGCCGTTGGGGATCAGATTGTTCGAAGGCGGCGGAGGTGGAGGTGGAGGCGGCGGCGGAGCACCGGTCGTCAGCTCCAGCCCGTCGACTTCGAAGCTGGAGCTTGCCGGCGTGCCGACCTGGTAGACGAAGAGCTCGAGCGAGCCGCCGCTCTGAAGCGTCGTGTAGCTCAGGGTCGTGAACTTCTGCCAGGCGCTGCCTGCGGTGATGCATGTCTTTGCAGAGCCGGCGACTGCGTTCGCAGACGACCACTCGCGGATCCAGAGGCAGACGCTCGCTCCGGGCAGATCGCTGCGTACCCAGCCGGTGCCGCTGTACGCCGTGCCGGCGGTCGTGGACGTCACCGGGCGCGGCCAGCGCACGATCGAGTAATCGGTGTTGGGCGAGGTCAGGATCACCTTCGCGGCTCCGGGACCGACGACGCCGTCGGTCGTCGCTGCGAGCGAGCCGTGGTATGCGCTCCAGCCCGTCGTGCCCTGTTCGAAGTCGCCGTTGGGGATCAGATTCGTGGCGGCTGCGGCCCCTTGGTGGGAGCTAGCCGCGAGCGAGGACGCAGCACCATGGCCGAGCGCGAGCACGACCACGGAAAGGACGGCGAGCCGTCGGCCCCTACGAAACACACTCATTGAACGAAGGATCCCTGCACGCAGATACGAGACATCCTCCGCTTCGCGCCCATCGACGGTCAAGCTCGCTCGAGCACGCTGTCGTAGACAGCCGCGGTTCCAGCGACCATCCGCTCGACCGTGAAGAGCTCGGCGTGGCGCGCCCGGGACGCGGCGGCCATGGCCTCGCGGCGTGGGGGATCCCGCAACAGCTCGACGGCGGCGGCTGCGAGTCGATCGGGGTCGCCAGGGTGGACGATAATCCCCGTTTCGGGAACGACGGCCTCCGGTATCCCCCCAACGGCGCTCGCGACCTGCGGAACGCCGCAGGCTTGCGCCTCGAGCAGTCCGATCGGGAACGCGTCCCACACCGACGGCGCGACCAGAATGTCGAGCGCGTGCAGATACCGCTCGGACGGGGGCGCGAACGGGAAGAAGGCGAACCGGTCCTCTGCGTCGAGCCCAAGGTCTCGAGCCGTGCGCTCGAGGGACTCGCGCTCCGGTCCGTCCCCAATCACAGCCACGCGGGCCTGCGGCACGGCGGCGAGGATGCGCGGCGCGGCGCGCACGAGGACGTCCAGCCCCTTCTCACGGCGCAGGACGCTGATGGCGCCGACAGCGAAGCCTTCGCCACGCAGAGCGGCGAGCTCCGCATCGGGAGCAAGACCGCGTTCCGGCGGACACCCGTTGTGCACGACCGCGAGATGGCCGGGCGACAGGCGATGCTCGACCGCGACGCGGCGCTCGGCCTCGCAGACGCAGATGATGGCCGCCGTCCCGGGCGCGAGCCACCGCTCGACGGTCTTCGCGAAGCGCTTCCGGGCGGAGGACACGTCTCCGACGAAGGGAAGGCCGTGCGGCGTGTAGACGGAGGGCAGGCGCAGTGTCCGCGCCGCGAGCCTCCCGAGGACTCCGGCCTTTGCGGAATGCGCGTGCACGAGCGCGAAGCCGTCGGCGCGGAGCTCCCTGGAAAGCGGCGCGATCACGGCCAGGTCGCGGTGCGGGTGCGCGTAGTCGCGCCGGAGGCCGACGACACGGAACTGCAGGCCTGCCGCGGCTAGCCGGGGGGCGGGCTCGAACTCTCGCGGCCCGAAGACGACGGCCTCGTGCCCGTGCTCGGGAAGCCCGAGGGCGAGTTGGAGGACATGCTCGGCGACCCCGCCGTGCGGCGGCTCGCACACGAGCGCGACGCGTGCCATCCAGGCTAGGGCTCAGGCCGGTCCGCGGCGCGCGCGTCCAGCTCTCGGACCCGTGCTGCGAGGTCTCGTACGCGCGAGTCGAGTCGCTCGGCGCGCTCCGCGAGCTGCCGCTCCCGTTGCGTGACAGAAGCCTCACGCGCCTCGACCTCAGTCAGTCGCGCAGCAATCTCCTCGTGCCGGCCGCGCTCGCGTTCCACCTCCGCCGCCTGCCGCGCGAGGGTCTGGTCGCGCCCTTCGATCTCCCGCTCCCGCTCGGTCAGCGCGTCGCGAAGCTGCCTTAGCCGGCTGCGACGCGCTTGCAGGGCCTCCGACTGCTCGGCAAGCCTCCGCTCGAGTCGTTCGTCGTGCTTTTCGGGCAAGTCACGCGGATCGTAGTCGCCATGTGGATCGCCGTTCGTCTCGGCGACGTGCTCGACGCGAGCTCGCGGGATCAACCCGGCGCGCGTCTGCTCCAGGATCCGGTGTGGCGCTCGCACGGGTTCCGCCGACTCCGGGGTCTCGAGGACGTGGTACGCCTCGCGGCGCGCGACGAGGAGTGCCCCGATCAGACCCCATAACGCCGTGAAGATGACGACGTTTCGGAGCGTGTAGTCGACGAGTCCCTGGCCCAGGACGGTGATCAGCGCAGCGGTCACTCCGACGACGATCGCGCGATCTTCCCGGTCCCCCCGGTTGTTGGCTCCCCGCGTAGCCCGGCGCGCGGCGAATCCGACCGCGGCCGTGAGCCCGACGATGATCGCGACCGCGGGAATGCCCGTCTCGGCGCCCCAGGTCAACCAAAGGTTGTGCGCGTGCAGCGCGTAGACGGAACTCGTGTCGGAGCCCGTCCGCAGGCTGCTGACGGGGAAGTCGCCAGGCCCGTACCCGAGCCATGGCTTCGCCTTCATCTCGCGGATCGCCTCGGCCCAGATCTGACGGCGGTCGTCGTACGGGCTCGCGAAGGTCAGCGCGCCCACGCGCTTCGTGATCACCTGGATCTGGGTGTTCCCCGGCGCGAACGAGCCGATCAGCCAGGCCACGACGATCATCGGGACACCGATCGCGATCGCCACGGCGCGCGCCTCGCGCAGCGCGAACAGCAGGTACACGAGCGCGAGGACGGCGCCAATCCAGGCGCCGCGCGAGAGGGAGAAGGTCAGGCCCGTGAGGAGGATCCCGAAAGCAAGGGTGGCGGCGAAGCGCGCGAGCCGCGAACGGGCGCCGAACGCGAGCCCGACAGCGACGAACGCCCCGAGGTCGCAGAACGAGCCGAGCTGGTTCGGCGATCCGAAGTCTCCTTGAAGCCTGTTGTTGACCTGCGTTCCTGCGCCGATGGCCTGGAGCTGGCCGGCGTGGGTGAGCGCCTTGGCGACGAGGATCGTCGAGAGCACGACGAACGCGCCGAGAATCCAGCGGACGTCGTTCATCGTCCGGCAGGCGGCGAGGACGACGGTCGCGAACAGGATCCCGGCGAACAGGACGGCGACGCTCTTGGTCGCGAGCACCGGTTCGATCGACGAGCCCAGCGCGAAGATCGTCCAGCTGAAGAGCGCGACGGCCCACCAGAGCGTCGGCGACCAGGCGACCGGCGTCTTGCCGACCGCGATCCGGCTCAGCACGACCAGCGCCGCGAAGAAGAAGATCGCGGCCTTCGTTGGGCTGGGTCCGGCGATGAACGCGGCGAAGACCGCTGCGACGGCGATCCGTGGCGACGAGAACGTAGCGAGCGCAACGGTCGGGAGCAGCACGAGCACGAGCAAGACGACCGGAGCAGGCTTGTTCAGCGTTGTGGAGACGTGGATAAGACCGGCACCGGTGATCAGGCTGATCCCGGCCATCGCCGCCGCAGCGATCAAGAGCGCCAGCGCAGACCACAGCGGATCGACTCGCTCGTTCACGCGGCGTCCTTGTAGCAGTCCGCGAGCTGTTCGGCCCACCGCTCGAGCCCGTACCGCTCTCGAACCCGAGTGCGTCCGCACTCCACGAGCCTCGCCCGCAGCCCGGCATCCTCGAGGACGCGGACGATGGCGTCGGCGAGCCCCGCGTGGTCTCCTGCCGGCACGAGCAGTGCGCAGTCGCCGGTAACCTCCGGCAGCGCGCCGGCCGCGTACCCGACCACGGGGGTGCCCAGCGAGAACGCCTCCAGCGCGACCAGGCCGAACCCCTCGCCGGGCTCGACGGTCGGGATGACGATCAGATCACAGGCCCGCATCAGCTCGGCCGCGTCCTCGCGATGGCCGAGGAACGTGACCGCAGCGGAGATTCCGAGCTCGTCGACGCGTGCGCGTACCGCCGCGGCGTAGTCGAGTGCCTCCGGTGCGTCGCCTCCGACGACCAGGAACTGCGTGCCCGGACGTCGTTCGAGCACCTGCGCCGCCGCCTCGACGAGCTCCGCCTGACCCTTCCGCGGATGGAGGTAGGCAAAGACGCCGACCACGTCCACTCCGGCGGGCAGTTCGAGCTCGGCGACCGGGCCGCCGGGATCAACCTCGGCAATGCCGGTGGGCACGACGCGCACTCGGCTGCGGTCGCGGAGCGAAGCAGTCACCGCCTCGCTGACGCCGACGACGAGGCGGCAGCGCCCGGCGATCGCGTTGCCGAGCGCGCGGTCCCAGCTGAAGTCGTGCTTGACCCAGACGACCGGGATCCGAGTTCCGGCGGCGGCGAGCACCGACACGAGCGCGGCCTTCACGCCGTTGGCATGCACGACGTCCGGCCGCATGCGGCGTAGGAGCCTGCGCAGTCGCCAGCCGGCGGCGAGGATCCTCTGCGGGCTGCCGCTCGTCTCGACGACGGCGGTCGGGATCCCTGCGGCCACGAGCCGGTCGGCGAGCGGGCCGCGCTCGAGGCAGATCGCCTGCTTCGGCCAGGTCGGGTCGAGGAGGCCGAGCAGAGTCTCGAGGTAGCGCTCTGAGCCTCCGTTACGGGCGTGTGAGGACACGAAAGCGATCGTGAGCGGCTTCACGCCCGCCACGCCATCACGATCCCGTCCAGGATCCCCCGAGCGGACGCCCATTCGCGGTTCACCACGCGGTGTGTGAGCAGCATCCCGATCAGGAAGGCGAACTGGAGCCTCGTCCAGAGCCGAGGATCGAAGTTCTTACGGAAGAGATACGCGCGGTTGATGACGACCTTGCGGCCGAGCTCGCGGGCGTTCGCCGTCGTGAAGCCGGTCTTCTTGTGCTCCACCTCCGCGTCGGGGAGGAACCGAATGCGTCCGTGGCGAGACGCGCGGTAGGAGAAGTCTTCGTCCTCGGCGAGCGCGTAGCCGGTCAGGGTCTCGTCGAACCGGATTGTCCGGCCGAGGTCCCGGCGAACGCTCATCAGGCAGCCGGGCATGAACTCGACGTCGCGCTCGACCTTCTCGTTGACGACGTAGCGGGGATAGCCGAAGTCGGCAAACGATCCCTCGGAGACGCCTGCGAACAGGATTCGGCGAATGAGCGAGCGCTGGCCGCCGATCTTGTGTGCGGCCTGCTCGACGATCGGGCCGGTTGCGCCGACGACGGAGCCGTCCTCGAACGCACGGGCGAGCACCGCGAACAGGTCCGGCCGGACGCTCACGTCGTCGTCGAGGAAAACGAACACGTCTCCCGTGGCCGTATCCATGCCCAGGTTGCGCTGCCGGGTGACGCTCGGCTCCCCGGGAAGGTAGACGAGCGCCGGCCCGTTGTCCCGGCGGAACCCGGCTACCAGGCTCTCGGCCGAGCGCTCGGGGTCGCCGTCGATGACGACGATCTCGGCCGGAGGGGGATCCGTGCCGAGCACGCTTTCGAGCGTCTCGCGCAGCGGCTCTTGGCGGCGCAGCGTCGGGATCAGGACGGAGATTCGCACCGCGCCGCAGCATAATCGCGGCGTCGCCGGGCCCTCGGCTACGGTCTCGCGATGCCGAAGGTGGTCGTCGATTGCTTTCCGGAACGCGCACGGGAGTACCGGGACGGTCACGCGATCGTCGCGATCGACGTGATCCGCGCGACGACCACCGCCCAAACGGCGATCGAGCGCGGGTACCGCTGCTATCCGGTGCCTTCACTCGAGGTCGCCGTGCCGTTGGCGGCGCGTCTGCCGGAGCCGTTGCTCGTGGGAGAGCTCGGCGGCAGCGTCCCGTACGGGTTCGACCTGAACAACAGCCCGGCCGCGCTCGCCGAGCGTGACGAGCCCGGGCGGCCGCTGATCCTGCTGTCCACGTCCGGGACGAGGCTCCTCTGGGAGGCGCGCGGGGCCGTCGCGATCTACGCGGCCTCGCTGCGAAACTGGTCGGCCCAGGTCGAGCGCCTCGCCGGCGGCGAGGCCTCGGTCGCGCTGATCGGGGCGGGGGCCAGGAACGAGTTCAGGGAAGAGGACCAGCTCTGCTGCGCGTGGATCGCAGCGGGCCTGGTGCGGGCGGGCTTCGAGCCCGAGACGCCGGACACGGAGGCGATCGTCGAGCGCTGGAGTGGGCAGCCCGCCGACGCGTTCCTCGGCTCGAACAGCGTCGAGTACCTGCGCCGGACCGGCCAGGAAGACGATCTCGAGTTCGTGCTTGCGCACGTCGACGACCTGCGCCGGACGTTCGTGTTCGCCGACGGCGAGCTGGTCGCCGAGAGCGCGTGAAGATCGCCGACTCGTCGACGCCGGTCGTCGTCGCAAAGCTCGTTCCCGAGCACTTCGACCATCAGGGGCTTGGCATCGCAAGGAGCCTGGGCCGCCTCGGCGTCAGCGTCCGCTGCTGCCACGACTCGCTGGACGTGCCCGCTGCGTCGTCGCGCTACGACGTCGAGCCGTTGGCCTTCACCGGCGCGGGCGGCGAGGCGCTCGAGTTTCTGAAGCGCCTCGGTACACGGCTCGGCCGCGCGATCCTGATCCCCACCGACGACGTCTCCAGCGTCCTCGTCGCCGAGCACGGGGAGGAGCTGCGCGAGTGGTTCCTCTTTCCGCGCCAACCGCCGGGTCTCGCGGCGAAGCTCTACTCGAAGCAGGGGATGGACGAGCTATGCCGCAGCCTGGGCGTGCCGACGCCGCACACGACCTTCCCGACCTCGCGCGCGGAGGTCGAGGCGCTGGCCGACGAGACGCGCTACCCGCTCGTGATCAAGGGAATCGACTCGTGGGCGCTGGCCGACCGCACCGGCACGCGGATCGCGATCGTCGAGAGCAAGGACGAGCTTCTCAGCGCCTACGACCGGCTCGAGGATCCCGACGATCCCAACCTGATGCTCCAGGAGTACATCCCGGGCGGGCCCGAGACGGTGTGGATGTTCGACGGGTACTTCGACGAGCAGTCGGAGTGCCGTTTCGGCGTCACGGCCCGAAAGCTGCGCCAGTTCCCGCCCTACACCGGCCTGACGTCGCTCGGGGTGGTCGAACGGAACGAGCGCGTGCTGGAGCAGACGACGAGCTTGATGCGCGAGGTCGGCTACCGCGGCATCCTCGACATCGGCTGGCGCTACGACGCCCGCGACGACACGTACAAGCTCCTCGACGTCAATCCGCGGGTCGGCGCGACGTTCCGGCTCTTCGTCGGGAGGGGCGGGATGGACGTCGTGCGGGCGCTCTACCTCGACCTGACGGGCCAATCGGTGCCGCGCGACGAGGCGCACGACGGCCGCCGCTGGGTCGTCGAGAACCTCGACCTCACGTCGTCGCGCAAGTACGTCGCGGACGGCAAGCTGACGTGGCGCGAGTGGGCGCGCTCGTTCCGCGGCGTCGAGGAGGCCGCGTGGTTCGCGCGGGACGATCCGAAGCCGTTCGCGGCGATGTGCGCGCAGATGGGATCCGCGAAGACCCGCCGCGTGCTTTCCCGTCTCCGGCCGTAACTACGATGCGAGCGCGGTGACGACCCCGAGCGGGACACTCTCGACGGCCGAGTACCTTCGCTCTATCGGCGTGCCCGACCTCGCACCCGCGATCAGCCCGTTCGACCCCGGTTACGACCCCGTCACCCTCGAGAGCCACCTCGAGCAGAGCGCGCACCTGATCTCGATCCTCAAGGTCTCGATGGCCTGCTGGATGGTCGCCGGCGAGCGCGCGACGCGGAAGAAGATGGCCTCGGCGAAGCGGCTCGGAGTCTCGACGACGACCGGCGGAGGCCCGTTCGAGGTCGCTGTCGCGCAAGGACGTCTGGACGCCTATCTCGACCTGTGCGCCGGTCTCGGGTTCGATCGCATCGAGTGCGGCGAGGGCTTCACGGACATGACACTCGAGCCGGCCGCGGTCGTGGCCAAGGCCCGGGAGCGCGGGCTGGACGTGCAGTTCGAGCTCGGCAAGAAGCACACCGGCGCGTTCAGCTCGGACGAGGTCGAGAAGCTGATCGAGCAGGGCCGGGCCTGGCTCGACGCGGGCGCCGTCGAGCTCGTGGTCGAGGCGCGCGAGAGCGCTCAGGGGGTCGGCACCTTCGACGAGCAGGGAAACCTGAACGGCGCGGTCGCCGACCAGTTCGCCGACGCATTCGGCCTCGACATCCTCGTGTTCGAGGCGCCGATCAAGTCGAGCCAGTTCGCCTTCCTCGACCACTTCGGCCCGAGGGTCAAGCTCTGCAACGTCCGCCTGGAGGAGGTTCTCCGCGTGGAGATCTACCGTCGGGGCCTCCACTCGGACGCGTTCGCGAAGGAGAACCTGCGCCCGCCCCGGCCGGCCTAGCGGCGCACGAGCTGGAGCGCCCGCCTGACGCGCAGCCGCCGGGCGGCGGGGCGGCCCCACGCCTCGGCGGCCCACGCGGCGAGGCCGGCGGCCGACGGCGAGTAGGCCTGGAAGAGGCGCCGTTCGCGCACCGCGTCCATCCACTCGAGCTTCCAGGGCTCGTCCGCGCCCAGCAGCTCGACCCGTTCGAGACCCTGCTCGAAGGCGCGCTCGAGCAGGGAGCCGATCAGCAGCTTCCCGGGCGAGAAGCGGTGATACGCAGGGTCGTAGCCCGCCTTGTAGTAGTAGAAGACGCCGTGCTCCTCCAGGGCGAGCTGGAACGCAACCGCGCGACCGTCGAGCCGGAGGAACGCGAGCCGCAGGATGCCGCGGTCCGCCGCCCACGCCGTGACCGCGTCGTAGAACCGGCGCGCGTCGTCGCGGGCGTCGATTGCCGTGTCCTGCTTCCAGCCCGAGCCCTCGAGCGCATAGCCCTCCCGGAGGAGCTCTTCGCGCCGCTCGCGTCCGTCGACAACCTCGAACTCGACGACGCCCTCCTCGGCGAGCCGCCGCCGTCGCCGGCGGACCGAGTCGACGAGGTTCTTGCCGCGGCTGCGGAAGTACGTCTCGAAGTCGCCCTCCAGGACGAGGTAGGGCGAGCGCTCGAGGGTGCGCTCGAGCGTGCGGAAGCGTCGTTCGCCCGCGGCCGCGCGACACGCCTGCAGGTCATCCCCGTCGGCGGCAAGGAACTGGATCGAGGCGGAGCGGCCCGCGTGCGCGAGCAACCCGCGCGCGAGCTCGCGGCGCGGCTCGGGGCCGTCGGCGAGGAACGCGAAGTCGGGCGACTCCCAGTTGGTCGGCGAGCGGACCGAGCCGCGGTTCCGCTCGAGCGGGAGCACCCCGCAGAGGCGGCCGTCCTCCCGGACCGTCAGGAGCTCGAGCTGCCCCGCGCCGAAGGCGCTCCACCACGCCTCGCACCAGCCGGGCCGGACGAACGGCATCGCCCGAGTCCGATCCGCGAGCTCGTCCCACTCGGGCGCGAGCGCCGCCAGGTCGCGCGTGAGCCGGGCCTCGAGCACTCGACCCACCTTAGACTGAGCTGAGCGTGCGCGGCGAGCTCGTCGAAGACCTCGCCCGGCTCGAGCAGCTCCGGGCTGCCTGGGACGATCTGGCGCTGGGCTCGGCGTCGCCCTATTCGGCGCCGGGGTGGCTTCTGGCGTGGTGGCGCAACGCGGCTCCACCGGATGCGCGCCTCCAGGTCGTCGCCGTACACGACGGCGCGGAGCTCGCCGGGCTCGCGCCGTTCTTCTCGACGGGAGGCGAGCTTCGCCTGCTCGGCGCGCGCGCGTCGGCCGGGGGCCAGCCGCTCGCGCGCGCGGGGCGCGAGGACGAGGTCGCGGCAGTCGTAGCCGAGACGCTGCACACTAGGCTGCTCCGGCTCGAGGGCGTGCCCGCGAGCGCACGCTGGCCCGCGGCGCTCGCCTTCGCCTGGTCCGGCAAACGGCCCTGGCTCCACGTGGAGCGCACCGTGCTCGCGCCTCGCGTCGACGTCGCAGGCCGGAGCTTCGACGACTGGCTCGCGACGCTGAACCCAAAGTTCCGCAAGAACACGCGCCGCCTCGGGAGACGGCTCGAGGAGCAGGGCGCGGTCTACCGTCTGGCCACCGAGCCCGCCGAGATCGAGCGGGACGTCGCGTCGTTCATCGCCCTCCACCACGCGCGCTGGGCGGCGCGGGGCGGCTCGGCCGTCGTCGACGAGGGGATCGAGCGCATGCTCCACGACGCCGTGCGAGAGCTCGCGCCGTCGGGGAGGATCCGGCTGCGGTCGGTCGACGTCGACGGTCGAACGATCGCCTGCGAGCTGTTCGTCGCGGCAGGAGGCCTGGTCTCTTCGTGGCTCGGCGGCTTCGACGACGCCTGGGCGGCGCTCGAGCCGTCGAAGCAGCTGATCCTGAAGGAGATCGAGCATGCGTTCGAGCTCGACGAGACCGCCATCGACCTCGGCGCCGGCGAGCAGGACTTCAAGGACCGCTTCACCGACGAGCGGGAGCTGCTCGAGTGGACGGTGCTCGTCCCCCGTGGCAGTGGGTACGGCGCGACGCGGCTGCGCGTGCTGCGGGGCGATCTGCGGCGTGCCGCGGCGCAGCGCCTGGGCCCGAGATCCAAGCAAGCGTTGAAGCGACTCCTACGGGTGCCGGGCGCGTGACGGAGGGCGCCGGCGCGCGGCGGATCGCGGCCAACACGCTGTACCGCGCGGCCGGGGATCTCGGCTCGAAGGTCGCCACGATCGCGCTCTTCGTCGTCATGGCGCGGAAGCTCGGGGACGCGCAGTTCGGCGTCTTCACGTTCGCGCTCTCGCTGGTGACGCTCGTGACCGTGCTCGCCGACTTCGGCCAGAACACCGTCCTCGTCCGGGAGGTCGCCCGCGACCGCGCTCAGGTGCATCGCTACTTCGTCAACAACCTCGCGCTGCAACTCGTGCTCGCTGTCCCCGCGCTCGCGCTCGCCGTGGCGATCGTCGTCGTCGGCGGGAAGGACGCCCAGACGCGTGCGGTTGTCGCGCTGCTCGGGGTCGCGGTCGTCGCCGAGCTGCTCCGAGGGACGTGCTTCGCCGTCTTCGAGGCCCACGAGAGCTTCGTCTACATCCCGATCGTCTTGATCACGCAGCGTCTCGTCGGGAACGCGATCGCGGTCGCTGCGCTCTTGTCCGGCGCCGGAGTCGTCACGGTCGCCGCGATCTATCTCGGCGGGGCCGTCCTCGCGTTCCTGATCGCGCTCGGACTGATGCTCCGGTACGTGGTTCGTCCCAGCCTGCGCATCGAGCCGCGGATCTGGGCCGCGCTCATGCGAATGGCGATTCCGCTCGGCCTCGCAGGCGTCTTCGGCACCGTCCTGTTCCGCGTCGACACCGCCATGCTCGCCGTCTACGAGCCGAAGGCCGTCGTCGGAAACTACGGCGCGGCCTACCGGGTCTTCGAGGCGACCCTCTTCCTCGGCTGGGCCTCCGGCGCGGCGTTCTACCCGGTCTACTCGCGGCTCGACCACGCGGCGCTCTCCCGGGTCTTCGAGCGCTCGATCAAGCTGGTCGCCGCGATCTCGTTCCCCGTCGGGGTCGCCTCGTCGGTGCTCGCCCGCCCCGCGATCCATCTCTTCTACGGGTCGGGCTACGACCAGGCCGTCGGCGCACTGCGCCTGCTCGGTCCGGCGATCGGGTTCTACGGCGTCGCCTACCTGTCCGGCCTTCTGCTTGCGAGCCAGCATCGACAGCGGATCCTGACCGTGATCATGGGGGTCGCGGCGATCGAGAACATCCTCGGGAATCTCGTGCTCATCCCTGCCTTCTCCCTCAACGGCGCCGCCGGCGGCACGTCGATCTCGCAGGTGCTCGTCGCCGCTCCCCTGCTCATCGCCTGTTCGAGCGCGGTGGGCGGGGTCCACTGGACGCGCATGCTCGTAGGCCCGGCGATCGCGAGCGCGGTCGCGGCGGGGGTGATGGTCGCCTTGGTCGGCGTGCCGCTCCTCTCGCTGTTCGTCGGTGCGCTCGCGTACTTGCTCGTGCTCGTGGCCTTCGAGCGGCTGTTCTTCCCGGACGACCTGCGCGGGATGATGGAACTCGTGCGCCGTCCACCGGACGTGCCGGTGCCGCACGAGTTTGCCCCTACCTCGCACCCCGACCTGTGAAGACCCTCGGCGACCTGCGCGTGCGGGCGGAAGTCGTACGGGCGCTCGGGCCGCGCGTCGCGTGGCGCTTCCGCAGCCTCAATGCCGAAGCCGAGCGGCTTCGCGGCGCGCGCGAGCCCATCTACCGCCGGTTGTGGGACGAGGCGGCGAGTGAGGTCGGCGCGACCGTTCGGGATCTCGGCAGCGGGTTCCTCGAGCTGCGCCTGGAAGGCCGGGCCACACGGGTGCGGCAAGAGCTCGTCGACATCGACAGCCAGGCTGCGATCACGCTCTCCTTCGACAAGACGCTCGTCCACCGGCTGTTGACCGCCGAAGGCCTGCCGGTGCCCGAGCACGTCGAGGCAGGCGATGCCGATGCCCTCCTACGCGAAGGCGCCGTGGTGGTCAAGCCGGCGGACGGGACGGGAATCGGCGCCGGCGTGACGGGGAGCGTGCGGACGGCCGGACAGCTTGCCGTCGCCCGGGCCGCCGCCCGGCGGTACGGCCCGCGCGTCCTGGTCGAGCGCGCGGTCCCGGGCGAGGTCTATCGCTTCCTCTTGCTCGACGGGCAGCTGCTCGACGTCGTGCGCCGCGGCCGGCCTGCCGTCACCGGAGACGGGCGCTCGACGATCGTCGAGCTGGTCGCCCAGGAGAATCGGCGGCGGCTCGAGGCGGCCGGGGAGGACGGGCTGTCGCTCGTCCGACCCGATCTCGACTTCGTCTACACGCTGCAGGCCGCGGGCCGGTCGCCACGCTCCGTCCCCGCCGACGGGGAACGTGTCGCCGTCAAGACCGTCACGAACCAGAACCGGGCCGGCGAGAACGCGACCGTTCGGGACACCTCTCCGGAGCTCGCGGCGGAGGCCGCGGCCGCTGCCCGCGTCGTCGGGCTCCGTCTGGCGGGAGTCGACGTGATCGCCCCCACGCTCGACCGGTCCCTCGCTGAGAGCGGCGGCGTCGTGCTCGAGGTCAACTGCACGCCGGGCCTGCACCATCACTACCTCGTCGCCGACCGGGAGGGCGCGACCCGCGTCGCGGTGCCGATCCTCCGGGCGCTGGTCGGATGAGCTCAGGCGTCGCGCAGCGCGAACAGGACCGGCCGCGGGCTCAGGTCGGCGCGGAGGAGGCCGAAGCCGCGGAGGTGGATGTCGCGCTCGGCCGGGCGCGTGCGCTCGTCGTACCAGAAGACCTGCGTTACATAGGGATACGTCGCGCGCACCAGCCGGATCAGCCTGGCGGCGTAGTCCGCCTGCTGGGCCTCCGTGACCCCGAGCCGGTACGACGGCGTCCCGGGCGCGTTGGCGTGGGCCGACCAGCCGGTCTCCGTGAACCAGATCGGCTTCGCCCCGTCCCCGTTTGCCACCATCAGCGCACGGACGGCGTCGACGTGGGTCACCCACCACCGGTTCCCGTCGTCCGAACGCTCCGGCGGCGCGTCGGCGACCCCCTGGTACGGGTGCGTGGCGACGACGTCGAAGGCTGCGCGCGCGCCGGCGGCGTAGACCCGCCCGATGAACTTGTCGTCGTTGCCCGAGGTGCCGCCGAGGACGACGAGCGCCTGCGGGTCGCCCCGCTTGAACGCCGTATAGGCCGCTTGGAGCAACCGTGCGTACGCCTCCGGAGAGAGCCCGTCCAGCCGGCGGTCAGGTTCGGCTCGTTCCACACCTCCCAGGCGTCGACGCGCCCTCGGAGCCGCGTGGCCAGCCGCGTCGCGATGGCGGCGTAGTCGGAGGCGCGCCGCGGCGGCACGTTCGTCTTGCGGCCGCCGTTCGCCCACTTGGGCGTCCAGCCGAGCGTGACGAGGACGCGCAGCCCTCGCTGCTTCGCGAGTGCGACGCAGCGCTCGAACCGATTCCCGTAGCGCACGGAGAACTTCGCGCGGCGAGGCTCCAGGCCGCGCCAGCTGACGTCGATGCGCACCCAGCTCAACCCGGCGCCCACGAGACGATCGACGACCTTGGCGCGCGTGCCGTCCGTGTAGTAGTCCCAATTGCAGTGGAACTGCACGCTGATTGCCGGAACGGGCTCGCGCGCGGCGGCGGAGCCTCCCAGCAGGAGGGTCGCCGACACGAGCAGCGCGATGCGCGCGATCATTCGGACATCTCTAGCGCAAGCCGGCCGTCCTCGACGTGATCGACCTCCATTCCCACATTCTCCCCGGCCTCGACGACGGGGCCCGCTCCTTGCAGGACTCGCGCGAGATCGCATTGCGCGCGGCCGCGGAAGGCGTGACCGCGATCGCGGCGACTCCGCACGTACGTGCCGACTACCCGACCCGTGCGAGCCAGATGGAGTTCGGCGTCGCGGAGCTGCGGCGCCATCTTGCGGCCGAGCGGATCGCCGTCGAGGTACTGCACGGCGCCGAGATCGACCTCTCGATGCTGTGGGAGATCCCGCCCGACGATCTGGCGCGGCTCAGCATCGCCCAGTCGGGCAAATACGTCCTGGTCGAGTTTCCCTATCGCGGCTGGCCCCAGAGCCTGCCGGCCGCGCTGACCCACCTGCGCCGGCTGGGGATGACGGCGATGCTCGCTCATCCGGAGCGGAATCCGGAAGTCCAGGATCGGCCGGACCGCCTCGAGGCGGTGGTCGGGGACGGAGCGCTCGTGCAGATCACTTCGGCGTCGCTGGACGGCCGGCTCGGCCAGGCCGCCAGCACGGCGGCCGAGCATCTGCTCGAGCTCGGGCTGGTGCACGTCCTGGCGAGCGACGTGCACGGTCCACACGTACGCGACGGCGGCTTCGCCGAGGCGCTGAGACACATCGCCGACAACGCGCTCCGGCGCTACCTGACCGTGGACGCGCCCGCGGCGATCGTCGCCGGCGAGCCGCTCCCGCCCAAACCCTCCTAGCTCTCGACCGGCTGCTCGTCGAGCGCGAGCACGCGCCGCTTGT